>JANXDG010000030.1 GCA_025059805.1 Endomicrobiia bacterium
TCTACAATTGTTCTTTTTCTATCTTCTAACCTTGGAGGATAAATATCCGCTATTTCTTTTATACCTAATAAACTTGATTTCGGTTCAACTGAAACATCTGACTTTGTCCCTAAAACTATTATTGCTGATTCTGCTGTAAAAGATTTTTCTTTAGAACTTAGCAATAAGATAACAGCGACCCCGACAACACCACAAATTAATGTAGTTATAGCGATCAATCTACTATGTCTAATAAAGAATTTAACGATATCAAGTAAACTTATTTCGTCTTCATAATAACTGTTTTGCATCTTTACTCCCTCCCTTATTTAGTTTTTTTCGTATCAAACTCGCCTATAGTTCTATATTTCTTGTATCGTAATTTTAGCAATTGTTCTGAAGGCTGTTTTATTAAAACTTTTAGATTATTTATAATTGCAAGTTTTGTATTATGAATAGTTTTCTGAACATCTTTATGAGCACCACCTAACGGTTCAGGAATAATTTCATCCACTATACCTAATTCATACAAATCTTTTGCTGTAAGTTTTAAAGCTTCAGCTGCTTTTTGCCATAAAGAAGCGTCCCGAAATAAAATTGAGGCACAACCTTCAGGAGAAATAACAGAATAATACGCACTCTCCAGCATAAGAAGTTTATCCCCAACACCTATACCAAGCGCACCACCTGACCCACCTTCACCTATTACAATACATATTATTGGTGTTTCTAAAACTGCCATTTCATAAAGATTTCTTGCAATAGCCTCAGCTTGACCACGTTCCTCAGCACCTATACCAGGATATGCTCCAGGAGTATCTATGAAACTAATAACTGGCATTTTAAACTTCTCAGCCAGCTTCATTATTCTTAGTGCTTTACGATAACCTTCAGGATGTAACATACCAAAGTTAACCTTAAGATTTTCCTCTAATGACTTCCCTTTTTGTTGACCTATAACTGCACAAGAGATCACTTTGTTTTTTTCAAGTTCAAGTTCGCCGAAACCGCCAATTATTGCTGTATCATCACGGAAATATCTATCTCCGTGAAGTTCAACAAAGTTAATAAAAATTCCTTCAATATAATCTTTAGCTAAAGGTCTTTGTGGATGTCTTGCTATTAGCACACGCTGTGCTGGCGATAGTTTTGAATAAATTTCTTTCTTTAATTCTTCACACTTTCGTTGTAATTCTTCAATCTGTCTTTTTATATCCTCAGTCACAACTTCTGCTTGTTGTAACTTTTGTATTTGTTTAGAGAGTTCTTCAATTGGTTTTTCAAATTCTAGATAATATTCTTGCATATTATTATAATATTATAGAAACTTGTAATTATAATTTATTCTAACTTGACGTTCTATGTTTTCTGTACCTTTATTAAGATTAATTAACAGAAGATCAACTTTTACAACTTTCGCTAAAATTAAACCGAGTTCAAGATTTACTCTTTGTATATCATTTTCTCCGCCGATATTCTCCCATTCAACTGCTAAATTAACCAGTTCCTCTAAAGTAAACCTTGTTGACAAGAAACCAAACATTTTTGTTTCTTCTTTATATTTCGAAAGATTGACACCTAAATCTACAAATAATTTTTCTAACAATACATTTTGTGAAAATGTAAGAAATATACCTTTAGGTGGGAATAAATAAGATTTATTAACAAAATTATACCCTTGACCATCATATCCAACAGCAACTGCTGGAAATATTTTGGCACCGTCAAAAACTTTCCATTTGAAATAAAATGCAGGTTCATGAACTTCCGGCGTTTCGTAACCTATAAATTTCTCAACATCTAAACTGCCACCGAAACATATCCTTGCAAAGGGTGAAAAAACAAATCTTGTAATAATACCGCCTCCAGTGTAAACCCTTACTTTTAACTCTCCAATACCATAATCAGCCACTTCTGCAGTTGGAATATTAACACATTCTGTTACATTTGAACCCGATACTAACGGTGGAAGTAGTAAGAGAATAAAAGATAATAACGATACTATACATTTCATATGTTTTCCTCTACTTATTGAAGAATTTAAAAAATTTTTATTTCTTAATACTCTTAGGTGTTGATTCTCGCTGTGGATATTTATTTTTTAACCTGCTAATAGAAATTTCTAACAAATTCTTCGTATATTCTGACTTTTCTATTTTTTTCATTTCTAGTAATGTAGTTAAACATTCTTTATCACCTATAAAACCTATAGCTTCTATTGCAGCATTTTTAATGGTTTCATCACTACTTTTTAGACCTTTTTTAACTACAGGTAAAACCGTTATATCTTGAGAAAGTTTCGCAATACCGTAAGCTAAGAAAAATCTTACTTTATCTGAAACCTGTTTTGTTGAATAAATTATCTTAAATCTATCAACAGATTCTTTGTCTCCAAAATCTACAAGAAAACGAATTATGTCAACAGCTATGACTTCATCATCAACATTTTTCTCCAATGCTGACCTTAATGCAGATATACTATCTGGATGTGAAATTTTTCCTAAAGCATATATTGCAGATCTGCGTAGATTTACATCATCACTTGAAAGTAATTCTGCTAATACAGGTATAGGTTCTGTAGACCTCAAGATACTCAATGTGTTACATGTAGCATATTTAAGTTGTGGTGCAACATCTGACCGTAACAGTTCAATCAATGGACGGATAACTTTTTCATTTGTGACACCTATATATCCTAAAGATACTACTGCAGATTGTCTCACCTGAATTTCTTTGTCTGTCTTTATTACCTTTATAATGTCATCGACTGCATCGGTAGCACGTAATAAACCTAATTGATCAACTGCTGTCTGTCTTACAAAAGGATTTTCATCTTGTAAAAGTTTCTTAAGATAAGGTACTGCACGAATATCACGTAACATACCTAACTGTTCTGCAGCTTGACGTCTAACATAAGGATCTGAACTACTCAAATCTTTTACAGCTTTATCAAACGGAGAAAGTTGTTCCTCAGCAGACATTGTAGTTTCACCTTTTTTAACCTGTGATATTAAAGGCTGTACTACAACAAGTATAGATAACAAAAGCATTAAACTGGAAACGTTAAAACTTGGTGTTTTATTCATTTTTTACCACCCTCCTTTTGTATTTCCACCACTCGCGGTTTCACTACTTAAAACACTTTTTATTTAAATAAAAAATGCATAAACTGTATCCATTGTGGTGGAACAGTTTTTAACTGTCCCGTTGCTTCTTCCAATGGAACCGGGACAAGATCATTACCTTTTAACGCTACCATATATCCAAACTTACCTTCAAGGATGAGTTCTACTGCTTTAACACCTACACGAATACCTAAAATACGATCAAACAATGTCGGTGCGCCACCACGTTGAATATGACCAATAACTGCAACTCTTGTCTCTATCCCAGTATTTTTTTCTATAACATCTGCAACTTGTTCTCCAATACCACGCTTCTTTAAAATCATATGTCCAAACTCGTCAAGTTCTTCCTTCTCAGCTTTAAGTCCAGGTAATATAACTCCTTCGGAAACAATAACTAATGCAGATTTTTTCCGTTCATAAACTTTTTTCAAATGTTCACACATTTTATTAATATTAACTTCTTCCTCAGGTAATAAAATCCAGTCCGCAGCAGAAGCTATCCCTGTATACAACGCTACCCAACCTGCATGCCTACCCATTACTTCTAAAACCATAATTCTTCTGTGAGATCTCCCAGTATCAAGTAATCGTTCAGCAGCATCCACTGCAACGGTTACCGCAGTGTCAAATCCAAAAGTAAAATCAGTGCAGGATAAGTCATTATCCATTGTCTTTGGTACACCTACAACTGGAAAATTCTTATCCTTAAACAATTTCGTTGCAACACCTAATGTATCCTCACCACCCATGGCAACAACAGCGTCAAGTTCTAACTTTTTTAACGTTTCGACACATCTTTCAGGACCGTTTTCTTTTTTGTATGGATTTGTCCTTGAAGTTCCTATTATAGTTCCGCCTTTATTCATTATATATTCCACATCTTGCAATTTCAATGATATACTTTTACATTCTATCATTCCTTTCCAACCATCAAGTATTCCTATACATTCAATACCTTCCGACATAGCTCTATAGACAACACCTCTTATCGCAGGATTTAACCCTGGACAGTCACCACCACCTGTTAAAATTCCTATTTTTTTTATTTGCATATTTTACCATCCCTCCTTTCAAACTAATAATAATTTAAGGAACTTCTATTGTATTCAAAATCTGTCTAACAATATCATCAGATGTAACTTCTTCTGCTTCAGCTTCATAACTTAGGATGATTCTATGTCTTAACACATCATATGCTATTGATTTTATGTCGTCAGGTATAACATATCCTCTATGATTTAAGAATGCATAACATTTTGCTGCTAATACTAAGTAAATAGACGCGCGTGGTGATGCACCATACATTATAAAAGATTTTATATCAGCAAGATTATACTTATCAGGCTCTCTGGTAGCAAAAACTATGTTTAAAACATATTCTTTTAGTTTTTCATCAATATAAATTTCATCAATTATTTTTCTTGCAGTTAAAATATCTTTTGGTGAAACAATTGGTGATAAGTTATTAAACTTTTGTTCTAACATTTGTGGTGTCAGTTCTATAATACTTTTTTCCTCATCCTTATCAGGATAATCAATCTTTATCTTCAACATAAACCTGTCAACCTGAGCTTCTGGCAGTGGATATGTACCTTCTTGTTCTATAGGATTTTGTGTTGCAAGAACAAGGAATGGTTCATCAAGTTTATATGTTTGCTCACCTATAGTAACTTGTCGTTCTTGCATTGCCTCAAGTAAAGCTGATTGTGTCTTTGCAGGCGCACGGTTAATCTCATCTGCCAAAATTATGTTAGCAAAGATAGGTCCTTTCTTTATAACAAACTGTGTTGTTTGCGGATTATAAACTAACGTACCTATGATATCAGCTGGAAGTAAGTCTGGTGTGAACTGTATCCGTTGAAACTTTGCTTGGATACACTTAGATATACACTTAATAATTAACGTTTTTGCTAAACCTGGCACACCTTCAAGTAATATATGACCGTTACCTAATAGTCCAACCAGGATTCTATCTATCACATAGTCCTGCCCAACTATGATCTTGTGAATCTCATTTTTTAAATCTTGTATAAAAACAGATTCTCGCTGTATCTTTTCGTTAAGTTCACGAATTGTTTTATCCATACCTACATATCCTTAACTAACTAATACTTTTCTCGTATACTCTATATTTTTTATAAAGTTGTGCACCTAAATTTTCTGCTGCGCGTGTCATCATTGTATTATCTTCTAATATCCAGGAAAGTTCTGCCCATTCATAACCAGCCTTTAATCCGTTAAGCATGGTTTCATAATACATTACAACTTCTATTCCGCGATTCCTATATTCTTTTTTTACACCCATGATCATTATACGAAGTGATTTTATTCTATTTTTGTAATATAAAAATTTCATTATCTCAATAGGTCCTAGTTTACCGTTAAGCTTTTTTAAAACTTCATTGTAATTTGGTACACAAATTAACATACCGACAGGTTCTGTCTTTATAAAAGCAAAAAATATTAATTCTGGTTTTATTAATGGTTTTAATCTTACTGCTTGTGAGACAAACTCTTTCTCTGTCCAGGGAACAAAACCCCAGTTTTTCTCCCATGCGTTGTTATAAATTTCAACTGCAAATTTTATCTCTTCTTCAAACTTTTTTAAATTTACTGGACGCACAACAAGGTCTGGCAATTTAGACCTTACACTATCAACAATTCTTTTTATCCTGCCAATAGGTAATGTATCTTTTGTAATCTTATACGCATATAAATCTTTTGCTTTTTTAAATCCGTAAGAAAGTAAAAAATCATGATAGTATCTACGATTATACGGCATCATCAATACAGGGAAAGAGTCGTAACCTTCATATAGAAGTCCCATCATATCATTTGTAGACGGTGCTGTTGGCCCTATGATCTTTTTCATTCCTTTTTCTTTTAACCAATTTTCTACTGCAGACAAGACAACCGAGCTTGCTTGTTTAGCTTCGGTAGTGTCCAAACATTCATAGAATGCAAAAAATCCTGTATTTTCGTTATGAAACTTTATAAAATTATAATCTATCACAGCTGCAGCACGTGCTAAAATCTTGCCATCGTCATTCTCTACATAGAACAACTTTCTTTCCGCATGTTCCCAAAAAAAGTTTTTCTTTTCATCAAATACAAGTTTTATCTCAGAGATTAACTCCGGTACCCAGTACGGATCATTTTTATATACTTCCCATTGAAACTTAATAAACTTTAACAACTCCTTCTGCGTTGTCACAGTTTTTATCTTCATAATTCACATTGGGTTAACTTATGTCAGTTTATCTTTTCACTAAGAACAAGCGTCGCATCCATTTCTTAGTACCAACCAAAAACTGCCTAGCGATACGTCGCGGTAATGATCTCTTTCGTTCTTTAACTCTTACAATCTTACCCTTTGGTATCCCACTGCCAGGAATAAGTCCAAACTGTCTACCAACCTTAGCAAATTTGTCAATTATAAAATCTAGTTGTTCATCTGTATGTATCGCCATATAACTTGTCCTTATAAGTTCTTCACCTTCAGGGACAGCAGGTGGTAACACTGGCGATGCAAAAATACCTTCGTCATACAACGCTTTCCAAAAAGCAAAAACACGGTCCAACCCACCACCAACAAGAATTGGTATAATTGGTGTTTGCGAATTTTTTGTATTAAATCCTAAATCTTTGAAAGCTTTTAACATCTTATAAGTAATTTCCCAGAGACGTTTCCTTCGTTCTGGCTCTTCTTGAATAACATCTAACGCTGCGGAAATCGCAGCTACCTGTGCTGGAGGTAATGCAGCAGTAAATATTAACGATCTTGCAAAATGTTTAATATAATCTATCACTTCTTCTTTGCCAGCAATAAATCCGCCAATTGATGCTAACGATTTTGACGCTGTCACCATAATAAGATCTGTATCTCGTTCTAACCCAAAATGTTCTGCCGTACCACGACCATTCTCACCCAAAACACCTAACGCATGTGCATCATCAACCATCACACGTGCACCATAAAGTTTCGCAAGACGAATAATCTCAGGAAGATCACAAATATCTCCTTCCATACTAAATACACCATCAACTACTATAAGTTTAGCTCTATCTTCACAACTGCGTAAAATACGTTCCAAATCTTGCATATTATTATGTCTGAATCTCACCATTTCCGCACCGTAATATTCTGCTATCATACAACCATCAATAATAGACGCATGGTCCAACTTGTCCGTAATAACAACTTCTCTTCTACCAACAAGCGAACCAATAACTCCTAAGTTAACATGATGCCCAGTAGTGAACAATATCGCTGCTTCTTTACCAATAAACTTAGCAAACTTCTCTTCAACTTCTTCATGTAAGTCAAGTGAACCACTTAGAAACCTTGACCCTGTACAACTTGTACCATACTTTTTTATAGCTTTAATTGCAGCTTGTTTAACCTTCGGATGTACTGTTAAACCTAAATAGTTATTTGAACAACAAACAATCTTCCGCTCACCATTTATTATAACTTCTGAAGTTTGCGCTGTAGAAATTGCTTTGAAGTATGGGTAAACACCTAATGACCGTGCACGATTAGCCTCCGTAAAACTATAACATTTTGCAAAAATATCGTTTCTCACTGTGTTTTATTTCTCCTTTTTATTTGTTTTTGTTCTCAGTTAAACCTAAAATCTTTACAATAATCTTTCTATCTCGTGGTCTGTTATCAAAATCTATAAATACAATCTGTTGCCATGTACCTAAATCAAGTCTCCCATTCGTTATAGGAACAACTAATGACGGTCCTATCAAAGTAGCTCTCAGATGTGAAGATGCGTTACCAAAAGTGTGAGTTTTGTTATGACGGTACGGCCCCGTATCTCCAACGAGATTTTTAAACAAATCCTTGGTATCCTTTACTAGTTCTTCTTCGTATTCTATTGTAGTAACAGCGCCAGTAGCACCAGGGACAAAGACCAACAAAAAACCGTCTTTGATGCCAGATTTGTTTAGCTCTTCACATACTAGCTCGGTTATATCTATAATATCCGTGTTCCCGAATGTTGATAATTTTATAACACCATTGTAAATTTTCACGCGTACTTGTAACCAAGGTCATCCCATAACTATCTTTTTGCAAATATTTCTGGATGTTCTTTTACTATCTCAACAAATTTATCAACCAAGTTAGGATCAAAATGTTTACCTTTTTGTAATATTATCTCTTGCAACATCTCATCAATAGTCATTGGCCGTTCTTTATACGGTCTTTCCGATAACATTGCATCTACTGAGTCTGCCAAAGTTAGAATTCTTGACAAGAGAGGTATTTGTTCACCTTTGAGTCCCTCGGGATATCCTGAACCATCATAATGTTCATGGTGATATAACACAGTCTTAGCAACTTCGCCAAGAAAAGGTAATGGTTCCAAAATTTTTGCACCTTTTATAGGATGTTGTTTTACTTCTTCCCATTCCTTTTCAGTGAGTTTACCAGGTTTGTTTAAGATATAGTCATGAATACCTATTTTCCCTAGATCATGTAACATGGTCGCTTGTGCAACTATGTACACTTCACGTTCTGAAAGTCCTAGTTTTTTTGCCAACATAACAGCATATTTTGTTACATTGTCAGAATGGCCTATTAAATATTCATCTTTTGACTCTAAAGTTAACGCTAACGCACGTGTAATCTGTAAATACGCGTTGTGTAATTCTTTATAAGTCATACTATTATGTATAGCAACTGCTAGCTGTTCCGATAAAGTTTTTAGAATTTCAATATCTTCAAGGTCAAACACTGTGCCATCAACTTTTTTCTGGTCAAGAGTGATAATCCCTATTAACTGTTCACTATATAAAATTGGTATAATTATTATTGCTCCGAAAAGTTGTAAACTTGTTGTAAGTTCGTGGTAATCCTCTGGTTCAAAAGTATGATATGCTACATCTAAAAGAAGTGGTTCCTTATATTTTTTTAACCAGTTTATTATCTTATATTGCCGAAAATATGTTGTTTGCAAATTCTCCATCCCGTAGGAAGCCGCAAGCCTATATACTGTCCTATTTTGTTCATCTTTAGTCTCTTCATCCAGCAAAAATATACAAATTTTTGTCGCACCTAAAGAATCACGAATTTGTCCCAAAACATACTGAAGTAAAGCTTCCAGATCAAGAATTTCTACTACAGCTTCTGCTGTTCTTTCTAAAAGTTTCTGATACGCAGTTCGTTTCTTGAGTACTATGTTTCTAACAGTATTGTTTATCCGTTCTCTCAAAGGTGTAATAAAATAAATCGTGCCAACGATAACTAAACTTATTGTTGAACTTAAAAATGGAGATAATGACAATAATTCTGAAAAACTTCCTGTTAAAACATAGTGGATAATTAAACCTAAAACAATAAAAATAACATACTTTAATGCATCACAGAAAATTACTTCTATATCTAAAAGTTTATAATAATGAATTGAGTAAAAACTTGCTAATACCCATACTACTGCACCAGACGATGTCAGTTGTACTAACTTTTCATTTCCAATTAAAGGAAAAACAACGTTAAAAATAAGCCCAAGGACCGCGTATATAGTTACACCAAAAGTATAATATTGAAATTTGAGTTTCTCAATCCCTTTGGCAAATATATAATACCTTATGGTGATATATAAACAATAAATTATTGATACTAATATCCAGAAACGGAACAATGTTGATAGTGGGCCAACTTCACGTTCCAACGGATAGACCGAAATTACTCTTTTTATTCCTAATGGTGTCATTGCTATTATCACAAAAAATAAAGCTAACAGAAACTGTATAGCACCAATCAGCATCGCCTTTTTATATTCTTTAGTAATTGCAAGGCTTACAAAACTAAAACTGGCAACGACAAATCCTCCAATCCAATTCAGACGTCCTAAAAAATCAGCCAATACTATGTTATCTCGGAACCATAACATGGCCGCCATATTTGCTGACCATATCCCAGAACTTATAGCTAATAAAAAGATACCAATATTAAGTTTAGCTATATTTTTGAATGAACATTTAAATTCAATCGAAGACATAGCAAGAACTGCACAAAATATTGCTGAAATAAAGTTCATAAATATCAACAGGTTTACCATATTGATATCCAGTGGTACCATTTAATGATTGAATTATTAAAAATTATTATTAAAAAAAAAGAATAATTTCAATGTTAAATTAAATACACTCTAGTCAAGTTCGTATTCATAAGTATTTTTTCTACAAGGAGTGCCATAATATACTCGTACTTTTCTCACCTTTGGTAAAAAAATTACACCTATCTGCGTAGATAGGAACTCACCGTGACGACAAATTGTATCATCATCACCTATAGGTTTACCATTATGATCTTTTAAAATATTTTCAACATCTTCAATGTCAAATCTTACAATTTTTTTCGTAAGTTCTAACATTCTATAATATCTTTGCTCACTTGATTGATGTACACGTTTACCTTGAAGATTCTTCGAAATACCTCTTGATCTAAACCTTGCATTGTGGGGTATATCAAATTTTCTTACGTCTTCTGATAAATAAAAATTTGTAGCAATAAGCACACCATCCTCAGGTTTGCGAAAACCAATATGTTCAGGAGTAAGTTCAACACATACTGCACGGTTAGAAGAATCAGCTAAAGTAATTATTGCACCGTTAGGATACCTAAAAGATTTAATAAACATAATAGCTTCCTCTACACTACTACATCGTTCTAATAGTTGTTGCACAAGAATTGTAATTGGAATTCTTATTTGTGTTTTCTCTGTTGACAAACCGTAATTATAAAGGACGACCAGTCCTTTCTCATTCATACCATCATGTGCACCTGCAATTTGTTTATATGTAATCTCAATACTTTTGTATCCATTTCTAGGTTTACTGATACGCACTAAATGGTCAGAAGAAAAATCGTTCAAATAATCAAAATTTTTCCCGACAATCATCTGTGGTGATCTAATAACATTTTGTAAAACACATATAGAACTGCATCCGAAAATTAGAAAATCACATCTTTTAATTGCAGCAGTAGTAGCAACTTCAGATTTTTCAACAAAATATCTCACATCATCCGCCATAACTTCAATAGACTGAATTACATAAAGATCAGAAAGGTCAACTTTTGCACCTTCTGCAATACCTTTAATTCTTTGCGAATACTCAGGTAGCAAAATTTCAATTGCTTTCTTCCACTTCCTATAAAGTAAATGTTTCAGTAGTTGTCCAAAAACAAAGGTTGGTACTAAAGGTGGTTTTATACTTTTTATTGATTTTGATCTTATTAATCTTACAAAACTTGTTCTGATATCATTTGCAAAAAATTCGCCTTGCTTAAAACCCATCTCATAGTAAGAACCTTCAACTCTAAGGAAGTTCATAAAAGATTAGAGCGTTTTTGAGAATAATAGAGTACACGTGAGAAAATTATACATTTTACCAAGATAGTAATTTACTTGGTTTTATAAAAAGCTAATCTTTAATACCCTTATATTCTTTGACAGCTTTTATTAACTCAGGAACAATTTCGTAAAGGTCACCTTCAATACTATAGGTTGCTATCTTCATCATTGGAGCTGACGGATCCTTGTTTATTGCTACAATAATTTGTGACGAACTCATACCAACTAAATGCTGAATTTGTCCAGAGATACCACAGGCAATATAAAGTTTAGGTGCAACTGTCCTTCCTGTTTGTCCAACTTGATGAGAATACGGTATCCATCCTGCGTCAACTGCAGCACGGGAAGCACCTACCGCACCACCTAAAAGATCTGCAAGTTCTTCTAACAGTTTAAACCCGTCGGGTCCGCCGAGACCACGTCCGCCAGAAACTATTATATCAGCCTCGGCTAAGTTTACCTTCGCAGTAGTATCTTTTATGAACTCTAAAAATTTCGTTCTTATTTTAACTTTTGAAAAATCATATTGTACCTCTATAATTTCACCATTACGCGAAGTGTCTTTCTGTAAAGGTTTAAAAACTTTATGTCTTACGGTAGCCATCTGTGGTCTATGTTTAGGTGTGAGAATTGTTGCCATAATATTACCACCAAAAGCAGGCCGTGTCTGCAACAAATTTCTCGTCGTAGGGTCAACATCAAGTCCCGTACAGTCAGCAGTAAGACCTGTCCTTATCTTTGCTGCCACACGACTTGCAAACGACCTACCAATGTTTGTCGCTCCCATAAGAACAATCTCGGGTTTCTCTTTCTGGATTAACCAAGATAATACTGCTGAATAAGGTTCATCAAGAAATTCCTTTAGTACAGGATCATCAACTATGTATACAATATCGCTACCGTAATATATTAGTTCTTTAGCTAGTTCTTTAATATTATGCCCAAGTAATATACTACAGACTTTGACATTAAGTTTTTCAGCAAGTTCTTTACCTTTAGCTATAAGTTCAAATACAACAGGTGATATTGTACCACGATGTTGTTCCGCATATATCCATACATTTTTATAAACATCCAATGTCGCTGTTACTTGTTCTTCTTTTTTTTCAATTAATATCGCGTTATATCTTTTACAAGCTTCAACACATGCACCACAGTACGTACATTTGTCAAGATCTATCACTGCAAGCTGTTTCACTGTTCTGCCTGATTCTAACTGGTGTGGAGAATCAACCAATTTGATAGCACCGTAAGGACAAGATTTTATACATAGTCCACATCCTGTACATTTTGTAACAATAACTTCAATTTTATTCATTTTCTTATCCTTTCATTAAATAATTCCATGAGAAGATAATTTTTGTATTAACTTCTGTGCAATTTCTTTCGCATCCGCGCCTGTAATTCGTTCACCACCTAGCCTCGGTGGCGGTGTGAAAACTTTAACCACTTGCGTAGGTGAACCCACTAACCCAATCTTGTCTGTTTCAGCATGAATCGTTTCTTTATTCCATACATGTATTTGTTTTTTCTTTGCTGCAAGCATCCCTTTTAGTGTTGGAAGTCGTGGCGTATTTATTTCTTTAACCACAGTTATCAACGCTGGAAGTGACATTTCTAAAACGTCAACGCCATCTTCAAGCATTCGTTCAACTTTTATATATCCAGGTCTTATATCCACAATTTTTCTTACATATGCTACATGAGGAATATCTAACATCTCAGCAACCGAAGGACCAACCTGTGCTGTATCACCGTCAGATGCTTGTTTACCACAAATAATCAAATCTGCAGGTTCGGGTAACATTTTTATTGCGCAGGATAATGTGTATGAGGTCGCCCATGTATCAGCTCCAGCAAATGATCTATCAGTTAATAGTATAGCATCATCGCAACCACGACTTAATGCTTCGCGTAGAGCTTGTTCAGCTTGTGGTGGTCCCATTGTTATTACTGTAGTTATTCCACCAACGCGTTCTTTTAGTCTTATCCCTTCTTCAATTGCATATTCATCAAACGGGTTAATAATTGATTCTACACCTTCACGTTTTAAAGTTCCAGTTTTTGGATCAATCTGTACAGAAGTTGTTGCTGGCACTTGTTTAATGCATACTACAAAATGCATTTTAATACCTCCATAATAGTATACAAATAATTTATTCTTTTTCTGTAGCTATTGCTAATTTTTGAGCACCTGATATCCTGGCTATGTCCATCACTGTCACTACAAAACCATGGCGAACATTTTTATCTGCACGAATTACAACTGTTCTATCAGAATAATAAGGCAATAAAAGTTTGAGCTGTTCTTCCAAGTTATCAAGTAAAACGGGTTTACCTTCTATAAAAATTTGTTCTTTAGCGTCAATAGTTATCATAATTTTTTGCTGAACTTGTATTTCCGATGTTTGTGATTTAGGTAGGTTAACTTTTATCCCCGGTTCCACTATAAATGAAGATGAAAGAATAAAAAATAAAAGCACTTGGAATACCATATCAGTCATCGGTGCAAGATCTATTAATGTAATTGTGCTTCTATCTCTATATTTTCTGGTTAGTTTCATAGATACTGTCTTTACTTACTTTTTTCACTAATGAAATTTCTTTAATAACAAAAATAAGACCAAAAATAAGAACAGGTAACATACCAACAAAATGTGACAACAATGCAAAAGATAAAGATTTATCTTTCTCTACATTAAAAATACTCAATGCTAAACTTCCCATAAATTCCCAACTTCCAACATAACCAGGTGAAGATGGTATCACAACACTTAAAGCAGTAATAGCTTGTATCAAATATCCTGCCCATATGGAAGGTAAATTTATATTCAAAGAATAACAAACCAAAAGCATCCCTGTACTGTATCCAGTCCATAACAACAATGTTAATATTATTACTTTCATCAATATTTTTACATTTTTAAAATTATCTATAGCAGAATAAAAATTCTTAAAAAGTGATAATATCCTCAACCAGAATTTCTGTTTACTACTAATCTTACCTAAAAAGTGTAGTATTAAATTTCTAAATTTAAAAATAAAAATCACACCTGTTATTAAAAAAAACAACACGCTAACACTTAATATAATACTTACCTGCTGTGGCAAAATTATAAAAAAGGAACCAATAATGATGGATATTATTGGCGGGAATAAATCAATAAAGCGTTCCATTAAAACAGTAGAGAGTGACAAAGATTTTGGCACGCCCGTCTTTTTTGAAACCATATATGCTTGCACAAGATCACCCATACGAAACGGAAGTATGTTATTAAAAAATAAACCAATGTTAATTGATTCAAAAAAGTTAATAAGTTTACAATTTTTATATTCTTCTATAAACTGTTTCCAACGATAACTTCTCAACAACAAAATAATCATTCCTAACAACACACTACTAATCAAATATCCTATTTTTACTTGTGAAAAGTTGCGCAGTATTAACCCAAAATCAACTTTTCTAAATGCTAATAACAAAAGTATTATACTGATAGCTATTCCTAAAATAAACTTAAACCATTTGCTCATATCTGAATGTATTCTAATGCTCCTATAGTTCTAAAAACTTTCAATAGGGAATTTAACAACTTAAGCCTATTTTCTGCTAAAGTTATATTTTCATCAAAAACTAGTACTTTATCAAAAAAATTATCAACTATAGGTTTTAGTTCTATAAATATTTTTATAACCTTGTCAAATTCTTTATTGCTATAAAATCCGCTGATTCTCACTTTTAACTTTTGAGTTTCATCATATAAAACTTTTTCTTGTTCTAATTTCAGGAGCTCAGTATTTACTGAGTCTTCATATTTAAATCCTTTCTTTTTTGCTTGAATTAATATATTGTTGACCCTTTTGTATAACTCTATAAGTTTTATAAACTCTGGTTTGCTTCTAAAATTTTTTAATGATGATAACAATAAACTTTTACTAAAAAATTCGCCGTTAAAATCTGCCAATGCTGATCTTATCTCATCAATATTATACGCTTCATTAACAAAAATATTTTCCAGCCTCTGTATGAAAAATTTTATAACAGTGTCAATTACAAAAGGATAATCCCATTTAACTTCCTGCCCAAGTAACATCTTTCTTGTAATTGGATGTTCAAGATAATACTTGACAATTTTTGACAAACAAAGATCAAATTTAAGATCAAAACAAATTTTTATAACACTGTCTGCTGTTTTCTTTAAACCGTATACATCCGAAGTACCAGTTGGTAAGTTATCTGTTATAGTCATATCAATAATATCGGAAATCTTAGATGATAACGAAAATAATATTGATAATGGATGAGTTGGAACTTTATCTTCATAAAACTTTGGTAAATAATGTTCTTCACAACAAAAAGCTATTTCTTGTGGCAAATTATGCTTTTTACAATATTCACTACAATAAATCCTTCCTGCGGTACCTTGTAATTCAGGATATTCATACACGATCTGTGTTAAAAGATCATTTTTTATCAACTTAGAAGTAATATCAATAATTTTGCCATCTATATTCAAATTCAACTCTTCATTTAAGAAACCTGCTAATTGTTTTATCCTCAGAATTTTATCATAATATGAACTGTCCAATTTTTCATTATAAACAACACCTCTAAGATGTTCAAAATAACTATCAAATTCATATTTACTGTCGGTATTGTAATAATATGCGACATCGTCAAGGCGTGCAATGAGCACTTTTTCAAACCCATCCCTTACGACATCAAGATGTTCAGATGAACCATTTTTGACACCAATAAATTCATTCACAATTTCCCCTTGCTCAGTATATAACGGGATAAACTTTTGTTTTGTTTTTAAACATATAATTATAAACTCTTGTGGAAGATTAAGAAATTCTTCTGGAAATTTGCATTCAATACAGGTAGGATATTCAACTATAGAAACTATCTCTGTTAAAAGTTTTGGATCGTTATCGTATTTTAGTTTTTTTCTTACACAAATATTCTCTATAGATTTCAATAATGTTTGGTATCGTTTGTCAAAATCGTAAATTATACATTCTTTCTTTAAAATATTGAAATAGGATTCTACTAACGAAAAATTTTTCTCTCTTTGAATTTTTAATTTTTTAATCGGATAAGTTTTTATACCATAAGTGAAATTTGTTGATATTGAACTTGCAATTTTTATTTTAATAAATTCATTACCAAAAATTACAACAATATTACGAATTGGCCGTGGAAATTTAAATCTTGTCTCTTCCCAAACCATCATCTTAGGATATGCCAAACCAACGATAAGTTCTTTAACAACTTCTGAAATTTTATTTTTTACTTCTTCACCACCAGAAATTTTTTTTACTGCTAAAACTTTACCTTTCTCAGTTTCTTTAATATATACATCTTTCAACTCAACACCATATTTTTTCGCAAAACCAACCCCCTGTGGTGTAAACTCACCATTTTTTAGTCCAATAGACACAGGCGGTCCAAGTATTTCATATACTTCTTTTTTTGTTTGTTCTGATATTTTTTTAACATAAATTATCATTCTTACAGGTGTAATGTACGACTTTATATCACCATATTCAATTTTAAATTTTTCTAATACTGATTCTATTACAAAAGGTAGTTGTGCTTTAAAGTTTGACACACAATTTATCGGCAGTTCTTCAGTATAAATCTCTATCAACAAATCTTTTTTCATCTATTTTATAGTTTTAGAATCTTCGTGTTCTAAATATTTTTTAGCTACTTTATTTGCCAAAGTTCTTATTTTTGCAATATAATTTACTCGTTCTTCATAGGAAAGCACACCGCGTGCATCAAGCTGGTTGAATAAGTGTGAACATTTTAACACAAAATCATATGCTACAATATACAAATCTTGTTCAAGCAAACGTAAACATTCATTATAATGATCTTCAAAATGTTGTTTTATAACTTTATAGTTTGATAACTCAAAATTATATTTACACCATTGACGTTCATCTTCAAAATGTAAATCTCCATAACTTAAATCTTTTGTCCATAAAATTTCAAATATAGAATTCTTCTGTTGAGAAATCATAGCAAGCCGTTCCAAACCATAAGTAATCTCGCAAGAAATAGGATCAAGATCAATACCACCAACTTGTTGAAAATAAGTAAACTGTGTTATCTCCATACCGTCAAGCCATACCTCCCAACCTAACCCCCAAGCACCAAGTGTGGGTGATTCCCAATCGTCCTCTACAAATCTTATATCATGCTGTTTAATTTTTATTCCAATTGTTTCTAACGAAGCTAAATACATCTGTTGAACATTGTCAGGAGAAGGTTTAAGTATAACCTGATATTGATAATAATGTTGTAGCCTATTTGGATTTTCAGCATATCTACCATCGGTTGGTCTCCTACAAGGTTCAACATATGCTACCTTCCATGGTTTCTTACCTAAACATCCAAAAAATGTCGCTGGATTAAACGTTCCCGCACCTTTTTCTATATCATACGGTTGCCATAAAAGACAATCCTGCTTCATCCAAAATTTGTTTAAAGACATTATTATATCTTGAAATAATATTTTCTGTACTTTCATTTTTGCATTATACTTAAATATTTTTTAACTGAGGTAAAAACAATTTTGCAATGTTAAAATATATAATTAATCCGCAAACATCAACTATACTGGTTATCAAAGGCGCGGATACTATTGCAGGATCAATCTTTAGTTTTTTAGAAATGATAGGTAATACAATGCCTGTCACGACACCGAGAAGTACAATAAAGAAAAGTGAAGATGAAACCACAATTGCTAACATTATATTACCACCAACACTCAAACCTCTTATAAACCCAACAGTACCGACACCTACACCTAGTAATATCGCTGTAATCAGTTCTAATTTTACTACGGAGAGTATATTTCTAAAACTAACATCACCAGTAGAAAGACCACGGATTATCAAAGTTGCTGTTTGTGAACCTGCATTTCCTCCTGTGTCTATTAACATCGGAACAAAAAATGTCAATGCTATAACAGTTGCTATGGCTTTCTCAAACGTTTGTAATACAGATCCACTTAAGAAATTTATAAACAGCAAGATAACTAACCAACCTATCCGTCTTTTAAACAAATACCATGAAGTAGCATTTTGATATTTAATTTCTTCTTTACCTGCAATTTTACCTATTTCATAGATCTGTCTCGCATTAATCTCGTTTATTATATCCACGACATCATCTACTGTAATAACTCCTAATAGTACATCATTATCATCTACAACAGGCGATACAATAAGGTCGTATTTCATAAACAATTTTGCAACATCTTCCACAGATGTTAAGTGGTTCACTTTTATAAAACTTACACTTGACATTATTTCTTTAACTTTTATATCAGACGGTGCTGCGATAAGCTTCCTTAATGTTACGCCGCCTAAAAGTTTTCTATTTTCATCAATAACATAAAACGCATGTAAAGATGCATATCTTCTAAACTTTGACAATGCTTGAATGTATTCAATTGCCTGTCTAGATGTCATATTAGGTGACAGGCTTATAAAATAAGTATTCATTATAGCACCTGCAACACCTTCTTTGTAGTTAAGAGTTTGCTGTATAACACGTAAATCTTCGTGTTTAATACAACTTAACAGTTTTTTCCTCACCCGGTCAGGTAGTTTTCGGACAAGTTTACCTCTTTCATCTGCAGGCATGTCCTCCACAAGTTTCTCTAACGGATTTTTATCAAGATTTTCTATAATCCAGCTTTGTTCTTCAGGTTCAAGGTCTTCAAAAACAGCTATTGCCCTATTAGACTTTAAAAGTCTAAAAATTATAAGTTGTTCTTCTTTATCAAAATTGTGAAAACCTTCAGCTAAATCTATTGGATGAATCTCGTTGATGACATCTTTCAACTCAAAGAATTTTTTCTCTTTAATTAACTGTTTTATTTCTGGAACCAATAAAGTAACTGATGAAAAACTTCCATTTTTGTTGTTTTTCAACATAATCTCGTTCCCCCTTGAATTGTTATCTTTTTTTTCAAAAAATTAAAGTTTTCTAACCTTTACTGTCTTTATTACTTTTTCCGTCGCATTTAAGATTTCTACTTCTACATTACCAAAGACGAATTTCTCTCCTATTTTAGGTACACTTCCAAGTTTTGTCATAACATACCCACCAATTGTAGCAACTTCTTCATCAGAAAATTTGACACCGAATATCTGTTCTATAGTTGTAATATTTTCATCACCTTTAACTATCAAAGATTCACCATTAACTTTTCTAATGTTTATTTCTTTCAAATCATACTCGTCGTAGATTTCACCAACTAGCTCTTCAATAATATCCTCAATAGTTACAAGACCTACGGTAGAACCGTACTCATTTACGACTATTGCTAAATGGTGCTGTCCTTGTTTGAATTTCTTTAACACATCAACCACCCTCGCTGTATCTATCACAAAATAAGCTTGACGAATTAAGTCATCTAAAATAATTAGTTCTTTATTTTGCATCGCTACTATTAAGTCTTTCGTATAAATAATACCTATTATATTATCAATGTTATCTCTATATACAGGGACGCGTGAGTATTTAATATTTCTTATTCTTTCTATAATTTCATCCAATGAAGATTTTATCTCTACGGCAACGATTTCTTCTTTGGGAATCATCACTTCATAAATCCTTCTTTCAGCAAGCTCCAACATTTTTACATACATTTCTTTACCATCTTGCAATATTTCACCTTTAGATAACAATTCTTCAATTTCATATTTTGTAAAAAACAACGGTTCTTGTTGTTCACCAAAAAAAATTTTAGAAAAATATATGCTAATATTACCCAAAACTTTCGCTACAGGAGCAAAGACTTTAGTAAATCTTACTAATAATCCTAAACCACTTGAAACAATTCTTTGCGGATAATACAACGCTAATATTTTTGGAATTATTTCACCAAATACTAAAAGTAAGATTATGGACAATCCTGTCCACAGACCCAAGGATACATTCAGTACACCTATACCTACACATGCAAGATTAGTACCAACAAGTATTGTGCCTAATATCAATTCAGGTTGTGCTTCCCAAAAAATTAACCATTTCTTTATACCTTCATCTACACCAGTTTTACCCGCAGTATACTTCATCAATGCAGTTTCTATACCAGCAAAAAATGCAGACATTAAAATAAAAATTATGTATAAAATTATTTTTATATAAACCAAAATATTATTTACCAGCAATCCTGATATCATATTCGTCAAGGACATCTCCAACAATTTCTTCTAAAATATCTTCTAAAGTAACAATACCAAGATACCTTTGATGTTCATCTTCTACAACTGCGATGTGTACTTGTTCATTTTGCATTTTTTTCAAAACATCTTTTGCTTTCCAGTTTAAGTTTACCTTTAATATCGGATGAACGATGTCTAAAATATTACATTCATAGCTTGAACATATGTAAAACAGATCTTTTACTAAAATATAACCTAATATTCGCTCTTTATTTCCTTCATAAACAGGCACTCGTGTCCTACCAGTGTCTATGACTTCATTGATAATTTCCTCTAAATTTCTGTTAGCGATATTTACAGATAGAACTCGTTCTTTCGGAACAAATATGTCTTTAATTCTAACATCATCAAACCTTGTTACACGGTCAAAAAGTTCAGCTATATCTTTTCGTTCAAATATTACCTTTGCTGAATCGCTCAGTAAACGTTTTAACTCATCCATTCTAGTAAAATGTGCAGTGGTCTCATCGCTTGCAGCAAGTTTCTTTTCAACAAAGAAAAGTACTGGAGAAAATATAGCAAAAACTATATATTGCAAAATTGTTAATGGATATATGGCTAAAGTTGAAATCGTTTCTGTTAATCTTCTTGCTACTAACTTAGGTAATAATTCGCAAAAAACAATGATAACCGACGTTGTTGCCAACCAAATTATTGCTTCTTTTAGTTCTTCGTTAATGAATAATAATTGTGGCTTAAAAATTCTTGTTATTACTGTACTAAACCATAAGTTTACTATAGTATTTCCAATCAATATCGTAATAATTATCCTGTAGGGTTTAACAACCCATAGTTTAAAAGGGAATCGTAAAATACGATGTTTAACATACAGTTTCTTTAGCCTGTAATCACTCAACGAAGTTAACGCAGCTTCACTTCCTGAAAACCAAAATGATAAAAACATTAAGAATAAAAGATATACTAATGTCATAAAGATGTTAATTTTGGCAATATTTTGTTTGCTTTCTCGTACATTTGCTGTCGTTGTTTGATTGTGTTATCCCGCATACCTTTGAAATGTAAGAACCCATGCACTAACACAAATAACAACTCTTCTTCTGGTTTTACTCCATAATATTCAGCATTTTTTTCTACTTGTGTCAAAGAAATTATTATATCGCCACAATACTTATCATACTTAAAACATAATACATCAGTTGGTCCTTCTAACCGTAAATATCTTTTATTCAACTCTGTTATCTCAGAATTATCAACAAAAACAATATTTAATTCTAACTTATTTCTTGTATCTCGGTTCCCGAATAAAAAATCTATAATTTTGCTTATTATTTTTTTAAGACGGTTCGGATGAATTATTCTTTTAGCAGTTTTATATATTAATTCCACAGGCATATATAAAAGTTATCTACTGCTATTCTGTTGTGTTCTAAGATGGTAAAAACTTATTAACATCTGTATTATTATGTTAGATATAACATATATATCTCGTAGTGTTAAAGGTACTTCGTCAAACTGACCATCTAAAAATTTCGTATTTATAACACGTTCCACAGTTTCTTTAATTTTTTGTGGACTAGGTTCTTGTATAGCTCTACATGCAGCTTCACAGGAATCACATATCATTATTATTGCAGCTTCTTTAGTTTGAGGTTTTGGTCCAAGATAACGTATAATGTCTTTATCAAACAATTCTAAAGTTTTCTCATAAAGGCCATAAATTACAGAGTTGCCATGATGTTGTTCAATAATGTCAACAATGGACTTGCCTAATTTGTATTTACGTGCAAGTTTTACTCCTTCTTTTACATGATTTATGATAACTAACGCAGATAACGATGGATTTATCTCTGTATGTGGGTTTTGCATTGATATTTGATTTTCAATAAAATATTCTGGCTGTACAATTTTACCGACATCATGATAATATCCTGCAACTTTACATAACAACTGGTTTAGTCCAATTTTTGTAGCTACCGTCTCAGCTAACGATGCTACAAGTAACGAATGGTGATAAGTACCTGGTGCTTCAGTCATCAAACGTTTTAGCAACGGATGGTTAAAATTTGCCAGTTCCATAAGTTTAAGATTTGTTGTACATTGATAAACAGACTCAAACAGTGACAACAATAAAGTTACTAGTAGCCAGTTTGTCAGTCCATTAATAGTAAAAATCATTGCAATATTTATTAAACTACTATGTGCGTTTTTCGCATAAAACGCTAAAGATATATGCAAGTTTAGTAAACTTCTAACCTCATTGTATCTTATCAATTGAAGTGACACTGCTAAGAGGTAATTTATCAGAGTTGACTTCACAATTGTGTGTATCATGTTGTGCCTGGAAAATATTTTTTCAACTTGGGTTAGAACATACATAGAACTCAATATATAGAAAATTGTATGATAAAACATTTCAGTATTTAAGTCAGCGTATATATACACACATAATAATGCATTAACTATTATAAAAACCACAGCCCACCATATGTTTAACAGAAGCGATACTAAAATTACAAATCCAGTTAGTGGTAGTAAGTAAAAATTTAAATTGTTAATTTTTAAAAATATGACAAAAACTATCTGTAACAATGAAATTGTTAGTACTATAACTAAATTTCTTCTATACTGTTCATAATTTAATTGTGACATTTCTATAAATTTTTTGACAAAATATTTTAATATTATTTTAACACATATATAGATGATACAAAATAAACCAAGTATCCTTATCAAGATTTCAAACCGCGATGTTTGTCCCAAAGTAAAACTTTTCATTATAACTTCTATAGTCAAAATAATCAGCAGCAGTAAACCTAATACTTCATCGGGAAGAGAAAATTTATGTTTCGTTGTAATTTTAACTCTTTGTTCTATACGAAACTTTTGTTCTAGTTGTTCTATTTTGCTAATTAAACTTAATAAAACAGGTTTAAGTCTTATAAATAATTTATTGAACATTATTTATTTTCACCTTCCCATTTTTCGTACGCTTTTACTATTTTTTTTACCAATTTGTGCCTTACTATATCTTCTTCAGTAAAATATACGAACTTAATTTCTTCTATATCTTTAAGTATCTTAGTTATCAGCACCAAACCAGAAGTAGTTTTATAGTCAAGATCAATTTGAGTAATGTCTCCAGTAATAACCAGTTGCGAGTTGTATCCTAACCTTGTTAAAAACATTTTCATCTGTTCCGGTGTAGTATTTTGTCCTTCGTCAAGAATTATAAACGCATCATTTAAAGTTCTGCCACGCATATAAGCCAAGGGTATTATTTCAATTATTTCTTCGTCAAGGTATCGTTTGAACTTATCAGGTCCAAGCATTACAAAAAATGCGTCATACAAAGGTTTCAAATATGGATTTATCTTATCGTACAGGTCACCTGGTAAAAATCCAAGTCTTTCACCAGCTTCTACTACTGGTCGCGTAAGTACAACTTTATAAACATCACCACGGTCAAGTTTAATCAAAGCTGACATTACTGCAAGAAATGTTTTGCCTGTCCCAGCTGGACCTATCGCTACGACTATATCGTATTCATCCATTAGTTCCACATATAATTTTTGTGTTGACGTCTTGGGTTTAATAATTTCTCCATCATACGCAAGGTATTCATATTTTTTAACAAGTGATCTCCTTGATTCTTCTTCAGAAAGCACAGATTTTTTATGTAAATCAGTTGCTGCAAGTTTCCCGGATGAGATGTTTAAAATAAAATTATATGCACGTTCTACATTTTCTTTTGAACCTACTATGTTTATTTCAAATCCTTCTTCGTCAGGTAACGGATAGTAATAAATTTCTACATTACTATGTTTCTCAATGTATCTAATATTCTTATCCTGTTCACCAATTAAGTTTAGTAGTTCCTTTTGGTTTTTAACATATATTTTTTTCTTCATGAAAAAATTTGACTCCTTGTTAATTATTCGTCAAAATTAAGTTTAATTTTTAGTTCGTCAAGTTGACGTTTGTTTACTTCTGAAGGAGCACCTGTCAAAAGACAAAATCCTTTCTGTGTTTTAGGGAAAGCTATAACATCACGTATTGATTCAGAATTAGTAATGATTGCAAGCAGCCTGTCAAATCCCAGTGCTATCCCACCATGTGGTGGTGCACCGTAAGATAAGGCTTCAAGTAAAAATCCAAACCTATCATTAATTTCTTGTTCATCTAAATTAAGAATACGAAATATTTTTCTTTGTAGATTAGGATCATGAATTCTTATACTTCCTCCACCTAATTCTATACCGTTTAATACTATATCATATGCACGTGACCGTACTTCTGATGGATTTTCGTCTAACAGTTGTAAATCTTCCTGTTTGGGTGAGGTAAATGGATGATGAACACTTACTAAACGATTTTCTTCTTCTGAAAATTCAAATAATGGAAAATCTACCACCCATACAAATTTGTATTCATCTTTTTTTATAAGATTTAATTCTTTTGCAACTTTTTGTCTAACCAAGCCTAAAAGTTCACAACTTTTCTTATGTTCACCTGCAGAAAAGAATAGTATCTCGCCACCTTTAAGATTTAATCTTTGCGACAGATTATTTAATTCCTTCTCTGAAAAGAATTTTACTATGTTTGATTCAAACTTTTCCCCGTCGTATTTCATCCATGCAAGTCCTTCACCGCCACAACTTTTCGCAAATTCTATGTATTTATCAATCATTTGTCTTGTAAAAAACTCACCTTGTGGTACAACAATAACATTCACTTCACCATGGTTAGAAATTATGTTCCTAAAAACTTTAAATTCAGTATTAATAAATACATCAGTAACATTATTTATTTCAAACCCATACCTTAGATCTGGCTTATCCGTACCATACCTGGAAATTGCCTGTTGGTATGAAATACGATAAAACTGTATTTTTAACGAACCACCGGATATATATTCAAAAATTTTTGATAATAAACTTTCGGTAATAGACATAACATCATCTTCTGTAACAAAAGAAAGTTCGTAGTCAATCTGTGTAAACTCAGGCTGTCTATCAGCACGAAGGTCTTCATCACGAAAACAACGGACAATTTGGAAATATTTATCAACCCCGGCTATCATAAGGATTTGTTTAAACAGTTGTGGTGATTGCGGTAACGCGTAAAATGTCCCAGGGTTTAACCTAGAAGGTACTAAAAAATCGCGTGCTCCTTCAGGTGTTGATTTTGTAAGAAAAGGTGTCTCAACTTCTATAAAACCTTCATTAACAAAAAAATTTCTTATCACTGCCATTAAACTGCTACGAAGTTTCAACATATTCAACATTTCTTGTCTGCGTATGTCAAGATAACGATATTTTAATCTAAGTTCTTCGGATACCTCAGCATATTCTGTAACTTCAAATGGTAAAACTTTTGAAGTATTTATGATTTCTAAATCTTTACATAAGATTTCAACTTCACCTGTTGGTATCTTAGTATTTTCAGTACCTTCGGGCCTTCTTCTTACAATACCACAAATTTTTATTACATATTCACTTCTTAACTTTTCTGCTTTACTAAATAACTCTTTATCTTCTGGTTGAAACACTATTTGTACAACTCCTTCCCTATCTCTAAGATCTACAAATATTACTCCGCCATGGTCACGTCTTGAATGTACCCAGCCATATAGGCAAATTTCGTTTCCAATGTGACTGCTGTTAATCTGTCCACAATATAATCTTTTTTGCATAAAATATCAGTCCCCTTAGTTTGACAGTTAAAAATTCTAAATCTTACTTTATCTGAACATCATACCTTCTTGTTCTTAATTTTGCCCATTCCCAACAATATTCGTACAAATGTAACCCTTTTGATGAAACTATAATTTCGCCATTACCTACTCCAATCTCTGACGCCATATATTGCTTTAACAATTCCATACCTGCAAGGTTTGACGGCATCCCTCCCCATAAGTCCCATGAACGAAAATAGATTATAAAATGCAACTTGTTATATCTGATCCTTGTATCAATTATCCTGCAACATGGCGGATCTTTAAGTTTAATGTCCGTAGGCATACCAATCTCAAGTGTACATTGGTTAGTTTCATAACCCTCGGTTTTATAAATATTTATTACTTCTTGAATGGGATTTATCTTGCAAACAATCTCTTTTTCTTTACCATTCTCATCAAGAATTTTTATTTTTGGATTTACTAATCGTTCACCATATGTATAATCTTCAGTCGCGGTTTTCTCATCAGTTAGGAGATAATTTAAATACTGTTGAACATATTCCATAGAAGTTGGTGCTGGTATCCCACAACCTTCAGGGATAATAGGTATTATCTGGTGTTCCGGTTTACGTACGCGTATCACAACATAATCAAATTCTAACCTACGTTGCCCTTTATAACTGCCTCTTTCAACTGTGTATACATATCCATACTGCAAAATTTTGTCTAAACATTGATACCAGGCATCGTCAAGGTCAAACGCGTCAATAAAAACAGGTGTCAAAAATTTTTCTTCTTTCATATACCAACCTGAGACAAATTAAAATTCTTTGTATAAGTTTCACCATCTTCTGTTTTTAACTCTACTGTAACCAATTCTTTTATGCAATCAATACCAATTACTTTACCTTCACCGTCTGGAGTTTTTATTTTACCACCTATTTTAGGAAATTTCTCAACTGCTTCTTTATAAAATTGATATTCATAAAAAAGACAACATTTTAATCTATTACATAAACCTGACAATTTTGGTATGTTTAAAGTAAGTTGTTGAACTTTTGCCATTTCAACAGAAATAGACTCAAATTTTTTTATCCAACGTTTACAACAAAGTTCATATCCACAAACTCCGATACCGCCTAAAATCTTTGTTTCATCACGTACTCCAATTTGTTTCATCTCAATTCGTATTTTGAACTTATGTGCTAATTCATGTATTAACTTTTTTAGATTAACTGGTTTTTCTTGTGTGTAATATACATAAAGTTTAGTTCTGTCAAAAGAATAAAGTGCTTGTACAACTTTTATTGGTAGATCATAGTTTTTAACGACTTGTTTTATAGTTTTAAGAACTTCTTGAGACTTTTGTAAATTCTCTTTTATACGCTGAATGTCTTGTTGGTTAACTTTACGTATAAGTTTATAAAGATTTTTTTTGTCAATTTTGCTTTCTTCTACTATCTTTTCTTCAGAACTAACAACACCAACATCATATGTATTTTCAATAAAAACAACTACTTTATCACCTATTTTAAGATCAATCTTTTCTATATTTTCTGCTAAAACTTCCTTGCTATCACTAAGTTTAACATTAACTATATGTCGTTGGTGCATATTTGCCTTAACCTTACTAAAAAAGTCTCCAAAAGTATTCTATAGTCAATATTGTATCTAAATTCTTTTATATAACTCTCTACTTCGTCAAGAAATTGAAAATATCCTTCGTTAAAATTAAAGTTCTTATCTAAAAAGTTTTCAAATAGACTCAACAAAAAATATTTTGCAAAATTTTTATCTACAACAACATCATCCAAAACTCTTTGTAAATCAAACAATGTGGAACCAAAAATATTAATATCTAAATTTTTAAAACGTTTTGTATATTCAATTTCTTCTATTGACCCCAAAACAGAAGTTTCTGGTAACATATTATCTTTTACAATCTCATTTATTGTTTTTTTATCCAATGGCAAAAATTTCACTTGTTGACACCGAGATAATACAGTTTTTGGCAAAAGACCAATTGATGTTGTTATAAGGATAACAACACAATTAATTGGTGGTTCTTCTAAAAGTTTTAGTAGAGAATTAGCAGCATCTCTTTGTAAGGTTTCTGCCGAATCAATTATAACAACTTTGTATTTATTTGAAAATGATGTCAATGAACAAAAATGTTTCACATATCTTATAGTATCTATACTTATTACGTTGGCTTTTTCTGTTTTCTCAAGTAATCTATCTTGAAAGTCAAAATCTACAACTATGACATCAGGATGTATTTTATCATCCACTTGTATACAAGTATCACATTTATCACAACTATACCCTTCATATGGTTTTTCACACATTAAAGATTTTACAAACTGAATTGCAGTAAACTTTTTCCCTACCCCTTTTACACCATAAAATATGTATGAATGTTTAACACTTCCAGATTTTATATCGTTTAATAATAAGTTTATTGCATATTCTTGACCAAAAACATCTTTGAAGCTCATTTTTTACTACATTATATTATGACTCAGAGTTTAAACTTTCTTTTTAATATATTTACGATAATATCATGTACTTCTTGCGAAGATTTATTGTTAACATCTATTATGTAAAAATTCTTTCTACGATTAGCAAGTTTTAAATATCCTTCACGAATCTTGTGATGAAACTCAAGATCTTCCTTTTCCATCCTATCAAAATTTTTTGTTCTGTTTTTGATTCTTGACAATCCTTCATCTGGATGGATATCTAAAATAAATGTTATATCTGGCGTTATACCTCCTACAACTAAACGATTCAAAGTTTCAACAAATTTCATCCCTAAACCACGTGCATATCCTTGATAAACAACAGAAGCATCAGCAAATCTATCAGAGATAACAATTTTGTTTTCTTTCAAACTTGGAGCGATAACTTCAGCAATATGTTGTGCTCGTGCTGCTTCATACAACAACAATTCCGCCATTGGTGTTATTTGCAACCTTGGCGAAAGTATAATTTTTCTTACCATTTCAGCCATTTTTGTCCCACCAGGTTCCCTTGTTAAAACTACATCGTAACCTTTTTGCTTCAGATGTTCACACAACAGTTTTGCTTGCGTTGACTTTCCACCACCTTCTGGTCCGTCAAAAACTATAAATAATTTTCTTTGTGTTTTTCTCATTTACAATATTTTTCTCTGACGAAGTTTAACTTACCACCAGCTATAATGATATCTTTTTCTTCCTGTGTGAGTTGTAATCTTGTTTTGATAACTTTGTTAGTCCTTTTATGTATTAAAAACACTGTATTAAATTGTAATTGT
Organism: Endomicrobiia bacterium; assembly: GCA_025059805.1. GTDB lineage: Bacteria > Elusimicrobiota > Endomicrobiia > DTEH01 > DTEH01 > JANXDG01. The sequence goes on from JANXDG010000030.1 coordinate 29,662, forward strand.
GAATGCAAATTCTCAATTATTATTTCATCTAAATCTTGGATCTCATCATAATTTGTTTCATCAAAAAATTCTAACGGTACTACACCAAAGTTGATAAGATTATTTTTATGTATTCTTGCAAAAGATTTTGCTACTACAACACAAATACCATTGTATCGTTGGACAATAGCAGCATGTTCTCTTGAAGAACCCTGGCCATAATTGTGTCCAGCAATTAACACAAACATTCTTTCTTTTTCAGGAATGTTTTCTATTTTCGTTACGATTTCAGGATACTTATTACAAAACATATACTTACTAATTGCAGGAATATTAGATCTCAACGATAAAATTTTTGTCCCTGCAGGCAGTATATCATCTGTAGAGATATTATCAGGTAATTTCTTTAGAACTTTCAATATCATATTATCTGCAAGTGGTGGTATTTCAGGCAAAGGTTTTATATTTGGACCACGAAAAATTTCAACTTGAGTGTTATTCTTTGGTGGATATATAAAAAGTGGTTTAAAATTAATCTTTTCCGGAATTAATATCTTAGGATATCTACCCAAGACTTTAGGATGAACAATTTCTCCGTATATTGCTGCGGCAGTTGCTACTTCTACAGATGAAAGATAAACCTTTGCATCTTTAGTACCTGAACGTCCTTCAAAATTACGGTTAAAAGTTCTTAGAGAGATCCCTGCGCTTATAGGTGCTTGTCCTTGACCTATACATGCACCACATACTGGCTCCATCACACGTACACCAGCATTGTACAAATTTTCTAATAAACCTAGTTTCTCCAGTATGTACATTACTTTTCTTGAACCGGGATAAACAATAACTGAGACTTTTGGGTTAACTTTACGCCCTTTTAACATCTTAGAAAAAAATATCATATCTTTTATTGAAGAATTTGTACAACTTCCTATACATACTTGATCAACCTTTAACCCTTCAATTTCATCTACAGAAACAACATTATCTGGTGAATGAGGTTGAGCAACCATTGGTGATATTTTCGCAAGGTCAAGTTCGTATTCTTCATCATAACTACATCCTTCATCAGGATAGAGGTATTTAAAATCTTTTAGTCTATTATGAAATTTAAAGAATTTATATGTCTGACGGTCTGACGGAAAAATTGAACTTGTAAGCCCTAATTCGGTACCCATATTGGTTATAGTAGCGCGGTCGTATACTGAAAGTATTCTTATTCCTTCGCCTGTATACTCAAAAATTTTGTTTACTCCACCTTTAACCGTAAATTGCTTTAAAAGATATAGTATTATATCTTTTGCAGAGACAAATTCTTGCAGTTTATTTTTCAACTTAATATTAACAACTTTCGGCATACGTAAAGAAAAAGGTTCACCTGCTAATGCACACGCAACTTCTAACCCACCAACACCTATCGCTAACATTCCAACAGCTGAAGATGTAGGAGTATGACTATCAGAACCTATAAGTGTTGAACCTGGTTTTGAAAAATTCTCAAGATGTAGTTGGTGACAAATACCATTACCTGCTGGTGAGAAAATTATACCATACTTTGCTGCTACAGTTTGCAAGTATTTATGATCATCTGAATTTTCAAAAGAAGTTTGTAATGTATTATGGTCAACATAGGAAACTGCTAAACTAACCCTAACTTTTTTGTTCTTTTTATTGCATACAATGCTTTCGTATTGAAGATATGCAAGTGTACCGGTAGCGTCCTGCGTTAAAGTTTGATCAATTTTTAACTTAATAGGTTCTAATGGTTCAGGTATCTTTTTGTTATTACCTAAAATATGTGATAAAATGATTTTTTGTGTTAGGTTAAGTCTTGGTTTCATTTTATTTCAAATTCATTACTTGAATAATTTTTTTAAAAATATCTGTATTATCATATACACCACTAAAAATTTCTGAATTTTTGCCCATAGCATAAATAGGTACTGACATACCAGAATGTACAGAAGTTGACCATCCAATTTCTGCACGTGACGATATGATCCTGCTAATCTCTTTACGATTACCTTTTGAAATTTGTAGTATTTCTTCTTCAGTAAGATCAGCAATACCAGTATATTCTTCAAATTTTTGTATAATTATTTCTTTTGGTTGACCTTTCAGTTCTTCGCCAATTTTTTTAATAGAAATTTTTTGTTTACTTATTTTCTCTGGATAAAATCTATACTCACCCGTACCTAAAGATAAACCACCAGTTTCATGGTCAGAAGTTATAATAATTAATGTATCCTGTAAAAGCTTTTTTTGTTTTATAGTTTCAACTACCATTGCTACTGCGTCATCAAATTCTTTAATCTCATTTATAGCCGTGGCTGCGTCATTATCATGACAAGCCCAGTCTATCCTGCCAGCTTCTATCAATAAGAAAAAACCTTTCTTGTTTTTACTTAATACTTCAATTGCTGTTTTACTTAATTCGCTTAATGAAGGTATATCATCTCTTTGTAAGAAGTTTTTGTCAATATAATATACAGAATCTATATCGTTAAACAATCCAGTCAATTTAGTTACCAATTTCGTATCTAAACTCAAAAGTTCATCTCGTGTAGTTACTACAGTATATCCAGCATTTATAAATTCTTTTGTATAAACAGAAAGGTATCTCCCACCTCCTAACAGAACATCTACATTTTTCAATTCTACATATTGTTTAGCAACTTGTTTTTCATCACGAGAATTAATATGTACTGCGAACCCAGCTGGTGTTGCATGGGTTATTGTCACTGTTGTCACCAAACCGACTGTTCTACCAGTTTTTTTAATTTTTTCAACAAGGTTCTCAACTACAACTCCATCTGTTGTTAAACCTAAAAACGAATTTTTTGTTTTTACACCACAGGACATAGCGGTTGCCGCAGCAGCAGAATCTGTAACTAAACTTTCGTCAGAATAAGTCTTAACAATCCCTACAACAGGAAATTTTTCAAAGTTTAGATACTGATCTTTACCTACGATAATTATTCGTGCAAGATCCGTGATTGCTAACCCCATACCGTCACCTATCATCAGAATTAAATTTTTTACTTCACAAAAAATAATACCGTAACCAAGAAGTAATAAAAAAACTATACTTTTGTTTTTCATGGAAGTAATACAAATTTTACTATTAAAAAAGTGTAAGATTATTTATTGTATTAAAATTTTATTTACTTTTTCAACATAAAGAAAAGATTCAATATTCTCGTTCAGTGTGAACACTATAAGTTAGCCCGTCAGAAAATACTGTTATATTTCCGTTTTGGTCTGTTCTATAAATTTTAATTCCTCGTTGGTTTAGTTTTTCCAATGTAACCTGATGTGGATGACCAAACGGATTACCTCTACCACATGAAATTATAGCTACCTCAGGAGAGACATGATCTAAAAAAGGTTCAGAAGTAGAAGTGAAAGAACCATGATGAGGAACCTTAAGGATTGTTGATTTCAATTTATCTCTATACTCTAATAAATCCATCTCTGCAAAAGTTTCTATATCAGCAGTGAAAAGGACAGAAAAATTTCTATAGGTTAGTTTTATAACTATAGACGAATTATTATCTGCACGGTCAACCGTTTCAGACCGATATCTCTGTATAGGTCCCAGAATTTCTATGTCAACTTCAGGATCTAACTGTATTTTTTGCTGTGACTTTGCTATTTTGTAGTTAATCTTCATCCTATATATTGTATTTAATAAACTTAAATATTCAGGATGGGACGTTTCAAGCTTTGCGTCCATAAACCACTTAGGGACAAAACCTGCTTCCAAAATACTTCTTGTACCACCAAAATGGTCCGTATGTGGATGTGTAATCACGATTCCATCTAAATTAATTTTGTATCTTTCTAAATATGGAACGATAACTTCTTGACCAGCATCAATTTCTGTTATAAGAGTACCTGGTTCTGATTCCTGAACAACCATACCTCTACCAGGACCAGTATCTATCAAAAAACTTTTCTCATTAGGTAATGTTATAAGAATCCCATCACCTTGTGTTACATCAAAAAAAACTATTTTTAATAACTTATCAGAAGTTAACTTAAAATAAGATGTTGTTATTTCATTTTTAATCTTGGTATGTATTCTTTGAAAGGTAAATAAACATAAAATTAAACATAAACCTGACAATATGTATGCTATAAGTTTATCTCCAAAAATATAAGGTTCGCCACTGTGCAGTTTTTCTTCAAGTTGTTTTACATATTGTCTATGCCAATAGTTTCTTTTGTTCATCTTTTATAACTTTTCAGCTTTCGGAGAAACTGGTTGTTCTGTTGTCGTTAACTCCTGTTGTATTTCTTTATCAATTATCTCACCGGTTTCCGATACTTTAAATAACAATTTATCTTGATATTCTGTTTTTATCAATTGTTCTTTAGGGCAACCTTTAAGATAGTCACAACCACCACAGTATTTGTTAATTTTTGATGGAAAAATTTCTTCAATTTTTTCTTCTGGAGGTTTTTCTCCTTTAGTCTCGTATTCTTTTTTAAGGCTAATATATTTCTCTCCGTCCGCCCACATTTTGTCTCCTATATTTTTTACATAATCGTCTAAAAGATCAATATCCTTCTGTGACCGTGTTGTATAGATTATTTCGCCAAAACGAATAAAGATTAAACCTAAACGTTTAATATCAATCCCTTTGTTCCTCATTGCCCAGTAATAGATTGTAAGCTGCAAATCTTTATCAACTTCTTCCTGCGTACGAACTTTTGGATCCGTCTTATAGTCAAGTATTTCAAAGGTTCCATCAGGATTATTCTGTACCCTGTCTATATATCCAATCATTACATGGTTTCCTTTACCTATAGGTAATTCAAAGTATTCTTCAGTCATATACGCAGGTAGGTATTGTTCTTTAACAAATTTTTCATAATAACTAGTTAACCATTTCTTACCGTTCTGATAATATTCCTGTTCTTCTTGTTTTGAACTATACCCTGCAGAAATCCAACATTGGTCGTATAAACGAAACAACTCATCTATACTCGGCTCTTTTCTTTTCTTTGGTTTTATCTTGTAAAAAAGTTCTAAAGTATTATGTATGGTTGAACCTATGGAAAAGAACCCTTGTGGTTTTACACCTAACCTATCTATGTAGCAGAGTCTGTATCTACGTGGACATTGAATATACATTGACATTTTAGAATATGATAACGCCATTCTACCAGGTGTCTCCCGCGCAATACGAAACAAAGTTGTATCTGGAGATACGGGTTCTATTCCTTTTTGTTTATCACCTTCACGCTCAGTCTTCCAACCAGGACAAATATCATAATACCCACACCAGCCACATAACGGTCCCTTATGAAGTTCATATTCTTTATTTCTCAATTTCTCCTTTACCTCGGATATAATTTTCCTAGTTTCTTCCTGCATTGACCAGTCCTCAACAAAATCTGTTAGATTATCGTATAACAAAAAAAACTTAGAAAATTTAAATTTCTTTTTTTTCTTCTCAAAGTATGTTTTTAAAACAAAATATTGTAAGTTTGTATTAACATCGTAAGGTAACATCTCAGAAATAATATTTCTTTTACTTGTAGCAAAGTCTATTACCCAATAGTCAAAATTATTATCTCTGTTAACTAAGATACAATCGCATTTCATTTTTAACCTTACACCATTATGTTTAACAACAATATCGGAATTTACTGTATATACATATTGTTTATGTTTTTCATACCAGCAATTAAAGTTAGTAAATATAGTTCGTATATTTTTTTCGTAATATAATCTATCTTCAGGAGTAAGTTCTGGAAAGTTCTCCAATACCTGTTGCATTATTATAAGTGAAATATATTCTAAATCTACCTTAATCTCTTTATTCAAAATTTTATAAATATATTGATGTATTAACTGCCCTATCAATCCTTCCGGATACTCTTTCGCAAGAACTTCATCTAAATTGTAGTAATACTGAAATTTGTATTTAAGTCCACATGTGCGCATATCACTAATTTTCCCTACCGTAAGAACAATTTTCGGAACGAACAAAAATTTCAAATATTCAAAAATTTTTCTCACACCACTGGCTAACATTATAAACAGATCAAATATCCCGCTAACAGCTTGTTCTCCTTTAAGGTTTTTCATGTTCATTTTACATTTTAAAGAGTTTATTTTTTTACATTGCAACGTTCTCTTGCTCTGTTGCTAATCGTGTTTCGTACTCTTCCTTACTTATACCTGTTGTATATTTAAATTCTTCACCGTTCAACTCTACAACTACAGCACCAACGTAATCAGTACGTAAAAATTTTATACCTAGTTCTTCGTAAATATTTGCTGTTTCCGTAACATACGAAGAGAAAAAATACCCTATTCTCTGATTGGTCCAACCATATTGGCATATTGCAATCTTGGGCGATACTTTATAGAGAAAATTTTTATTTACAGATTTTGAAAAACCATTCTGTGGCACAAGCAAAATATCAGCAGTTAATTTGTCTGACATATCCATTACAAATTTTTCCTGCAACTCAAACCCAACCTGTGATGGTATCAAAATTGTAATTTGACCAAAAGTTATCCTAACAGCAAAAGAATTATTGCCTGGTTCATCCATCGTGTTATTTACGCCACCTGGGTTTATTATCGTTACCCTTAAAGGTTTGCCACTTACAATTTCTTCTAGTATAAGCTCTTCATTAGAAGAGACAATTTTTACATCACCTCTATAATTCTTCAAAAATCTTGAGAGTTTATAATTCTCGTTGTATAACCCTGTCACTTCGTAAAGATACGGATTTGACATATAGTACCATAGATTAAACTTCTCTAAGAAATCATAATATGTAAAAGAAGTACAGTCTTTATAGGTATGTGGCAAATATAATTTCTCTGTCCGAAAATGCGAAAGAAGATAAGGTAAACCGCCGATACACTGTGGTTTCAATGATGTTATAACTACACTATCAAACTTTTTGATCTTATAATAAGTTAATGTTGGAGAAATTGCAGATTCTGCAGGTGACCAACCTGGAGGACCAGGTGGACCTGTATCTATTAAAACATTTTTTGTTGGCGTAGTTATAAGAACAGCATTACCAAAACCTACATCAAAAAAAATCAGTCTTACACTATATGTTTTCTTAATTTCTGGTAATAAAAAATAATATATTAAAGAAAAAAATATTATAACTGAGGTTACTACCACTTTCAGTCTATATTTTATGAACATTTCTTTAATTTTATCAAACCATATAATTATGCCTAAAATCAAATACCATATAAGTAGCGATTTACTGCTAAACATTTCAACATAAGGATATGGCACAAAATTACCCCAGGTTTTTGCCATACCCAAAAACATCTGACAAAGTTGATTATTGAACGCATTAATTATAAGTGCTATATTTACACCTATGTCGTTAATTATCTTAAAACCAAAAAGTGAAGAAAATAAGGTAAATACTAAATCAATAATACCTGCAATCCAGCCAAGTTGAACAATCCATCCTATTAGAGGTATAGCAAGAAAGTTTGCATAAAAACCAGAAATTGGAAATCTATAAAAATATACACTTGACAATGGCCACATCATACCTAACTGTATTGCTACCTGTGCACAAACAAATTGTATTAACGTACGCAATGTCGGGTTTGATCTCATATCTTTAACCAACAATTTACCAGAGAGAGAATATAAATAGTGTGCTATTACTCCACAGAAATAAAAAACTAATGAAAGTAAAAAAAACTCACCTTTGTATAGCCATCTTGAAGTTGGTATGTTGAACCATTTTGGAAACAAAACATCTAATGATGGGAACCAGACTAAAAACGGGAACAGTTTCCTTACTAAAGAAACTTCTTGCAAAATTCCACCAAATAAAGAAAGCAATGTCATTCCAGTTACTACCGAAAATAATGGAAAAGTAATAAACTGGTGAATAAGTTTTGAATTTGTATAAATCAAAATTTTTTCAACCACAGGGCTAACATATATAAGAGACCATACTGCCATAAATGATAATACAAATGAAGCATCTGGTAATAAACTTGGATTCAATAATAGTATAACACAGGCTGCGATAATAATTGTCATCCTGGAACTCTTAACCAAAGATAATTTCAATACATCATACATAAATAAACCTGTACAGAACATCAATGCTGATCTTGTAGTTGCAGGCGACGCGCCTGTCATTATCACAAAAATTGTCAACGCTATGCTAACTAAAATAAATCTTAGAAAAGATTTGATTTTAAAAATTCTACATATCATTAAAAGTAATGCTGCGATAAAACCTGTATGTAAACCTGAAAGTGCAAGTACATGCGCTACACCTGTTGCTTGAAACTGCTCTCTAATTTTTTGAGGGACACCACCACGATAACCAAGTGTCACACCTCCTAAAAACGCACTCTGCGGGTACGGCACTGTTTTACGTATTGTTGTTAATATTTTTTTTCTCAAAATAAATGCTAGTTTCACTATAAAGTTAACTTTGCCCATACCAATATATTGTATTTCTGACGAATCACGTATAGTCTTTGTCACTGCATAGATACCACGAGCATTAAGATATTTTCTATAGTCAAACCCAGCAGGATTTGTAGCTTTTTTCGGTAATAGTAATGGTGATACTATTTTAACATAGTCACCATAGCTCATCTGTAAATAATATTCACCAATTGTTGGTAACACCTTTGCTCTAATAAGACCACTACCGTTTTCAATTTTTACTTCTTCACCCTGATAACAACGAAGTTTTTTAATTATTTTTATATTGGGATCATCATAATACTGCCCAAGGCCAGATTCCAAAAGTAACTTATTAACATTTTCATTATTTACAAATACCACTGCTAAAACTCTATCATAAATGTCAAACATATAATCTTCTTGAATAATCAGAGTAACATGTTTATTTAATATTTTACTTCTTAAAAATTCAGTTGCCTCATCTGCTTTTTCCTGCCCAATCTCTGGTGCATTAACAGCCATCAGTCGTACTTTATTGCCACTTTTCGTAACAAAGGTATCACCATCTGTTACTTTAACAACAAATTCATTCTCTACTATAACTCTAGCTGTTGACGTATCAATCTCTATAGTATATCCCTTTTTTGGAGATGGTATAATGCGATCGGGTTTTATAACAATATTTGTTGCATCCTCTCTTATATCTGGATCAGTAACTATTGTACCATAAATAACACTTGTCTGTGAGAAATCAGTATCAATAAATTTATATTTTCCATTTTCTTTAGTAAGTAAATGTGTTGAGGGATAAACTTTCATATCTTTGAGGTACCAAAATACACCAAAGGAAAAACTTGCAAAAACAAGAAATAAACGTTTAAAAGTAAGCTTAGGCAGGACTTCTTTTTCAGGAATAATTATAGATATTATGATAAAAATAAAACAAACGATTAAAAATATATAGTGTGGTGGGCTTAAAAGTATTGAAATATTGGAAGTATATCCTATAATACCTATTCCAACCCCTGCTACAAAGAACCATAACACTATCACTGAATTTTCTAATATATTAGCAATTTTATTTCGTAAATCCATTTTTACTCAACAGTTTTTGTAAATCTTTTTTCACATTTTCGTCGTTTATTTGAGGATAGTAATTTTTGTTCGTCTGATAAATATTTTTAATTCTATACTCCGGCATTGTCAACAACACAACTCCTCCTATTGTCAAAGAAACTAAAAGCATAAATATAAATAATTTAGTTGTGGCATCCATAGTTTTTATGACACCTATTAATCCTTAATGATTTCTATTTAAAAATTTTCTAACCAAATCAAACATAAACTTTTCGTCAGCTTTCACACCTGTCCATAAGAAAAAAGATTCCACAGCTTGATATACAAACATTGGTACACCGTCAAAAACATGTTTGCAACCTATCTGTTTTGCATGTTTAACAAGCTCTGTCTCTCTGTTATACACTACATCATAGACAATGTGTTCTTTAGTTATGAGATCTAATCTTAAAGGTGAAAGGTCATTTTCTTTCATTCCAAGTGGTGTAGCATTCACTAACATTTTTACATCAGGTATAGTTGTATCAATTTGTTCTTCTTTGAGTAAAACAATAAAATCTTCAAATTGTTTTTTTATTAATAACATCTTGTTTTTGTCAATGTCATATACATATACTTTTTTTACACCTAACTCTTGTAATCCACAGACAATTGCTCTGCTAACACCGCCACACCCAATTACTAAAACATCCTCACCTTTCAAAGTAACCTCAGAAAGTGAATGTGTAAACCCATAAATGTCAGTATTGTAACCAATAAGTTCGCCACCTTTATTTACTACGGTATTAACAGCACCAATGTGTTTCGCAAGTTTATCTACTTTGTGTAAATAAGAAATAACTTTCTCTTTATACGGTATGGTGATATTTAAACCTTCTATATTTAACGTTAACACAACTTCTTTAAAATATTTAAAGTTTTCAGGTAAAATTTCAAATGCTAAATATACAAAGTTAAGTCCGTATTTTTGTGCAAGTGATGTATGCAACATAGGAGAAAAAGAATGTTTAACAGGATATCCTATTATACCTAATAACCCTGTCTCAGAATTCACTAAGTTCATTCTTTTAAACCTCCAAAACGTATATCTATCATTGAAAGATATCTCTCTACTTCCTTACGTTTTGATTCATCTATACTTAATACCTTATGAAAAAAAATTCTTGCCTGTCGGTACTTCCCAGCAGCAAAGTAAACCTTGCCTAGTAACATCAACACCTCTGAATTCTTCGGTTGTTTATTTAATATTTCAAAACACAATTTTTCTGCCGTTGTAAAATTCCTAGAATAATAATTTTTATATGCGACATAGGTAAGATCACGGTTGACAGCTTTTCTAATCTCCACACCTATAGAAACTATTCCTGTTAGAATTAAAAACAATCCTATCTTTTTCCCATGCAAAATTATTATTCGTTCGTTGAACAAAAATTTTTTAATAGATTCGCATATTTTTATTAGAAGACTAATTTTATAAATATAAAGTAAACCAACAACTATAAAAATTATTCCGATAAAAATTGATATCATTATTTCTTACTTATTATTTATTTCGATCTTTACCACATTTATTTTTTTATCTACGCCTTTCAATGTTTTAACTAAAGCTATTATTACTTGTACAAACACTTTCTTCACATATGTGTTTAATGCAATTTTTTTGTAGTTAACTTCAAGAGTTATGTTCATTTTTCCTCCAAAAAGTGAAAATTCATGTATATATACATCAAAGAATCTTATCACAAAATACTCATAAATCCTATACCTAATAAAAATATAACCAAGGAAATTAACGATCTCGTTAAATTTCTTTCTCTGTGCAATTCAGGTATTAGATCACAACATGACACATAAATAAACCCGCCTGCAACTAACGGAAGTAAATATAGTGACAAAGTATGTATTCTGTCCGACATAACATATCCTAAAATAGCACCAATAACTGATGCTAACCCTGATAAAAAGTTGTATAAAATTGCTTTTTTTACACTTAATCCGCTATAAAGCAAAATACCAAAATCTCCCAACTCCTGCGGTATTTCATGCAGTATTACAGCAATTGTTGAAACAATGCCAATTTTAACATCTATAAAAAAACTAGCCCCGATAAACATACCGTCTATAAAATTGTGTATCGTATCTCCAAGAATATTTAAATAACTTACAGGATGTAACTCACAGTTTTCACCCTTATGACAATGTCGCCAGTATAGATATTTTTCTAATATAAAAAAAACGATGAAACCTAAAACAACATAATAAAAGGTAACTTCACTTTTTTCAACTATCTCAGGAAGAATATGCAAAAATGATGCCCCAATCAAAGTTCCTGCTGCAAAACTTATTAGAATAAAAATTATATTTTCTACGACAGATGTTGTAAATAACAAACTTATTGCTCCAATAAGAGATAATAAACTTACAATAATACTTGCAATTAAAGTATAAAAAAACTTCATGTTCTTGCTCCTATTGAAACTATATATATTGGTTCAGTATCTTCTGGTAACTTAAGGAGATGTTTCACATCCTTGTCTACAAACGCACCAATGCACACGCTATCCAAACCTAAACTAATAGCTTGTAAACAAATGTTTTGAGCACAGTGTCCCGCTTCCATATATACATAACGATAGCCACGACTCCCATAATACATCACTGTACGTTCATACACAGCGCAGATAACAATACTGATAGCAGCTTCTGCAATAAATTTTTGACCTAAAGCACAATTGACAAGTTCTCTCCTAAAATCTCCTTCCGTTATTCTTTTTACTGAATGTTCTTCAGGAAAATAATGATAAATACCTGTTTTATCTAAGTAATATATTTCAAGTGGATATGTTGCACCTGCGGATGGTACAGTTTTAAACATATTTTTATCATCTGTAACACCGTATGCTGACCATAAAAGTTGAGATATCTGTATATCTGTCGGCTGAAAATCCCTAAATTTTCTAATTGATCTCCGTTTCGATATTACTTCTTCAACAGAAATTTTGCCTTTGTAATTTGGCACAGGAAGTTTGTATCTCACATTTTTAACCTAATAGAAATCAACTTATTTCTATACATACAAGGAAACAAAAAATAAACCAAAAACAGATAATAGAAACAAAACCATTATCATAAATGGTATAACAAGAATAAAAAACATTTGTATTATAGAAAAATCAAGCTCTGCCTTTGTGTATTTTAAAACATTAAACAGAATTATAATTGATATCGTCAATTCTATATAGAAATAATATCTTGTCAAATTCAAATAGTAACAAATAAAACTGACTGGCAACAACAGAATGTATAACGAAAAAAAGTTTAAAATTATACATAGCAAGTGTTTATAATCATAACTTTTCTTTTTCAATGAACGCACTAAGAATACCGAACCTATATAAATTCCAATAATCAACATAAAAAATATTAAATAATACGGAAATAAAACTATAAAGAAAAAAATATCTTTCGCAAGAACAATATTCCGCGAAATTGTTAATGATAGTATTGATAGTAAGAAAATTAGAAAACTATTTCGTAATGAAAATTTTAACTGTAAGATTTCTCCTTTCGGAAAAATAAAATTTAACATATAGTTATCTATCAAATCTGAAACTGTCATAACAGTATAAACAAAACTCAATCTTTCTTAAGAATTAATGATGATTGTAACAGGTCCGTCATTTACTATTGTTACTATCATATGTGCACCAAATTTCCCAGTTTTAACTTTTTCTTTAGACATGTTAGAAATCATTTTGCTAACAAATTTATCATATAACTTTTGTGCTGTTTCAGCAGTAGCTGCAGAAGTAAAATCAGGCCTGTTACCTTTTGAACAATCACCATAAAGTGTAAACTCAGATACTATAAGTATTTCGCCATCTATATCAACAACGGACCTATCCATTTTCTTTTTCTCATTTTCAAATATTCTAAGATTTAATATTTTTTTTACTAAATAATCAACATCTTCTTCTGTATCATCCTTGCCAACAGCAAGAAAAATAACTATACCATTTGATATTTGATTTTTTGTATCATCATATTCAACACTTGCATAAGATACACGCTGTATTACTGCTTTCATATCATTCAAGCATATATTCAAATGCAAATTTTTGTCGTATAAATTTTGTCATACCAGAAATTTTTTGTTGTCTTTCTTCCATTGCCTGCCGAAGTACATCTATAAACGATGTTTTCTCACGTAAAATTTCAACTTCTTCTATCTTAGTAATCTTCTTGACCTCATCAATTGCAACATTTTCATCTCCTACACCATCAACCATCTTAAGTTCAAACGCTTTGTTTGCTATATATATTCCACCGTCAGCAAATTTTAAAATATCCTGTCTATCTAAATTTCTTCCTTTTTCAATAGCTGCAATGAATTGTTCATAAGCAGCATTAACTAAATCTTGAAACATCTTTTTTTCTTCTGGCAACATATCACGAAACGGTGAACCCATATCTTTGTATTTTGACGATTTTATTATTTCTACATTAACACCGATTTTTTTTAATAATCCATTAATATTACCCACCTGTAAAAGTACTCCTATAGAACCTACAACACTGCCTTCCGCACAGATTATTTTGTCACACGCTACTGCAACATAATACCCACCTGAAGCACATAATTCTGGCACATAACATACTATTGGTTTCTTATACTGTTGTTTCATTTTTATAATTTGATTATACAACCGTTGTACTGCGGCAACTGATCCACCTGGCGAGTTAATCTTTAAAACTATACCTTTTACATCACTACGTTGAAATAATGAACTAAGTTTTTCTACATAATACTCAACATCTTTTTTTAGCATCGCACGTGGAACATCAGCATAAAAAATCTCTCCCCTTAAATCAATTATTGCAATTTTATCCTTTTTATGTTTAATTGGCATTTTCCCAATATCAATCCTTCTTTGGATTATAATGGCAAAACCCAGAATTACGCTAATAATGAACAATATCATAATTATAATGTTAACATTATTTTTCATTTTTCTTTAACCTCAAACAGTTTTGAATATATTTCTTTACTTGGTAACCAAATATCATTAACATAATCTAAACCATACTTTTCTGCAAGTTTTGTCCAACTACGCAGTTTTTTATAATCTCTAACCAAATCTTTTAATAACGGATTTTTATCAGATTTGTGTTTAATAATAAAAAGTTTTATTATTTCTGATTTACCAAATCCAGAAACTATTTTTTTAATATCTGCTAGTTTCAAAACACCGCTGGTTTCTAAGACAACATATTTATTTTCTTCTGTAGCACTTGATGATGGTACATTGTATTCGCTCATATTAATGTTATAAAATGCAGAACTATACTTTATTGAATAGAAATATTCTAAAATTTGTTTTAGTGTGGAGTCATCTATGAGTTCAACTTGATAAGTTGTTGAAACAGAAATATCATATGGAGAAAAACCTATTCCAAATTCTACTGCCTGTGATAGTAAAAATTGGCAGTAAAATATAAAGAACAAAAAAAATAATTTTTTATTCATTCAGTAGATCCATAAAAGTTTTGATATCATTTTCAGCAGATTTTATAACTAAAGAAGCAAGATAAATAATTAACGAGAATTGCCAGATGTCAGGTAAAGACAATATCAATCCCGTATCAATATCTTCTTTACGCTGAAATAACTCTTGATATTCTTTAATTACATCTTCCAAGGGTTTATCAACCACCTCTAATTTTATTTCAGAATTAGAATATCTCATTGATGGCAATTGCACACCACGTATTAACAAAAATGATTTTACAATTTCGTCACTATACTCGGTTGTTTCTTTAAATTTAAAATTATGTAATTCAAACTTACTATATGGCAGATGTATTATTGCAGGAGAAACTTCAACTGTCCCTTCTCTAATTACAGTACTACCTTTGTTAACTAAGGATTTGTTCACTAAAACATATGGAACAACAGTTTTTTTGAAAGTTTCAAGTTTGGAATACCGGCTCCTTATAATTTTCGTATTCTTAATTGCTTCTTCCCATTTTTTGTTAAGATCAATCTTCATAGTTTTATTTTACCTTCATAAATATCTATTGCAGTTTTAGCATCCTGAACTTTAATAACACCTTCAATATCCCAAGTTTTTATACCAAAGACAGGTTTGTCTATAACCTTAGCAAGCGCTATCTCTGACAAAGTACCATATTCACCATCAATCGCTATCACACAACATGCAGACCGTACAATTATTGCATTTCTTGCATGTGACATAGCTGTAATTATAGGGATATCAACATACGGATTAGCCTCAGCTGTATCTTTACCTGGAAGAATCCCAACTACTAATCCACCAACACTTTTTGCACCTTTAGCTGCTTCTTCCATCACACCTCCCATACCACCACATACTAAAACATATCCACGCAAGGCTATTTCTTTTCCTGTTTGAAAAGCAATCTCTCTAACCTCCTCTGAATTTATCACCGAGCCACCAATAACTGCAATAAGTTTTTTCATATCAAGATGTTTTTCCTTTTTGTTACTTTTCTTTTTTCCTTAAAAAGAAAATTAACTGCGCCCGGGCAGACTCGAACTGCCAACCTGCTGGTTCGTAGCCAGACGCTCTATCCAATTGAGCTACGGGCGCATATAAAATATGACACCTTCTTTTTTTAACAGTTCAAGTTTTCTATTTAAACCTTTAGAATACCCACCTAATTCACCAGAAGATTTAACCACTCTGTGACACGGTATAACTACGGTTAACGGATTATTCTTAAGCGCTTTTCCTACAGCACGATATGCATTGCTACAACCAATCTTTTTAGCTACCCATTTGTATGTTCTAACTTCGCCTTTAGGAATACTTAACACTGCTAACCATACTTTTTTATAAAATTTTGGATAATTTTTAATCTTGTCAAAATTATCTCTGCCAAGAAGTTCCCTAAGTTTTTTATCAATTTTATCCATCCACTAACACTGTTCCTTCGCTTTCTAAACTATTAGTAATAACAACTTTTTTAACACCAGAAACAAACATTTTTTTTACTGCGTTGAGTTTTGGAATCATACCTTCAGTTACAACTTTCTCTTTTATTAACTTATTTATATCTTTTATATACAATTTCTTAATTAGTTCACCATTTTTATTTAAAACTCCCGGTTTGTCAGTAACTAAAACAACTTTGTCAAATTTTAGTCTGCTTGTTGCTAACGCATATACCACAGTGTCAGCGTTAATATTAGCCATTACCAAAGGACTGTTTTTCCTTTTAATACCAAGACCTACGGTAGCAACTAACACTAAATAGCCCTTTCTTAAAAGGTTGTCTATCAACTCAGTATCAACATAAACTACATCTTTACCAACAAAACCAAGTCTTTTATCAATTGTAGTAAGTAGCAACTTACTATCTAAACAAGATATACCCACAACATTTTTAATACCAAGATTTACAAAATTTAAAACAAGTTGTTTATTTATAAGACCACAAAGTATACCTGTTACTACTTCTAATGTTTTCTCGTCAGTAACTCTTAATCCATCAATAAATTTAGGTTTCAGTCCAAGTTGTTGCATCCATCGTGATATTTGTATTCCACCACCATGTATTACAACAACTTCATCTTGTTGCAAAACTTTTATTACTTGTAAAAGAAACTTATTTAACTCTGCTTTATTATCCAATATCTTTCCACTAAGTTTTATTAACCATCTCATATAAAAAATATAATACAAAAATCACAAATCAATATCTACATCAGTCACTTTTTTTACAAAACAGTTTTCCGCCAGTAATAACTCATGCATAATTATAATTCTATAACTAATCCATCTTTAGTATGAACTATCTTCTTAATCCCCCGTATTACATTGCTATATTGTATCTCTACACTGATATTACCAAAAATCTTAGTAGTGAAAGAACTTCTGCGTAATGTACTACCTATAAACTTTTTGTTTCCTGTAATTATGTAAAATAACAACTTTATATCCTTGTTGCGAACAAATAAATGTTCAATTTGTTTTACATCTTCCTCATATTTACCGTGTCTTGGTAATTGAACAAGTAGGAATTTGTCTTTTAATTTCATCATTGAAAGTTTTTCTAAAATGTATTCTCCAGGTAGGTCATTTGAAAGAACTATTATTGCATTTTTATATCTTACAGTAACAAGCAACGAGTTGTAATCTGTAAGTTTTATTTCATCACTGGCTGTAGTTACATAATTTGGTATTACTGTTATCTCCACATTATCGTTGACTAAAATTGTCCTTGATGTATGTATGATTTCATATTCAATTTTTCTTTTTAATACATCTATAAAAATTTCTTTATAATCACTAGTCCACGGTGGTACATAGTTTGAGGTATATAATTTCTTAACTTTAAAATTAGATATTATATACTTAGCGCCACCGTAATGAGGATAATGTGCATGTGTAATAATAAGGTAATCAATTTTATTTAAACTATCTTTGTACAACTCAGGTATAATTTTAAACTTTGCAACTTTTTCGTCACCACCCGTATCTATAAGCACTGTCCTACCACATGGAGTTTTTATCAAAACACTCTCACCAAAATTTAGATCAAAAAATTTAATCTTAAATATCCTTTTTTTAAAAATTGAATTGCTAAAAATTAGAATTCCTGTTGATAAAATCAAAATTCCTAAATACAAAATTAAACTTTTTTTCTTTATTAATTTCGCTATAGCAACTGTTAGTAAGTAGTAAATAATAATCGCATAAGAACTCGGTGTTGTTATGTTTAATTTAGCATATGGTAGATTAGCAAAAAACTTTACAGTGGATAAAAATACTTCACCTAAAATTCCAACAGTTTGCCATAAAACTGATATATAACCTGAGGATAAAAACTCTACCAAATATGATATCATCCCAAGCCATAATAGTAAACAAGTCAAAGGAATTACAAAAATGTTAGATACTATACTTACTGTGGAAACTTTGTTAAAATAATATATAATCAGAGGTAGTATCATAATTTGAGCAGAAAATGTGGTAATGAAAAGTTTCACAAAATATTGAAAAACAATGTTTTTATTTTCAATAGATGACTTTATGTGTTGATAAAAAAATGGATAAAAATATACTATACCGAAACACGCTGCGAACGATAACTGAAACGAAGGATTAAACAAACTTCGTGGCGAAAACAATAATATTATAAACGCTGCTAAAATTAGAGAGTAGATACTATTTTGTTTTTGTTTCAAAAGATTCGCAGCAGCAATAGTGATAACAATTATCGTTGCACGGACAACTGGCGATGAACAACCGGTAATAAACATATAAAATAATACAACAATACAACTCAATATAATTTTAAATTCATATCTTAAAAAAGTTAACTTTAACAAAAAGTATGTCAATATAAACACAAATCCTACATGAAGTCCGCTTACCACTAACACATGTGCTACGCCAGCATCCTGGAAATATATTTTTACATCTTTAATCTCTTCATCCTCATACCCCAAAATAACTCGTAAAATTACACTATTTATAGGCGAGTTAAGTTTTTTATTAGATATTTCTACAAGTGTTTGTTTAACTTTAGTTGTAATAAAATATAATTGTCTTAAACACTGGCTAACAAAATTTTGATTACCAAAATTTTGCTCCAATTTTACTGCATAGCCAATTTTTTGTACATCATAACTGTTAAATAAAAACAAATCATAGTTGTTTTGTAAATTAATTGTTCTACATAGTGTTAACACTGATACCTGGTCACCATAGCTTATGTTCTCAAATTCTTCAGTGTGCCTGTCAGTCTGTATATAATACTTACTACCATTTCTGGTTTTAATTATAAAAATCTTTTTATTTTTCTCTTCTTTTATAAAATATACTTTTCCTTTAACTAACTCATACTGGTAAGGTTCTTTTCTTAGGTACAACAAGTTGTCATATATTATTCTGTATTCAACTATAAGAAAGAATGTATAGAAAAGCATACTAGAAGGTAGTAACAAAAGTAAGAATTTCCAACTATGATTTTTATTCAAACTGGAAAGATTTTTCACCAATAATATGTCTAAGTTCCGATAACATTTTGTTTGATGGTAGGATTTTATAGTCAGTTTCTATAATTATCTCTTCAAAATTTCTTGTGTATACTTTAAAATAAACCTGTGTATTACCAGGGTATCTCTCTATAATCTTTTTTATTCTTGATAAAAATTCATCATCTACACCTACATTTGATAAAGTAATGTAGATTCTTTCCTTCTTTTTATAAAGTTCTTCTTTGAAATTTTCAAATAGAACTACTTTTTCAGCTATGATACTTTTCTTGGTTTCATCTGTAATGCTTATGTTCCCTTTGACATATACAATACCATTTTTGTGTATAAAATCCTTACATTCTTCATACACTTTATTATAAACAAGTATTTCAATCTCGTCAGTTAAATCTTCTAACATAAATTTTACCCAGGGTTGGCCTGATTGTGTCTTATATTTTTTTATTTCTGTTATCATACCTATGAGTTCTACTGCTTTACCATCTTCCGAAGGTACCTCGCCTATTGAATAATGAGTTATACTTTTTATTTCATCCAAGTGTTTCTGTAAAGGATGGCCTGACCAGTATATTTCTGTTAATTGATGTTCATGATAAAATATTTCTTGCTCTGTAAATTTCTCAACAACTTTTGGTTTATGCTCAGGTTCAGAGAAAAGAAGTTGAACTTTTTGTTTCCTTTGTTCTTTCTCTTCAACTCTGTTTATATACATTTTCCTAACAATACACTTTTCTTCTAAACTTAGATTACTTTTATACAATGAATCTAAACTTCCAGAAAGAATTAAAGCTTCAATCACACGTTTGTTCACTTCTCTCGTATTAACTCTTGAGATAAAATCTTCAAAAGATTTAAACTTCCCTGTCTTATTTCTTAGGTTAACAATAAACTCTGCTGCTGTTTCACCTACATTTTTTATTCCTAATAATCCATATCTTACAAAATTGTCTGATTCTTTTGAAAAATATACGTCAGAAGAATTTATATCTGGCGGTAAAAGTTTAAAACCCATCTCTTCAATTTCAAGAAGAAACTTACGATAATTTTTTTCTTCCTTCCCCTGTGATTTAATATTTGCACCTGAACGTACTTCTGCGTTCACTAGAGATATCAAATATTCTAAAGGATAATGTGCTTTCAAATACGCACATCTATAAGAAGTAACTGCATAAGCGGCAGCATGCGACTTGTTAAAACCATATCCTCCAAAATTTAGAATCTGTTGAAAAATTTTCTGTGCAATATTTAATGGGATACCATTTTTTTTAGCGCCAGAAATAAACCTATCCTCCATTTTTTCAATTTTTTCAGGCACTTTTTTTGCTACTGCAGACCTCAAATCATCTGCTTCCTCAGGTGTGAAACCACCAATTACCTGTGCTATTTTCATAACCTGCTCTTGATATACAAGAACACCATAAGTTTCTTTTAATACTTCAACTAATAACGGATGGTCATATTTGATTTCCTGCTTATTATGTTTCCGTGCGACGAAATCGTTCACCATACCACTACGAATCGGTCCAGGACGATATAATGCTATACATGCGATAATGTCTTCAAAAACTGTTGGTTTTAGCTTTCTTAACAAATCCTGCATACCAGGCGATTCTAGCTGAAACACACCCGTAGTTTTCCCTTCCTGTAATAATTTAAAAGTTTTTTTATCGTCCAAAGGAATTTTTTTTAAGTCCAGGTTTATACCATAATTTCGTCTAATTAAATCCAAAGTTTCTTCAATAATGGACAATGTTTTCAATCCTAAGAAATCAACTTTAAGTAAACCTAAATCTAACAAAATTTCGTCGTAATATTGTGTTGTGACAGGTTCTTCTTTTGTCCGTCTATAAAGTGGAGTATGATCTGTTATATCTCCTTTAGAAATTATAACGCCAGAAGCATGTATACCTGTATGTCTTGTTCTACCAACTATATCCTTTGAATAATCCAAAATTCTTCTTACATTCTCATCTTTTTGATATAACTCTTTAATTTCGGGTATTTCAGTGATTGTTTCTTCTACGGTCATATCCGCATTAGGAATAAGTTTTGAAATTTTATCAGCCAAACTTGCTGGCAAACCTAACACTCTTGTAACATCACGTACAGTATTTTTAATTTTTAATGTATTAAAAGTTATTATCTGTACAACATTTTTCTCACCATATTTTTTTCTTACATATTCTATTATCCTGTCCCTGCCATAATCTGCAAAGTCAATATCTAAATCAGGTAAGGTTTTCCTTGCAGGATTCAAAAACCGTTCAAATAAAAGTCCATACTTTATGGGATCAACATCAGTAATACCTAAACAATAACTAACCAACGAACCTACACCAGAACCACGACCCGGCCCTACAGGTATATTGTTTTCTTTAGCAAAGTTTACAAAATCTCTTACAATAAGAAAGTATGGTGAGAAACCTTTTTGTTTAATAATTTCAAGTTCGTATTCTAACCTATTAGTAATTTCTAATGGAATATGTTCATAACGTTCTTTAAGTCCTTCGTAACAAAGTTTTCTCAACAAATTATCTGCGGTCTCGCCCTCAGGTAAGGTAAATTCAGGTAAGTGTATCTTACCAAATTCTATTATAAGATTACACTGTTGTGAAATTTCAACTGTATTTTTTAAAGCATCCGGATATTCTTTAAAAACTTCATACATTTCCTCAGGTGACTTTAGATAAAACTCATCACTTCCAAAACTTAACCTGTCAGGTGAATCTAATGTTGTCCTTGTACCTATACACAATATAATTTCCTGTAATTTCGCATCTTGTTTCCTTACATAATGAATGTCATTAGTTGCAACAACTTTTAATCCGAAACGTTTCGCAATTTCATATAATTTTGGTAAAATTTTTTTCTGATCTTCAAGATTGTTATCCATTAGTTCTATATAAAAATTGTCTTTACCAAAAACATCAATATAAAACTCAATAGTCTTTTCTATATCTTTTTCCGCTTTACCTTCTAACAAACAATAAGCAATTTCTCCTTCTAAACAACCAGATAGTGCAATTATATCCTTAGCATATACTTTTAGCCAATCTTTTTTAACTTTCCCCTTACCAGCAACTAAATTTTCTTCATACGCTTTTGAAAGAAGTTTCATTAAGTTTTTATATCCAACATCATTTTTTGCTAATAATGTTAAATGAAAACTTTTTCTTTGGTCAGGTATTTTCTCTTCTGGATCAATGTAAACCTCACATCCAATAATAGGTTTTATCCCAGCAGAGGTACAACTGCGATAAAATTCTATTGCACCAAACATATTACCATGGTCCGTTATAGCTAAAGCTGGCATATTATATCTTTTTGTAATCTCAAAAAGGTCCGAACCTTGATCTACTCTACACATACCATCTAAAAGTGAATACTCACTGTGCAGATGTAAATGTACAAACTCTTTCATTAATATTGTACACCTGTTGTTCGTGTAAGTTCTTTAAATTCTTTCATTATTTGTTTAGTTAGTTCTCCTGGTTTACCATCGTTAATAATTCTGCTGTCAACTTTAACCACTGGTATTACTTCAGCAGCAGTGCCTGTTAGAAAACACTCATCTGCAGTATATACATGGTAAATAGTAAAAGGTTCCTCTTTCACCATAAGTTTGAGTTTTGTTTTTGCAATTTCAATTACAGTATCTCGTGTGATACCAGGCAATGCTCCAATATAAATAGGTGGTGTTATTAACACATTATTTTTTATAATAAATATATTATCACCTGTACATTCTGCTACATAACCGTCATCATTTAACATTATTGCTTCTTCACAACCCGCTTTTATAGCTTCAATTTTTGCAAAAATATTGTTTAGATAATTAAGCGACTTAATCGCAGGATTGATAGCCGATGGTAAATTCCGTCTTGTGGAAACCGTTATTACTTCTAGTCCCTTTTCATAAAATTCCTGTGGATACAACACTATCTTATCAGTTATAATTATTATTGATGGATTTTTACATTTTCTTGGATCTAACCCAAGATCTCCAACTCCACGTGTTACAACCAATCTTATATAAGCATCTGCTAAATTATTAATCCTTAAAGTTTCAAGAACAGCTTGTTCTATTTCACGTTTAGAAACTGGAATTTCCAACATTATTGCTTTAGCTGAGTTATATAATCTATCAATATGTTCAGCAAGCTTGAATACACGACGGTTATAACTTCTGATACCTTCAAATACACCATCGCCATATAACAATCCATGGTCAAAAACTGAAATTTTCGCTTCTTCTTTATCATAAAATTTTCCGTCAATATATACTTTCATTCTTCCCCTCCTATTTAGATAAATATTTTGTTACATTAGGAAATAAAGAAAGGTCCGTATGTGGAATAAATAGTGTTGAACTATATTCATTCATATACATAGACATGCTTGAAAGATCAATATATGTCATTTTTTGTTGTGTTTTATAAATTCTATCTCTTGCAGATTGTGATAATGTATATAAAATAGCACCTAACAAAGATGTATTGCCAGCAACAACAAACTTACTCTCTTCAATATCAGGTAAAAGTCCTAATATCTGTGCTTTCTTTATATCAATATAACTTCCAAATCCACCACAGATAAAAATTTTCTTTATGTCAGAAAAACTTAAATGTAAATACTTCAATAACGTATGTAATCCATGAAAAATAGCACCTTTTGACCTCAGTATATTTTGGATATCACTCTCAGAGATCACAATATCTCTATTGTTGCCAGTATGTTCTTTACCGACAAGTATAAATTCATTTTCACCTATTTCATTTTGTCTTATTCTTTTTTGTAGTTGTGGTTCTAATATGCTTTTATTAAATTTACCAGAACGATCTATTATCCCAGCTTTGTATAACTCAGCAGGTAAACCTATTAATCCAGAACCACAAATTCCAATAGGTTTTGTATTACCGATCACTTTGTAGTCAACCCTGCCATTCACAATTTTTACATCTTCAATTGCACCTTCTACTGCTAACATCCCTGAAGAAATATCTATCCCCTCAAATGCAGGGCCACAAGAACAAGCTGCAGCTACAAGAAAATCCTTATTCCCAACAACAATTTCTCCATTAGTACCTAAATCAAGTAAAACACATATGTCATCAGAAACATCTATTTGACAAGAAACAACCCCGCCTACTATATCACCTCCAATGTAAGACGCTACCAATGGTAAACAGTAAACTCGTGCTTCTGGATTTATCATCAACCCGAGTTGTTTTGCAACAGTAACCGGTGGTCTATTTACCACAGGGACATATGGTTCCCGACGGATATACTTAGCAGGAAGATTTAGTAAGAAATGTATCATTGTTGTATTCCCTGCAAAAACTACAGCATATATATCTCTTAAATCAACTCCGTTTTCTGCTATTATATAGTATATAAGTTCGTTAATTGTTTCTAATACTTTTTGATTAAGCATTTCAAGACCTGAAGTTTCTTCAGAATATACAATGCGCGTTATAATATCAGCACCAAAAGTAATCTGTTTGTTTATAGAACATACGCTTCCTAATATTTTAAAATCAGTAATATTTAAAAGTGTCACAACTATTGTTGTAGTTCCAACATCTACAGCTATGGCATACAAGTTTCTTTTTTCTTTGCGAACTTCACATATTTCATACAATAGCTCTGGAAATAGATATTTTTGAACTAATACCACTGTGATGTTCCAGTTGTTCACACGCAAAATTTCTGGTAAAGTTTTAACAACTGAATAGTCGTCAATAATAACTTTTAATTTCTCTTGTTGTGAAACGTAAGTTACTAACCGGTCCGTATCTGAAACATAATCCTCAATAGAAGGGGATGGAAGGTTTAAATGTATCATCTTTGCTATAGGAGAAATATCAAATCCATCTAAAACAAGTTTTTTTTCCAAATTGTGTTTATCAAAATATGAACTAGTAATAAAAACATCTTTTAATTTCTTAATTTCATCTATTGGATTTAATAATTCTACAACAATATCAGACAACGGCTGTGTTTCACACGCAAGAACTATATTTTGTTGTTTCTCTTCCTCTGAAATAAACTGAGAAAATTTGGTAACAAAATTGCCGTTTACAATTTTTATTTTGCACTTACCACAAACTCCTTTCCCACCACAGGAAGCAAAAATGTTTACACCAGATTTAATCATTGCCTGTAGTAGATCTTGACCCTCAGCTACTTCAATTTCTTTGTTTAATGAAAGCACTTTTACTTTAAATGAATTCATCTGTTGTTAATAAATATTACAAAATCTTATCCGAAAAGTGATTTTAAAAACTTCGGTATACCTGAAGCTTCTTTTGGTCCTACTATAACTTCCCAGTCAGGTAAAAGATCGTTTAACTTCCCACTCATTACTGCAACATAGCCTGGAATTATTATTTTCTTATGTTTAACTTTATCATCTACACTTTCTTTTTTTAAAGAATCTACAATTTTTTCTGGTGTAAATTTTTCTGCTGCCCATGCTGTGAGTACAGAAAGTCCGTCTGTGTCAACTATTAGAAGCCATGAAGGTATCTTTGAATTTAAGATTTCAGGTTCAACTGAGAAATAAGTTAACGAAAAATTTGTAGTTACAAGCAACGGCGAATTTTCTGATGGTTGTCCTCCAATCTTGTAAAGCTTAGGTTCTACAGTTACAGGTCGTTGTGGATCCGTATAAATGTTTAATCTCAAAGTTATTAATGCTAAATGTACTTCTGGTTTTACTGTGTTTAAACAAACTATGCTACCGTATTTCAAAATTGCTAGAGATCCTAACGATAGATTCGTATTAATATCTTCAGATTCAATAACAACCATCGTTGGGTATCCCACTACTCTCAAATTTTTTTTCAATGCTAATCTTCTTACCTGTGTAAGATATTCTATTAGTTGACGATAACTTTTTACCGGGATGTTAAGTATTAGTTCTCTGTATCCCGTCGTAGTAACTACAAGATTAACCCTGTTTGCAATTTCATCTAATGTATCACCATTTATTACAACTGGTATATTATATGATTTTGCCACCATCATAATTTTTTCTATTTTATCGTCATTGTCAAGATGTCCGATTAAAGAAAATTTTCGTACTTTCAACATCTCTTCTATCAATGATATATCACTGCACAACAGTCCTATCGGTACTTCAGGATCAATCTGTGATACTATATTTCTTATACGTTCAATATTATTTTGTTCACATTTTAAAATTAACAATTCAGTATGATATTCTTGACCTACACGAATAAAATGCAAGTTTTTAAACCCGCTAATCCTTTTTGATATTTCATCATCACCAAATGTATCTTTTATCAAAACAGCTAATAAACATGGATTAACAAATGTTTTTTCGTGACGGAATAACACTGTCTCACCACCAATTTTGTATTTATCAGCAATTGTTATTGTTCGTATTGGCGGTTCAGCAGCTTCAGCTAATATTCTTTTTGTTTCTTCAGAAACATAAGGACATTTATCTAACGAAACTTTTTTTGCGGCGAGTGCCATTGCAAACGCTAAACATGTAGGAAAGCCACACTCTTTACAGTTTGTCTTAGGCAAGAGTTTATATATTTCAAGTCCTGTAAGTGTTGGCATTTTTTTTCCTCCTATATATACATTACCTAGGA
Source organism: Endomicrobiia bacterium (assembly GCA_025059805.1). Taxonomy (GTDB): domain Bacteria; phylum Elusimicrobiota; class Endomicrobiia; order DTEH01; family DTEH01; genus JANXDG01. The sequence goes on from JANXDG010000030.1 coordinate 56,823, forward strand.
TTTAAAAATATTTCAAGTTCCATAATACCTTCAGGGATAACAGAAACCTCTGAAATATAAGGTTGACAATCTATATGTTGGACATATATTTTAAGCTTTCTGTCTGAACTTTCAGATATTACTGAATATTCAAACTCTCCTTTAGTATTAGTATAACATGTATCAACTGAACCGTCTCTGTATTCAAATATAACTTCTGCATTTGACGCTGGTACATTTCTTGGATAAGTTTTTATAAAAATTTTACCTTTTATTATTGTACGCGAACTTTTGTGGTCACTACTAACTTGTGTTGAACGAGCTCTTATTTTTGTAATAACATTTACTGCGTAACCTAATGTAGCTATAAAGAAATTAACTACTGATATAGAAACTGCAATAATAACGAGTAGTTTATGAATATTTGAAATGTTTTTAAATTTATATGTTAATAAAGATAATACCGCAATCACACATAACACACAAATGTTAATAATTATCAACCATATCTTGCCATACAAAAAAGGTAATAAACAACTATTCAACAATGTTATTAAAAGCAATATCAATATTCCTACATACATCTTACTTTAATGATAACAGTCTTAAGTACACATCTTCAACTATAGAAGTAACCTTATTCCAATCATAATCCAAAACTAAATCACGGTTGAAAGTACGAAATTGTAATTCTTTACGGATAGCTTTCTTCAAATAATATCTTAATCCAAAAATATGTCCTTGTGGATAATAATATGCATATTCTTTCCCAACCATTATATTTGCATCAATAGAACTTGCGATCACTGGTAAGTTATAACCTATCGCAGTAATAAGATACGTTGGAGCGGCTTCGTAATGACTTGTAGTTACGAATACTCCTGCGTTGCTAAAAAGTTCTTCCATCATTTCAGGTAGTGTTTCAGGAATAATTATAATATCAGGATTAGGTTTTGACTCATACCTAATTTGTTTTAAGTATTTCTGATGTACTATCCCGGTTCCAGCAAGAACAAGTTTCCATCCTTCTTTATCTTCTATACCATTGAACGCTCTCACCACGTCCAAGAAACCTTTCTCAGGGACAAATCCTCCAACACAAAGGAAATAATTTCCAGGACTAAGTGCAAATTGTTTTATATAGTTCCTTGTTAACTTTCGTAGTTTTATACCTATACCATTTGGTGTGCAAGTGACAGGTTTATTATAGTTTTGTTCTATAAAATATTTTATCCATACTGCGATACAAAAAATCTCGTCAGCATACATCACAACAATTTTTTCACAAAGTTTCAAAATTTGTTTTTCAATAAAATTCCACTTTGTTCTTACATAGTCAGGACCATGATGTGTAACAACTACTTTATAACCGAGGAATTTCAAAAAAGGAAGTATGAAACTACAACCAATCGTATGTATATGTACTAATCCAGACTTTGCACTTTTATGAGTAATTAACCACAACAAACTTAGAATTGCATAAATTGGTGTTTCTAAAAATTTAATTTTTAAAGTTGGAATGTAAACTAATTTTATACCTTTATATTGTGACTGAGGTACACTATGTTTGACAAAAATTATAAATTTCCATCCTTTATCTACAAGTCTGCGGTAAACCTCACTACAATGCTCACTTATTGCATCTTTGGATAACAAAAAGTTTCTCCATCCAATAACTGCTATCATGTCTATCTTTAGGCAAAGAACTTGAAATGTTTGGGATCATTGCAAGTGAAAATAAGATAATTATGGTTTTAACATATTTTTCTTATTATGTCAACATATATGGCGAGTGAGTTTGTTCATAATGGTGATGAATTTTTAAACGAAAACTTTTAGACTGTTACAACAATTTGATGTAATTTGTGTTTTGAAAGGAAGGGGACTAAATTTCCGCTAAGCTGTTCTCCATCAACTGTCAATTTTGGTTGGTTTACTTTTTTGTTAATAATTAAAAACCTGTATTTTGTATTCTTAATTATTAACTCCACTTTTGCTTTCTTAATAAATTCAGGTAAACACGGTGAAACTAAAATTCCATTAAGACAAGGTCTTATACCAAAAACATATTCTAATGTAACTTTAAACAACCATTGTGCAGAACCTGTATACCATGACCACCCACCTTGACCAAAATATGAACTATTAGGTCCGTAAATATCACCACAAGTTACATATGGTTCTGTTTTGTAAAGGTCTGGGTTAGCAGTTGACCTAAAAATTGGATTAAGATTTTTGTAAATATACTCAACTTTATCTTTACGTTGTAACAAACACTCCATAAGCAGTGCCCAGCAACCCGCATGAACATACAACCCGCCATTTTCTCGTACACCAGGCGAGTATTCAGTTAAATAACCTATTTCTTTATCTGGTTTTGAGTATGCTGGGTATAACAATACTGGTCCGTATTTATGGTATAAATATTTCTCTAAAGAATTTAAAATCTTTTTCTGTCTGTCTTTATCATCAACTATACCGTTCATTATTGCCCAGGTTTGAGTATTAAGAAATATCATACCTTCTTTATTTTTCCTTGAACCAATTAAATCTCCGTTATCTTTTGTAGCACACCAGAACCATTCTCCGTCCCAGCAATATTTGTTAATATTTTCTTTAAGTTTCACTGAGACTTTTTTATACTTTTCTTTCAAACTATTTGGTACAAACTTTACTTTAAAATGTTCTAAAATTTCTACAAATTCTTTCAAAATACCATATAAAAATTCTGCAAGCCAGACACTTTCTCCCTTCCAGTTTTTCCCTGCAGCAGAAAGACCATCGTTCCAATCACCACAACCTATAAGTGGTAATCCTCGTTTTGAGAATCTTTTCAATGACAACTCTATCGCCTTAATGCAATGTAAATAAAGTGCATATTTCTTTTTATCATCTACAAACTCAACTTTCTCTTTCAGAATATCAATATCACCCGTTAACTTAATATACTCATTTGTCACAAATACAAGCCAAAGATAAGGATCTGAATGTTTACTTATAGGACCGTCTTCTGTTACCGGCATCCACCAGTGGTACACATTGCCATTTTTAAACTGATGTTTCGCATGGAGTAAAATTTGTTCTTTTGTCTTTTTTGGATCAATATACAAATAAATCATACTATCCTGTAACTGATCTCTATAACCATATCCACCTGCTGGCTGGAAATATGCTGTTCTTGCGTTCATTCTGCAGGAAATAGTTTGATACTTTAACCAATAGTTTGTCATTATATCTATTTCTTTAACTCCTGTTTCTACTTTAACAGTAGATACCAAATCAAGCCAAAATTTTTTAGTTTGTTCAAATAGGACATCTATATTTTTCTCATATTTCTGCACTAACATTTTAGCTTGATTCTGATTCTTTGCAACTCCAACTAAAAAAATAACCTGTTTTTCTTCTCCAGGTTGAAAATTTAGTTTACATTTAAAACTTGCAACTGGATCCACTGTCCTGCCTACAACATTGCTTAATGAAGAAACCTCAAGAGCTTTTGGATTATAAACACTTCTGTAGTTGCCTATAAAATCTTGTTTATCAGTAGTAAATCTTTCAGGTTTGGTTGAACAACTATGAAATGAAAATAAATCAAGTAAGCTATTTACTTTCTTAGCAAATATTATACCATTGGAATCATACCCTGTTTCAAAAAATAACTTGTGGAATTCGTTATGTACAGCAGCAGGATCTCTCAACGACCATTCAAGATAAGAATAGAGTTCAATCTCACGAGGTAACACTTTGTTATTTTTAATTTTTAACCACCAAACCTCAGTTGTATCTTCTGGAGGTACAAATATTGTTGCTTCTATTCTAAAATTATTATAGTTGTTTATAATCTTTGTATAACCTAAACCGTGAATACATAAGTAGTTTCTAACCTTACCCAACGGTTTATAGCCTAAGGACCATATTCTGTTATTTTCTTTAAAATAAAAAAATTTGCCGTATTCTTCCTTAACTAAATCTTGAAACCATTGTGTGATCCTGAATAATGCTGCGTTCTTATAAAACGTATAACCTGTCCCAAGATTAGTAACTACACAACCAAACTCTTTAGGACAAATAATGTTACTCCATGGTTTTGGTGTTAACGCTGTAATCACATACTCTTTACCTTCATCAATAAAATATCCATATTTTGTTTTTAACATTTTTTTCATAATTTCTCCTGTGAAAATTTAACCTTTTACAAATTAATCATAGTATTACAGTTAAATAATTATCTTTCCCAACTTGAAGTTCAGAAACAAAAATTTTCAAAATTCCATTCTCGTACTGCCATTTGGTAGAAGTATTGGATTCTACCTTTTTTGGTCTTTTAGAAACTTTCAAGCATAACTCGCCGCTGCTAACATTGCCATTAATTGAAAAACTTAATTTATTTTTTGACTTTAAATATTTCAAGATTTCAATACTGCCATAACGCAAAATTATGTTTTCTTCCAATGGTATATTCAGAGGTAATACCAGTGAGCTTCTTTGTCTCATTTGCGTATTACCAATGCTCGGGATCCTCGTCTTATTTTTTTCACCAGGAAGAGACAAACTTATCACTACTTTCTTATCAACTTCGTGATAGTTAAAAACATATAAAAAACCGAAGGTTTCATTTTCTCTTAACACTGCTATAATATCACTAAAAGGTTCAATTTGAATCCTACGTTTTACACCAGCAAGTTTTATAATTTTATCTACTAAACTTATATGATAATCAAAAGTATGATTTATTCCAAAACCTACAATTATTACTTTTCCTTTACCTATTTTCCTTATAAATGCAGATGGTTCACCGGTTTTTGTCCTTGCAATAATTTCATTTTTTGCAATATTATCAAAAATTTGTGTGGTTCCGCTTACAACAAAAATTTCTTCATCCTTAAAGTATACCCATTTTGTTTCAACTTCTTTACAAATTTTAACACCGATTTTGTCTAATAAAAAAGTCTCTTTTTCACTCATTAGATTTTTAGTTGGTAACTTAGGATTGAGAATCAAACTTCCGCCATCAAGTAAATATCTGTACAGTTTTTCCTGTACTTGTTTATCCATAAAATCTAAACCAAACACAAACAAGAAAGGATGCAATTTAAGTTCTTCTGATGAAATTTTTTCAAGATCAATAATATCATAACTATATCCTGCGAGTTGAAGCAATCTAGCGAACCCGTCAAAGAAAAATGTTGTTCTGAGATTTTCAAGTTTATTCACAAATTCGCCATCTAATAACTCAGTAGCATAATATGGTGCATAAAAGCCAATTGTTATATCATTATATTTCTTAGTCTGAGACATAAATTCACCAAAAGTTTTTACTAAAAGTCCAAACTTTTGCATTGGTATGAAATGTTCTTTTATTTCACCAGTAGAACTTACTGGTGCCTGCCATTCGTGATATCTACCAAACGCTCCCGTACCTTCTGGATTTATACCGCCAGAAAACATATAAGCGTTAACACCAGCAAGGCCCGACGCAGTTGACAGTTTTAGGTTAAGTTCAACATCTGAAGGATAAATTTTAGGTCTATCTGACAGTTTCCCTGTTTGCAATTCACAACATATTGATGGTACATTTTCAGTAGTTATCATTCTTACAACTTCTGTTGTAATTAAAACATCGTGAAAATTGTCATAGTCAAGACGGCGCATCTGGTATGCACCACCGAATATTACTTCAGGGACATATTTTGTGAATTCTCTAAACATTATAGTTGTTGTTGGACTATAAATCCCTCTGCCACGTACGTCAAAATCATAAAATTGTGGTATGTTCGCAACAACAGGTATGTTTATCCCAGATTTATTCACTAGTTTAAATAAAAACTTGTAGTATCTTCCATAGTAATCACTATAAAAATTCATCCAGTCGTAATAAATTTGATAGCATGTTTCTTTCGCAATATTATCCTGTGGTTGACGAAGTTCATCAAAACTTTTGTATTTCGTTTTATATACTTTGTTAAGGTAATCAATATCCTTATATTTGTTTTTCAAAAATTCTACATACATCTTTTCGGTATTCTCAGAACGTTCTACAGCTTTGTGTAACCAGTGAACCATCCCTATCTCATTACAGAGTTGAAGTAAAATAATATTACCACCTTTTGTTATCTGATATTTTTTGATGATCTCTAAAACATTGTTATACCATCGTTCAACAAATTTTAAATACGTTGAATTGTGATAAGATATCAACGTAGCGTGTGGTAAACTACCTAAATCTTTCCCTTTGACAAATACTTCTGGGTATTCTTCACAGAGCCATCTCGGTAAACCTTCGTATACAAGTTCTGCATTTGATACAGGGCCTATCCTTGCTATAAAATAAAGTCCCATATCATTTACAAGTTTTAAAAAATCAACTATGTCTTTAAAATTAAATTCACCTTCTTTACTTTCATGGAAACACCAGGGAATATATGACGAAACTGTGTTAAGTCCTGCTTGTTTTGCTCGCAATAAATGTAGTTTCCAAAACTTCCTAGGTATCCTAAAATAATGTATCTCACCAGAATAAATAAAGAATGGTCTTTGATTAAGATAAAAACAACTATTCTTTCTAACTTCGGTTTGCATAAGTAATCCCCTCACTTTCCGAAAGAAAAAGTGATTTTAATTTTCAGTATAAGATAAGAGAAACTATATTTTATCCTTTTAATCCTGTGTGGGCAAAACTTTCAATAATATATCTTTGTGCAAATAAATAAATAATAATGATTGGTAACACTACTATAACAGCACCTGCCATCAACAAACCGTATTCAGTAGTGTACTCACCAGATAAATTTGCTAAAGCAACTGTCAAAGTATATTTTCTCTCAGATGTCATAACTATCAATGGCCATAAAAAGTCATTCCATGTACCCATAAACGAAAACATAGCAAGTGTTGCTAATACAGGTTTGCATAAAGGAAGAACTATCTTCCAAAAAATCATAAAATCAGAACAACCGTCAATCCTCGCAGCGTCAATTAAATCTTCAGGAATTGTTAACATAAACTGTCGGATAAGAAATATTCCGTAAACATTTGCTGCTGCAGGCAAAATTAATCCTAAATATGAATTTAATAATCCTAAATATTTAAGCAAAAGGAAAACAGGGATCATTGTCATCTGTCCTGGAATCATCATTGTAGCAAGCAGTAAGGTAAATATCTTATCCTTGCCTGCAAAATTGTATTTTGCGAATGCAAATGCTGCAAGTGAATTAAAAAATAAACTTATAATAGGAATTGTGAAGGCAACTATAACACTGTTTAGAAAACTACGCCAAAAGTTTATCCCTATAGCACCTTTCTCACGTCGTACTTCTTCAGGTTCTATATGGAATATACGCAGGTAATTTTCCAATGTTGGTTTTTTAGGTATAATCTGTGGTGTTTTTGTAAATATTGCTTCTTTACTTTTAAAAGATGTGGACAACATCCATATAAATGGCAACATCGTGATTACTAAACCAAGAATTAAAAATATGTGGACTTGCCATCTTCTTATTATTTCGCCGATATCTAAATTTTTCATAACTAAATCTCAATAGAATTTAGTTTTTTGAAATCTTAATTGTACTAGCGTAAACACAAATATTATGCTAAACAGAACGTATGCTGTTGCAGATGAAAAACCAAGTTTGAAAAATTTAAATCCTTGATTGTACATATAGAGTACTACTGAAATTGTACTATTCATAGGACCACCTTGCGTCATAATATACGGTTCTGCAAAAAACTGAAAATAACCAATGACAGAAGTTATTGTAATAAAAAGTGTTGTAGGTTTCAAACCCGGTAATGTTATGTGCCATACTATTTGACCTTTATTTGCTCCATCTACTGCAGCTGCTTCATACAAAGATTCTGGTATAGCCTGAAGTCCAGCTAAAAATATTACCATGTTATAGCCAAAATTTTTCCATGTTGCCATAAGAATCAATGATGGTAAAGCAAGCCTCGTACTGTTAAGCCAATCTTGTGGTTCTAAACCAATTAATGTTATAATGCTATTTATTAGACCAAAGTTAGGATCATACAACCATTTCCATATTACTGCTACTGCAACAAGCGAAGTTATCACTGGCATAAAATATCCTGCACGAAAGAAAGATCTCAGTTTTATAAACTTTTCATTCAATATCAATGCTACAATCAAAGCAATAAAAATGTTAAGTGGCACACCTAGAAATACATATAAAAATGTATTTCTCAAGGATTTCCAAAATACGGGGTCTTTTACTAACAGTTTATAGTTTTCAATACCTATAAACACTAACTTTTGAGGATTTGCAATAGAATAAATGTCATAATTAGTCAAACTTAACATAAATGAAGCAATTATAGGTATAAAAAGAAAAACTACCAGAATACATACCGCAGGTAGTATAAATAAATAAGCAATATTAGAACTTCTTCCAAAAGACGTTTCTGCAGCAGGTTTACGCAAAAATATTAGAAATATTATGACGAAAAGCATTATTAATCCTATTAATAACAAAATACCTATTCTGGATGGTTTTATGTACTTCTCTAGTATCGTATTAATTTCTTTATCTAGTATTCTCAATGTATCTTCTATTGGCGCGTTTTCTCTAATAATAAGTTCCATCTTCTGACCAATAACATACGCAATTTGTTCCCATTCTGGGATGTTCGGTGGACCTTTAGCATCTTCTAACTGTTTCAAGAAAGCTTTCATCATTGGCTTATCATCAAAATACTTGTGATACCATGCACTTCTTATAGCAGGAAGGTCTGTAGTAAGTTTGTACCATTCAACTTGATTTTCTGGCCGCGACATAAACTCTATAAACTTCCATGCAACATCTTTACGTTGTGATTTCTTAAATATTACAAGATTACATCCACCAACAAATGAAGTATACTTTTTTGATTTTTTATCCTTTGTCCATAATGGACTTACAAACCATCTACCTTCAATCTCTGCACATTCTTTACTGACAAGTTCTATCATCCACGGTCCTGAAACAAACATGCAGAAATATCCGGTTCTGAACGCATGAAAGATATCAATATCTGCCTGTGCACCAATTGGTGCAATTTTATGTTTGTTAAATATATCATAGTAAAACTTCACCGCTTCAACAAACTTAGGTGTAAGAACCAATGATTTCTTATTATCTTCTGTAAGAAATTCAGCATCGTTTTGCCAAACAAAGAAACCCAACTCTGTCCAAATACCACTGCCACCAGAAGGTAAGTTTATAGCCCAACGGTCAATCCTACCATCGTTGTTCAAATCTTTTGTTAATTTTTTACCTGCGTCTATGAGTTCATCCCAGGTTCTCGGTGGATGGTCGTATCCTACAGATTTTAACAAATCAGTTCTGTAAAATAAAATTCTTGTATCTACATACCATGGTATACCATAAACCTTTCCATTAAAAACACAAGTGTTCCAGGAACCACTGAAATATTTTTCTTTAGAAATAACCTTAGAGTTTTGTATAAATTCATCAAGTGGTTCTAGTGCTTCCATTGCATAAAATTCTGACATCCAGGTTGTACCTAGCTGACATACATCAGGTGGTATCCCGCCTACCACCGCAGTCAAAAGTTTTTCATGTGCAGCACCCCAAGGAATTGGCTGAACTACAACTTTTACACCAGGATTTTCTTGCTCAAACCTTTTTGCCATCTCTGGCAATTTTCTTCCTTCAGCACCCATTGCCCATACCGTAAGTATAGTTTCATTCGCTAAAGCAAAACAAGTTGACAAAATAGTAAAAGTTAATATGTTAACCAATCTAATGATTTTTCTTTCCATCTTTTTTCTCTGTTGTAAATTTTTGTTCGGCTTAAGATTTTTCCTAAACTGTCCTACTAGCTTTAAGGAATATACAACTTGTTGAACAACACAAAAATACAAAATTTCAAGTTAATTTTCATCACATTTGACTACACAGTCACTTCCACTTTGTGTTCTTTACCGTCATTAACAATTGGTATTATATCACCTTTTAGAGATTTGCCATCAAGTTTTACAGTTTTTACACTGTAACCATTACCACTCTTATTTTTTATTTCTATATGATATACATCATTACGAATTTCCCGTATTATTTTTACTTTTTTCCATCCAGGTGGTAAACAAGGATCAACACGTAAGCCGTTAATCTCAGGTCTTACACCTATCATCCATTGTGTTGCAGCTACAAATAACCAATCAGCTGAACCTGTCAACCAAGTGAACGCACCTTCACCATAACGTGGATTACCCGGTCCTATTAGATACTCTGGTAAAACATATGGTTCTGTTTTAAACACTTCTATGTTCTTATTCCTACTAAGTGGTAATAATTTTACAAAAGTTTCGTATGCCTGTCTTGCTCTTTTAAGTTTTAAATCTGCCATTATTTTAAACGCACCTGCATGAGAAAAAATAGCAGCGTTCTCTTTTGTACCAACAGCAAATGTTGTTATTCTTCCGATACGAGGGTTGTATACAGTATATGCTGGTTTAAACAAAACAGGTCCATAAGGTGTATCAAGTTCACTATCTATAATTTTCAATATTTTTTCTAATTTATTTTCATCAGGTATTTCTGCAAGTATTGCCCATGTTTGTGCATTGAGTTGAATATTACCTTCCTTATTCTTCTTTGAGCCAACAGGTTCTCCATAATCGTTAAATGCGTAAATGTACCAACTACCATCCCATGCATATTTGTTTATCAAATTTTTCATATATTCATAATTTTTCCTGCATTTATCAACAGTTTGTTTATCTCCGATAATATCTGCTAATTCTTGTAAATGTTTAAGTGCAACACAAAGGCCCATACCAAGCCATACACTTTCACCTTTACCTAAAATACCAGTTCTGTCAAAAGCGTCGTTCCAATCTTGCGTACCAATAAGTGGTAATCCGCGTTTACTCTTCGCTACATTTAACAAAAACATAACAGCACGTTTTATGTGTTCATAAAGTTTTGAATATCCACCATCATAGTATTTCACCTTCTTATGCAAAATCTTAACATCCCCTGTTTCTTTCACATATGCGGTGGCTAAAATTGGTAACCATATTGGAAAATCAGAAGGTGGAGTATGAGTTGTAGGACCTGTCTCAAGTGACCATCCTGGCAACGGCTGGCCAGTTCTACGTTGATGCTCTGTAAGTTTTATTAATATTCTCTTTGAATATTCTGGGTTTAAAGAAACCATTGCCCAGGCGTCCTGTGCAGTGTTTCTATACCCAAACTCGCCACCACCCTCATGGTAAAACGTAGCACTTCTTCCCCAATAGTTGTTCATATAAATTTGGTACTTAAGCCAAATGTTAACCATTAAATTAAAATCTTTGTCTGGTGTCTCAACATTAACAGTGTTAAGAATTGTGTTTTTCCAGTGTGCCTTCGTATTTTCAAATATTTGAATGACAGTTTTCACATCACGATATTTATTAACAAGTTTAATTATCTGAGCTTTGTTTTTTGAAATACCTATTGTTATACAAAAAATTTTTTCTTCACCTGCAGATAATCTTAGTTCATGTTGCAAAACACCTACCATCCCAACACCTGTGACTCTATCCGTATTATTACATCGCCCAGAAATAACAGCCTGCGGTGCCTCATAATTTTTTTGCCTTCCATAGAAAAATTCTTCATCAATATCAAAACTATTAACTTCTAAACTTGAAGACATAAAACATATGTATGGCCAGATGCGGTTTCTCCATGGTGTACGATATACATAGATTATCTGATTTTTATAATCATATTCGCCTCTGTAAGTCAATGCATATATATTTCTGATTGATAAATCTTCAAAGTAATCACCTAACATCCATTCAACCACAGGAAAAGTCCTAAGTATCTTTCTATCACCACTTTTGTTTATTATCTTTACAATCCACACCTCTAAAGGTTCATCCTGCGGAACAAAATATGTTATTTCTGTTGTTACACCAAAATTTTCCGAACCTATAATTGTATAACCTAATCCATGACGACAGTAATATTTTTTTCTAGTTTTAGTAACTGACCAATACTTACCTGTCTCAACATCGTAAATAAACAAAAATCTTCCCGGATTTTCGTATAAATAATTTTGTGGAGCCCACCTTGTTATTCTATTTTTTTCACAGTCAAGGTAAAAACTATATCCCGATGCTACCTGAGATATTAACAAACAATATCTACCATTTGTTAAATAATTAATCCAGGGCCGGGGTGTGTCTGGTCTTTTTATCACAAACTCAGTTCCATCTTTTGAAAAATTACCATATTTTGTATAACTTGTATTTGTACTCATCTGTCCATCATCCTCCATAGAATTACAAAATAACTATTTACGAAGTGGTGATTCAGTATGTGCAAAATATAACCACGCGGTCGGTGCTACACCATACATCGTTGTGTGCCAGATACCACCCTGGTGAAACCTTTCATGAGAATGTTGTAGTGCACCATCCTCACGTTGTTGACGATTAATATTATCAAGGTAAAACTGTGCATTTCTGCCTCCAGCACAAACATATTGTAGTGTCCCCTCATTCCATACTGTGAACGGTCCAGAAGTATCAAACCCAACTATTCTATCATCAAAAGTTGTACATTTCAAATTTTCCTCGGCAAATGATAAAGCCCAACGTGCTTTCTCCTCTTCACCTATAGCTTTCAAAAATTCTGCACCCCAAGTTTGTGGATCTAAATAAACTTCAGGATTATTTCTTCCGGTATTAAAACGTTTTTCGGTTTCGTTCCATAAGTTTGACAGTATAAAATTTTTAACTCGCTCTGCTTCAGTATGATATCCGTTGTAAAAAAATGCCCACCAACAATCAAGATTACCTTCTGTAGAATCGTGAATGGAACCATCTTCGTGCATTTTAGATTTTAACCATTCACACGCTTTTTTCGCAACCGGGAGATATTCTACATCATTTGTAATCCTTGAATATTTTGCAATTGCAAACGACATCCACGCTACTGAACCTATCCATAGATTATCTGTTGCTGGCTCACAGGATGTAGATATATAACCATCGTACCAGGAACCGTCAGGATTCTGTAATTTTGCAAACACCGCAAGAAGTTTTTTTGCTGCTGTCTTATCTTCATGTGCAAAAACCAAAAGTGCTAACGCTTGATCATAAGTCCATGCGTAGGCTGGCTCCTCGTTTTCAAACGAAGCAACAAGTCCAGTATCTTTTTGTTGCTTTTTAATCCATTGTGCAGCTTTCTTAGCTATTGATGGATTTTTCTTTACAGTATAAAATTTTTCCTGTGGAACTTTTGGTAATTTAACTTTAGGTGGTGATTTAAAAAATGTAAGGTCATCAATCAAGACATATCCTTTTTGACTGCGAAGACCTGTTACTGCGAAATACACTTTTTTTATATTAGCAGTGTCAAGGTTTTTATCACTTCCGCCCCAGAAGTATTCAAGATCACTATAAAGTAGTTTTATCTCTTTCCAATTACTGAGCGAGGTAATATCACTAAAAGTTTTTCCATACACAGTACCGTCCATATCTTCAATCTTAAATTGTAGATTCGCAGGTTCACCACCACCACGTAAGAAAAACTTTATACTATTATATTCTGAAATGTCTTTATAAAAACTTTTTTCTATCTGTGCCCACCGACCTTTATTCCCAAGTTCAAAAACTATTTTTATAGCATTATCTTTGATCCCTTTATCTAAGAAAATTTTTATCTTACTACCTTGAGGTTTATTCATTTCTTCTGCTGAAGCTGTCCATAGAAACAAACTTTCCATACTATCAACAAAATCAGCAGTTAAGAATTTTGTACTGCTAAACCAAAGAAATATTATTACAACAGTTAATTTTTTAGTTTTGCTCAACATAAAATTCCTCCATCTCTAAGATTTTTTTAATCTTTTTACCGAACTTTGATTTACTTATACGTCTCGGTATAATATTATTATTAAGATAGTTATTTATAGCAATAAAACTCATTGCTTGGTCAAGCAATAAATACTTTTTTGTAACTTCGCCAGTCTCAAGATTTACAGAATCGTAAAAACCATATTCACCATAAATTCCTGGATATACTTCTAACATTTTCCTTAAATTTTTTATTGCCTCCTCAGGTAGAACCATAAGTGCTAAAAATGATGCATGTGGTGTTACGACACCGTCATTATACCCTTTCGCACCAATCTCTGGAACGCCAAACTCACCATATCTATCTGGCAAACTACATGGTGACATACCCCATACGGGATAATTTTTCTTTTGCGCATATTTTATATGTGCTAATACATAGTTTTTATTATTTATTGCAAAACTTTTTTTAGCCCAGTTTTGTTCATCTATCACCATAAGTGGCATTAATGCTTCAAACATACTGCCACCCCAGGATGGTACAACTTTTAATTCTTCATATTCATAATATCCTTCAAAAACCTTTATTTTGTCGGGTTTTATCAAACCAATTTTTAACAACAGATTTTTCTTATTCAAAATATGTTCTTCTCCTGAAATCTTAGCAACATAGTAAAACTTATTTCCACCTTTTGGCCTTTGTTTCTGCCATGACCAGTTTTTAGGTAACACACGATGTATCTTAAACCAATGTTTCAGTGGAACATCACCTTTCGCTATTGCAAGTAAGGAAATTGTTCTTGCTTCAGTATTCAACATACCATAGTGATAGTCTGAGTATTTCTGTTCTTTCACATTATATCCGTGATACATTAATCCTTCCTTCTCATCATAGAAAAATTTGAAATTACTTCTTTTAAGTATTTTTTCAACTTTGGGTTTAAACTCTGGAAACGTCTCTGCAACTACAATTAAACCCCAAATGTACCATCCGCTGTCAACAAAAGAAACAAAGTGTGTTGTACGCTCCATTGTTGTGGTATCGTAATAGTTAAAATGGAAACCTTGAAACATTTCTCTTGTTTCAACAATACTTAAAGTTTTTTTAATACGACTGATAGCTTCGTCCTTTGAAATAAGTCCTAAATCGTAGCCTGACACTATGGACAGGAAATACAAGCCGATATTAGTTATATTTGTATAATCACCAACAAACTTTTTTGGTCCAACTTGAATTGTATCAAGTGGCAAATGTGTATTTCTATCAACAATATTTATAAAAAACTTGAAAGTATCTGATGCTATCATAAGCAAAAACTCTCTATCATCCTGTGGAAATTGACGGTTAACTATTTCATTCTTAGGAAAATCATATAGATAGGTAACTAACACTTTTGCACGTTCTTCATCATCTTTAATCATATCAGTATATTTCTTAATCCTTCTTTCACTAAAGGAGAATAGCTGTATAGATAATATTAACGATAAAAAAATGATGAACAAACTTTGTCTTATTATCACTGCTACAACCATCTTTCTAACTATGAATTTCTAAAGTGAACGGATTAAACTTATGTTTTGCAAATATGTACCAGCATACAGCCGAAGTAAAACCTTTATTTACATCAACCCATTCATATCCACCAGAAGTGTTTGCTGTATACGGCAATGTTTTGACTTTAACACCGTTTAACTCCTTTTCTATTATTAGTTTCTCCATTTCTCTGACATAAAAATCACCTTTCTCTGTATTTGCAACAGAGTAATAAGCACAAGCAATGTGTCCTAACCCGTCAATCCATATATTATCAACATTTGTAGGACCAGAAAAGAAACCTGTTACTGTTTTTCCATTGAATACCACTTGTTTTTTGTACCGTGTATCGTTTTCTACCAATTCTAAAAGATCTTTATAATCCTTACCAAATGCTAACACTCGCCATGTATAAAGGTCTAAAGGTAATCCCTTCTTCTTTTTCAACCTGTTATCTAACCATTTTTTAATATTTTTTGCAATTTTTTTCTCACCACATAATATTAACGCAGCATAACAGTCAATATTACCTTCTTCATGACCATAATTCTCATGAAGTTTAGTATCATCTCTACGCCAACCGTGTTGAATATACCCACCAACCTTCGCTTGTTTATAGTAAGAAACCAACAAATCTTTGATCAATCCTGTAATCCTTAGGTATTTTTTACTTTTAAACTGTCTTTCATAAAACTTGTAAGCAAGTAACAACCATGCCATATCACCAATCCACCTGTCGCCACCATAAGTACCTTTAATCCTGTGATACCTTGGAACTTCGGCATCGTTAAGAAGTACCTGTTGGTAAAACCCTCGTGGTTCACCTTTATAAAAAAAGTTTTGTAATGTAATATCTTCGTTATCAACAACTGTAGCTTCAGCATAAAAATCAAGAATACGTTCCGCACGTTCTTTCTCACCTTCAAGAATAAACGCCATTGCACACAGTGCATTATTAAACGTATGTGCATAATTATCTTCCATTGATGACAACAACTTCTGTTCTTCTGAAGCAATATCTTGCAACACTTTTAAATAAGAAACTACCTCAGTACCATCAGGAAAAACGTTCTGGGCAATTAGGATAAAAAAACAACACAGCAAGAGCCCCCACTTTCTGATAACCATCTTTTTATATCCTCCGTGATTGTTAACTTCTTCTTTTAGACAGGGCTCGGATTTTAGACAATAAAAATAATGACTATCTGTTACTGAAAACCTTAAAAATTATTTCACTAATTGAAGTTTATCTATATAAATTGTTCCCTTACCGCCGTCAATAGTGCTAATTGCGAAGCCTATTTTCTCGGGTTGCTGTAGTTCTCCATCACCACCCCACCAGTATTCAAGTTCGTCAACAGAAATAGTAATCTCTTGCCACTTATTTTCCAAATCTTCAAACTTCTGACCAAATGTACTACCATCTTTATCTATGACCTTAAACTCTAAACGGTTATTACCACCTTCTGCTTTAACTAAGAATTTCAGAGTTTTTGTTTTTGTAAAATCAAGTTGAAATCGTTTGTTCCAAGCAACCCATTTACCTTCTTCTTCAGTAAGATCATACTGTGCTGCAAGAGCGTTACCATCTTTACCTGGAACATTCTTAAGTAAAAGTTTTGCACCTTCCGCTGTAAACACCTGCCAACCTCTTTTATCTTCGAAATCGTCAAGTACATCCGGTGATACCTTCTTTGTAATTGTCTTTCTTGGTAATTCGACTATCTCCAGATTGTCTATTTCTACAATTCCACTGCCTCCAACATTTTTGCTTACCGCAAAACCTATTCTAGTAACGTCATTAATATTTTCATCGCCGCCCCACCAGTAAGAAAAATCGTCGTAATTAAGTGTTATATCTTGCCACTTTCCATCTGGTGATAAGAGCATCTTATTGCCAAAAACAGAACCGTCCTTGTCAATAAATTTTACTTCTAAATAATTCTCATTCCCGGTAGATTTCAAAGCAAATTTCCATACGAAATTCTCTGGTAGTTTCAAATTAGCAGTTTTCTCAAACGCAACCCAATCTTTGTCACCAAGATCATAGTCAACTTTCAATCCTGCACCGTCTTTACCCTGACCTTTTGAAAGTTTAATATTGCAACCTTCAGCTTTATATGTCTTCCACCCAGTTATAGTATCAAACTTTTCACTGTAATGTATGCCGGTTGCTGGCTGTGTATTTTGTTGTGTTTGTTGTTTTGTTTGACCAAATACTAATGATAAAGTTAACAACATTGTAATAAATATTATGGATTTGTTCATATTGTTTCTACCTCCTATTTAACAGAACTCTTACTTTTTCTCAATATTGTATAAATTTAGTCTCTCACCCCCTTTTCGTAAAATTTAAAATACCCACTTTCAGGTGAACATGAGAAAAACCTTCTATGTGACAACACAAATGTTTGTCAATGTTACGTCTGTCAAATAGCAAAAGCAAGGTTAAAACCTTGCCCTACATTTATAAATTATAGAGATTTTTAGCGGTCTCCCTTAACGGTGGGTTTTTTATCAAAACATTCCACAATAAACTTTTGTATTCTTTTATTCTTCATAAAATATTTCCATATGAACCCGCTACGAGAGTTCTCAATACTCAACAATATTATCCCGGTATCTATCCCTAAATGTTCATCACAGAACCAGTCATAATCCAGATTAAATCCGTTCACAAAACCGTATTTCCGGTAAACTTTGCTACCAAGTTTGTCATACATTGATTTCAATGTAGCAGCACACAGTTCTGGCAAAAACATCACAGAACCACCAACTGCAGAAGGTGCTATAGTACCATCATGATAACCAAGCGCGCCATATCCTTTATATCCATCAGGACCTATACACGCGCTCAAACCCCAGTAACCTTCAGCATAGCTTTTATATTTTTCTTTTCTGCGTTCACAAAAGATTTTATTTACCATTGTTGCAATTTTTGAATTCTCAAAATAATCTGTGCCGTCATGTTTATCAACAATATTTCTAAAATCTATATACGCATGCGAATACTGATGAGTAAACAAACTTCCTGTTGGACAGTTCACAAACCTAAACCCAGCATAGTTTGATTTAGTTCTACGCCAGGCATGCCAGCATTCAACAGGTATCGCATTTTTTTCTGCACCAATAGCTAAAGCATAAAGTATAATATGTTCACTGTAAGTATCCCAATAATGTGGTAAAAAACCAACC
Source organism: Endomicrobiia bacterium (assembly GCA_025059805.1). GTDB lineage: Bacteria > Elusimicrobiota > Endomicrobiia > DTEH01 > DTEH01 > JANXDG01. Next base: position 75,344 of record JANXDG010000030.1, read on the forward strand.
TCTGGTTTCCATCCCATACATAATACTTTCTTATTATTCAACGCCCAATGCCAGTTTATCCTATCGTAAATTTTATTCACAATTTCTTCTATTTCTGTACCTTTAAAATATTCTGCGGCAACAATTGCGCCTGCTAAAAACAATGCAGTGTCTATCGTTGAAACTTCACATTCCCATACACGTTCGCCAGTTTTCATATCAAGAAAATGGTAGAAAAAACCATTAACATTCTCTACTTTATTTAAAAACGTTCTTAACGTTTTCCTTATTCTTAAATACACTTCGTTTTTATCTACCCAGTTATGTTCCACACCTATACAAAACGCTACTAACCCAAACCCTACCGCTGCAATACTACACGGTGCACCACTGCGTGAACTGTCCGGTATTAAACCTAAGGTCTCGTCATACAGTTCCCAAAAAAATTTAAAACAATCTTTTTCAACTATGTCAAAGAACTTTTCGTACTTCGTTTGTTGAACTATCTCCGCAAAACAAAGGTTTATCACAAATACACAGATTGTACATAAAAACCTTTTCACAATTATTAAAGATCCTGTCTATACTCTTCTATGACACGTCTCTGTTCATCTGACAAGTTCGTAGCAGCAAGTTTCTCTAACAGTAGTTTCACTTTTTCTCTATCAGATAAAACTTTATCTATCAAAACTTGTAATTTTTCACTAATGGACCTAAGTTCGTCCTTTTTACGTAATTTAAAGTTTACATCTGTCTCTCCGCGAAGGAATTTATCAAGTTCTCTGTTTATCCTGTATAACGGTCCTGCAATACGGTGAGACATAAATATACTCCAAACTGCAAAAAAGATCATTGTAATAATAACTACGACAGCAACACGTAAATTTGTCCTAGCCAAAATCTTATCAATAACACTAAGTTGATGTTTACTTAACATACGCGCTTCCTCTTTTAGTATAGGAATAGTCTCAACCATTGTCCTTGTTCTTACACCTTCATATTCACGCATACGTACAACTGTGGTAAGATCCTGATGAAGTTTCACATCTGAAAACTCTTTTATTACTGAAGACCAAGTTGTCAAATATGTGACTATAGAGACCACAATTGACACAAACATAATACTGCCGACAAAGTATAAAAGGTATCTCAACTGTAAATCCTTATCTATAAGATATTGTGTTCTTCTCGTTTTCATATATTTTAACTTTTAGAACCATAATTCAAAACAAACTTTTGTGTAATTATCATCAAATGGCCAACCAATAGGTTCCCAGGATCTTTCAGGATATCTTGTTATTTTATATTCTGCAAACAATCTTGTATTTGAACTTATAAAATATTCAAGTTTTGTAAACAACGAATCTGTATTTTTATTAAGGTGTTTAATAAACTCTCGTTTTATTCTGAACCACCATGCAATCTTCGGTGTTAACTGATTTCTAACATATATTTCGTGAACATCAAGTTTCTCAGGATTTCTATATATAGTAAATCTTGTCCTTTTTGCTTCTATAGAATCAAAAATGTATTTTTCTTCACGTGTTTCATAATAATATGAAAAATCAATACCACGAAAACCATAATAACCCAAACTTCCTGCAATCTTTCTGCGGTAATCTTTGCTGTCAGACAGCCGTGTTAAATCGTCATATTCACACGAAACTGAAAATCCCTGCCACCAGTAATGTGTACGAATATTATATCCTTTCTGGTCACCTTCGTAATCGTCAAACCATGCTGGACTGTCTCTGAATCGAGGTTTGTAATTTGTACCAATGTATCTATAATTGTAAGCCAATGTGACTCCTGGAAGATATAAATTACTTATTTCAACCCTACCATAATACATACTATCATAATAAGTCTGTGGTTTATCAAGTTTCCGGCTATAGGTTGGCGAGTAAGGATCAGAATAATCAGCTTCCGCGTATTCAACGAAATCATTTATACCCATTATAGCTTGTAATTGTATTCTTCTGTCAAGGAACCATCGCCAAAGTTCTATATTATAAGTTTTATCTTCGGAAACCGGTTCTATATTCCATCCAGATGTATATCTTAGTGTACCATCTTGTAAAGTTGACTCTGTGCCTACATTTTTTGCAGTCTCATAATTGTAAACACCGTAAAAAACAACTTTCGTATCACGGAAATATCTTATCAACCTTGTACCTAAAGTATATGAATCATATGGCTGGACAATATATAACAGGTGATAATTATATTTACCTATATCACCTTCAGCAGTAACTCCTTTAAATCCCCAGCCAGGCATTACAAAACTATATTTTGAATATAAAGTCCAGATGTTGCCAATGGTTACATTTGACAAAAATGGTGAAAAATTGTTTATCATGAGTTGAATATTAGGAACAAATAATTCTGGCGATTTTGTAATTGTATAAGGTCTCTTATTATAATCATATGCTACAGAGGCAGCTTCGCCAAAGGATTGACCATAAGATGCGAGTTCAACCCGTGCAGAAAACATTTCAACTCTACCATCTGCAATAAGCTTTCCCCAGTGTATAAGCTTTTTCCCTTCTTCAGGCGCATATATGTATTCATTATAAATTGAACCTGTAAGATAGATATTACCAACTGTTGGCACTGCTAACCTGAGTTTTTCTACAATGCCAGGGACGGAAACTTCCTCTGCTGTAATTTCCACACCTTCTACTACAAACTGGTCAACATAAATCTTACCAGTATATGTTCCTTCGTACTTACTTAATATCATTAATTCATAAGATTGTATCTCATCTAAATCAAGCACGCCATTGCCAGTTCTACGCAGAAGTCTAAAATCTTCAATGTAGAACTTAACTTGTTGCCATTTCGGCGATTTCAACACCAACTTATCCTCCACATACCACAATTCACCATCTTTGTCTATAATCTGTATACGAAAGATATTGTCACTTCCGTCACCTTTTACATAAATTCTTAGTGACCTTACATTTAACCAACTTACTACTCGCGGGAAATCATATCTTGCAGAAACCCAACTGCCAATAGTTTTGTCCGTAGATAAAACATATTCCATTTCCATTGAATAATCACCTTCGTATATCACACGTGAAGAAGCAAGGTTTAATGATGAATTGTCACCTTTCCATACTTTGTAAAAATCGTACGGGTTTGTCCGTTCAAAACCGTCAATCAGAACTTTTACCGTTTTACCTTCCGCAAGTTTCTTACGTCTAACCACAGGTGTTTCTTTTGCTTGTTCTGAAACTACACCTTCTAACTGAATATCATCAATGTATACAGTACCTCTACCATGATATTCGTTAAAACCTATACTTATATTCTCAAGCGAAGATAGATTAACTTCTTTAAACTCTGACAATGGTATTTTGACTTGTTTCCACTGAGTAGATATTGTAGCATATTTTTCTATCTGCAATTTAGTTTCCTGTCCTGATGCATCTTTCAAACCTAATTCAAACTTTTCTCCACCTTGTTCACCTTTAACTCTGAATGTCAAAAATTCATATCCTTCAGCATTTAACTTATCTAACAAACAAATCCAACCACCCCAGCCACCTTTGACTATGTCATAGCTTAATTTTAAGATATTTCCTTGTTTCTCATCATAACTAATCGGAGAAAAAAATACTGTTGAGCCTTTGTCGTCTTTATAAAAAGAGTACTGACGTTTTACAGTATCAAAATCTAACACTACAAGAGCAAGAAGTTGTCCCAGACAAAAAAATGTAGGCAAAAAAATGCTACTCTTGTTAACAATTCGTGTTAACTTCATATCTTACCACCTTGTAATTATTTTAAGACACATTGTGCCAAAGAAATTTCTTCACTGGAAATGTCTTTAACCCAGCAATAGTTCAATTTTCCAGAAGATTTGTCACTAATATCAAAATCATTGACTGCTACACTAAATCCGAACTTTCTCGTTTTTGATATATCAACATTTAAATACTGCCAATTTATTGCTATCTCTATAGTATAACCATTTTTATTTAACCGGCTCACTGCATAAACATAAACATCTTTTGGTTCTTCTTGCTGAAACCAGGACCATTTCTGTAACTTCTCAGAACCATCACTGACTGGAGAGAAACCTATCTGGTAATCTCTGTCATTACCCCAGACCAAACCATCATTCTCAGGATCTACATATACTTCAACACAATCTTCACGCCAAATATCGCTCTCTATCTGTCTGTTTATAACCTCATTATCTACTACATCTACTACAATAAACAACCATTGTCGCTCATAGTATGTCGCAAATTTTACCGACAAATCTTCCTTAGATGAAACCTCACCCATCTCAAGATTAGATTTAGCATCAATTTCTATCCATTTTGCTTTTTTCCAATCAGACGCATCACCGTCTATATTTAAAACCTCTTTTAAAAAAGGAAGATTGATTTTTTTCTGTTCAATATTTAAACTTTTAGCTAAAAAAATATCGTCAATATATATAATGCCAGAATTACTACTCATAACTTCGGAGTTTAGACATATACCAACATGTGATACTTTTCCTAAATCTATACCAGAAAACGCTCTAGTTGGTATTACAAACCGTTGCCATTCATCAGTTATACCATCAATTGTATATACAGATGTAAACTTCTTATCCTTAACTTCTATGTTCACACTTCTCGTGAATCCTTTTTTTCTATCACCTTTGACATATAAAACAAGATAGTCATAACTTTTAAAATTCTTGTATTTCTTTATCTCAGTAAGGTATACACCAAAAGTATTGTACTTGTTGTAGTAATCCAGCAGACCAATCCAACTATCAATCTGTCCGCTGGACGACATTAAAGGTATATTCTTGTGCGGTTTATGCTTTAACTCCAGATCATAACTAATCTGCAAACAATTACCTTTCCGAGCTTCCTTATTATTTAAAGAAATTTGCATTTTAAGTTCATTGTGCGAAACAAACCAAAATATTCCTCCACCTTGATAATTCCGCATAAGGTCTTTATCGTCAAAATTGTCTATTATCACCATACTACTCATTGCGAAAGATGTACATATACATACTAAACCTACAGGATGAAAAAATTTTATTTTCACTATATTACTACATCTTATAACCAAGCTCTAAAAACGTATTAATACCCAATATTTTATGATAGTCAATACCGAAAGCAAACCTAAACTTTCTAAAACTAAAAACAGTTCCTAAGGTATACAACAAGTTTTCTTTATATCCGACTCGTGTTCCTACCATTAAGCTCACCGAATCTGACAAATCATATTTTATACCGACCGAAGGTTCAAAATTTTTCTCAGTAAAATAGAAACCTGCTAACACAGTAAACTTGTTAAATGTATTACTAACACCTAACTGACAGATATAAGGTATGTTTTCTTTAGTACCTGTCTGCCAAACAATGTCGGTCAATAACAAATTTTTCACAACAATACCAGCACGTGCAGTTTCAAACGGTTGATATGTAAAACTTATATCCATACCAAAACCTGTTGCTTTATAGTCATAATCCACATAATAACACTTAATATTGCTTCCAACCAACAAATTCTTGCCAAGTTTTTGTCCATAAGCAAAAATAAATGTGTTCTCTGAATATTCCATAAAATCAACATTATTTGTAGTCCCCATCCTGACCCAACCAATACCCACCCCACCTCTTCCTAATCTCGGATTGACATAGCCTACAAACATATTCGTAAGCAATCCTAAATTATAAATATCCTGATAAAACAAAGATAACTCTCGTTTCTTCATCGTACTTAACATAGAAGGATTATAATATAAAGCAGAAGGATTATCACACAAAACCAAAAAACCATCACCTAAAACCTTACCTTCAACTGATACTCCTATTTCTTCAAACACACAATATAGATTTTGTTTGTTTGTAATTACTATAACGACCAACAATAATAAAAATATTTTTCTCATTGGTTTATTTTATTATACCAATAATATGTTTTATTTCTTCTTCTTTACCATCCAACGTTTTAATTGAAAACCTGTATATGTATATTCCATTTCTTAGTAAGTTTTTATCATCGTCTCTACCATTCCATTCTATAGTATGCTCTTGCGATGGAAGTTTCTCACCTTCGTTGAACACTTTCACTCGTTCTCCACGAAGTGTGAATATCTCAAGTTTTACAGTAGAATAATCTTTAAGTTTATAAACAAACCTCACTGTATCTTTAACACCATCACCGTTCGGTGAAAACGGATTGTTTACCACTTCAAATTTTTCAATATATTTTTTTTCAACTTCATAGTCAGGTTCTATACTTAGCTCTAAATTGTCAAAATAAACTACACCTTTATTTTCTTTTGATCTATCATAAGATGATTTACTTAAAACTATGTAGAGTTTAGTAATATTTTTTAAATCAAGGTCACTGTTTGCATCCTCTTTCTCTTTCATAAATAAACTGAGTTCCCTAATCGGTATTTTTATTGTTTGCCAATCGGTTGAATTAGGTAAATTAAAAATTTTTTTCCAATAACAAGTTCCATCAGAATCAGTAAGTTTAAATTCAAAATTATTATTATTTGTTTGTCCTTTATATCTTAACTGTATAATATTAAAATTAGAAAAATTTAAACTCATATTTCGTTCCATCACACCATAGCTATCTTTTGCAAAAGTGAAATCATAATTCAACTTTATACCTTTATTTTTATAACCATTCACACTTTCAATATTTATTAAAGCATCACCATATGTACTCCACGAACATAACTTGTTTACCAGCTCATCCATAGTATCTATAATTTTCGCTGTTGCACCTTCAGGTAAGTCAGGTATATAAAATTTTATTTCATCTATATAAACCTTCCCAGAGAACGGCGGGCCAAAATTATATCCAAAAACAAAGTTAAGTTTCATCCCTCCAGGATGAACAGTATAAGTAGAAATAAAATCGTCAAAATCTGCTAATGGTATATCAACCCGTTGCCATTGAGAAGAAAGTGATATATAACTTTCAATTGGTACTTCTTTACTCCAGTTGCGTTTGTTATCATAATCTTCAAATTTTACTCTGAAATTCTGACATCCACTACCAGCAGTTTTTACATAAAACGACAAATATGTTGCGGGTCGAATCTGCTGTTTATTCAAATGCAATATAAATCCTGCATATACAGTGCTACCAGCAGTAACATCATAACTTACCTCCACTGCACCTGTACCAGAATATTTCTCAGTTGATACATACACTACAGTACAAGTACTACCCCAGGGCCAATTTGTCCCACCAAAGTTGTTAGTGTTATCTAAATCGTCAAAATTATCAAAAATTTTTACAGCAGATGTTGAAACATATAATTCTACCTCGTCAACAACAATATATCCTTTACCACCATTAAGTTTGGTAACACCAAAAGAAATTTTTTTTATCTTTGTAGTATCTAAAACTTTATCAACTTCATCCCGACCACATTTAAACTCATCAAATGGTATTTTCACTTCTGACCAAGAAGTAGTATCAGTCACACCAGATAATGTTTTAACAAAAACAGAACCGTCATCGTCTTCAAGTTTTATCTCAAGGTTGTTTTTTTCACCCTCGCCATAAAACCAAAACTTAAGTGTATCACCATAACTAAAATTTTTAACAGAAAAATCTTTCCATATTTGTACCCACTCACGTTCTGTTAAGTTGTAAGAAAAAATCATACAAGAACTATCAAAATATCCTGACGAACTCACTGAGATCTTCAACCCACCATCATCTTGAACTTGCCAATCCGATACACTACTAAAATCATCAATTAAAATTGAAAATCCTTCTGAAACAAATATAGAAAAACTTATTAGAACAATAAAAAACTTTTTCATAAAATTAAATCTTGAAATAATACATTTTATTTCATTTACCAAATTCCATACCAAACGATAATCTATGTGTACCACTTGTAGATTTTAGTTCCAACGGGAACAAAAATGCGTAGTCAAGTTTAAAGTTTATACGGTAAACCTCAGGCAACCTAAAACCAAAACCTAATGCTACCTCTGACAAGTTCATCCCAGCTCTACAAAGTAAATAATGAGATACTGGAATTTCAACACCTCCCGCTAAATTAAATTTTTCTTGAGTATCTCCCCATTCTTGCATTCTGTACCATATGTCTAACGAAAAGTTTAAATTGCGAGAAAAAATTAGTTCATTAAAAATATACTTTATCCCAATTCTTACCTGCATAGGGACAATATCTTTAGTCTTCAATCCTACATCTGGCTGTGTCAAGTTTTTAAAAGAACAACCTAACTCTACATCTCTAACAGTTGTAATTAAACCAAAATCAACTGTATAATCTCCTTTTTCTTTTGAATTCAAAAATACAGGGTCAGTTTCTGTTCTTTTATCTAAAATATACTGATGTAATAAATATTTAACTCCCAACCCTAAAGATATATTTTCAACTATCCTTCGTGCATAATATAAACCTACTACATATTCTTTATAGTTGTGAGATAAAAAATTATCAACTAATAAACCAAAACTACCAATATTTTTTACAGGATAAATATATCCAAACAAGTTTGTCTGCAAATCTACATCTTCAAGACCATAAAAAAGTTTTGAATGTGTAAAATTTACCTCAGAAAAATTCGTTTTTGCCATCCCAGCAGGATTAAAAACTAAACTATCTATACCTTCACAAACAGCAACATATGCACAAGCTAACCCTGCAGATTTTGCAGTATAGTTTACCTCTCTAAACGCTGAAAATAATTCTGCAACGAATATAAAAAATGTTAAAAATTTAATTTTTAAACTCATAGGTTTAACTCACTTCGCTACAGTTATACTCCCAGAATATATTTTACCGTCTAACTCAAATTGGTATACATAAACACCACTTTCCACAATATTCCCGTACTCGTCAGTACCATCCCAGATGTTGCCTTTTTCTAATACACTTATAGTTTTTACCCTACGGCCTGTTATATCAAAAATATTAATATTTACATCCTTCCCTGATAAACCATCAAAAGTGGCAACATCGTTTATCCCATCTTTTGTTGCAGGAGTAATAATTTTTTCTTTTGGTTTATATGTCGGGGTATAAATCACAGGAATTAGTGCATAAATTGAAAAATGTGAAATATATGTTGAAACTGTCTTACTTTGTTTGTCCACTTTACCACCAATATAACGCCATTCATAACCGTCCCAATAGTAAATACAAAGTTTGTCTTCATTAACAGTTTCATATCTATAATTAAAAATAAGCTTTGCTGGTTTCCTAAAAACTAACCCTTTAGGAGAAAATTCGTATGCACACACCGCAGTTTCACCATCAAGTTTGGGAATCATATTTTTTTGTTTTTCAACTATTCGTATTTCTTTTTCTTCTACCAACGCACCTTGCGGAATCTCTAATTTTACTCTGTTGACAATTTCAACTTCACCACCTGAAGGTGTGATTAAGACACTGTTATATTCAGAAGGTATCACCGTAATACTTAAATAAAATGTAGTATAAGATACTTTAATATTAGTTGAAACATCTAACCTAAAGAATACACATCTTGTCTCACCAGAAGATATATCAAAACCTTTAACTTTAAAACTTTCATTATTTACTGCAAAAATTTCGTCTGTTGCCACTACATTTTTTAAAATTAACACATCCTCTGTGCCAAACTTATCTTTATCTGGGAGTTTATCAGTAAACACTGCAAAAAACCTGTATTGCTTATCTTGGTTAGGTTCAAAATTAACAATCTGTGTAGTTTTAGTACCTGTAGCAATAGATAAACTTACATCAAACCTTACCTCACCAACATTCTTTATAGTCATCGTACCAAAAACTACACTTGCTACTGGTTTAGTGTTATCTAATTCTTCCTTCTTTATTATAACTTCAGTAAACGATGAACTAATAAATTCAAACCCTATCCTTTCACCAACATAACTAACTTTAACTTGGGACAAAATTTGAGTAGAAAGTAAAATAATATAAATCAATATTACTTTTATTCTTATCTTCATTTTAAGAAGAATTTTATATTATCAATATTTTAGGTAGAATTTTATATTATCAATATATATCTCACCTGAAGGAACTAAATCTGTCTCTTTAATTAGAACACTTACATTATTCACTGAACTCCAATTAAAATTTTGATTGTTTCTTGGAACGTTAAACTCTAAAGTATGATATGTATCAGTTGAACTCACATTAAGTGTTGGTGTTTCATCCCAGTTATTCCCATCCCAGAAACCTACTGCAATCTTTGCTGTTGTAGTAGAACATAAAACATCAATTCGCACCTTCTGATACCTACTAAAATCAATATCACCAAGATTCTCAGATTCAACTTTTGCATAAGTATCTGTTTGATGTTTGTTACCATCCCATCTCATAAAAATTCTTCCAGCATTAACTGTACTTGTAGAACCCATCCAGGTTATAGCTGAATTTGCAATTTTATACACATTATTTTCATAATAAGCATATGCGTCAGCTGCATAACTCCAAACTTTAGGTGTTCTGTCAAACAAGTCCCAATAATATGTAGTTCCATTAGTCATTATAAGACGTAGGTTATCAAAATAAAATGTAGCAGGGTTTGAACCAAGATTGTCAGGAATAAGTAAAATTCTACTTACATTTTGATACTCAACTTTTGACTGATCAATATTCCATTCACAATCCACCCATTGATTTGGTGGAATATTCTCATAATACAGGGACTCAATATCTGTACCATCTTTATCCCTTGGTTCAAACTTTAAATCTGCAGTATTGTTAGGGAACTCAACATAAACATCCATCCTTACCAACTCAACATTACTCCAATTTTCTGGTGGAAAAGTGTAAGTCCATATCGTTATAGCATTTTTGGTATCAGTTGATGTTACTTGTAAACAATCCCTGCCAAAAAAATTACCCCAGGTAAGTTCTGTAGGTACCCTGTTCCAGCTCCAATCACCTGTCCATGCCCACCTGCGAGATTCACAATTATCAAACATCACCCACTCGTTTTCTATTATTCTTATTTTGATGCTATACTCTCCTAACGGTGCTGCTAATACAAGTGAGTTTATAACCACAATTACAATCAATAAATATAAAACTCTACTCATAATCTTGCATCCTATTTAAAAATATTTTAACATACTTAGCTGCCGAAATTCCTTTACCTAACACTTGAACTTCTATCACAGCAAAATATTTATTCTGTAAATCAATACCTTCAAAATCTTTCAACATAACCACAACATTTTTTGAACTTCCACCTTTAATTTTTATCTCAGAAGGAACCAACTCTAACTTATTAATCGGTAATCTATCGTACTTTGTTTTTACTACAATATTTACATCCTCCGGTTCAACCTGTCTTAAATAATATATAAAACTACGGCGTGAATTATTCTTTATTTCAAATTCACATACATAACTTGATGTTGACGAAATCATAGCATAAATTTCTTTAGGATTGAGTTCAAAATTTATATCAACAGGTTTAATTTTTGTAGTAAGAACTCTGTGTGTTATACTAAATAACAATCTACCTTCTACACCGGGCGTAACAGCTAAAAGCGACTTAAAGGACTCTACTTCAACTACATAACACCAAATGTTTACTTGAAACTTCCTCCCAAGTAAAGAAGTATTATTAGGAATTTTTATTACAACATCACTACTAATGTATTCCCCGGGATTAACCCAAGCTTCAGGATTTATAATTTCAACCCAATCAGTTGATGGTATTACTTCAAAACCTTCTTTTAAACTTACCTCTGAAGGTATTACTGGTTGAACCTTTAACTTTACCTTTTTTTCACTTGTATTTTTAGCTTTAAAAGGTAAGTTTGTTAAAACTGTTAAATTATATTGTGAACCTATTTGTAAATTTTCAATAAAAATGTTATTAAACTCAGTTGAAATACCTAAGGGGCACAAAACATTACAAAAAGATATTAAACTAAACAAATAAATTAATAAGAAATTTAACATATAGTACTCACTATTTTATAAAATATTATTTTAAACAGCACAACTACTGTTACTGTGCTTGGATACCTGTAACTGTTACCGTAATAGTTTGTTCTGCTCCATACTGTTGTGAATTTGATAAACTCGTCGGTGCGTTAAAGAAAAAGTGGTTATTTACCTGTTGACTCGGTCCCACCATATATCCATCAGCGTAATTAGGAGTAGCAACAGTTTGATTAGGAATACCTTCACAAACAAAGTAATTGTTTCCACTACCACCACCTACATAACCAGCTGTCTTGTCACTTTCTGTTAATATATCATTACTGTCAAAACAAGCATAAGGGTTTGTACTGACAATTAACCCATTCCATTCATGAAAAACTGTTGCTAAAACAAATTTATCTTGACCTACATCACTAAGTGAATTTGTTCCTACTGACCATCCAGAAGGTTTCCCACTAATTCTTAACTTTAGATTAATGTTCACTGCTCCAACATTTTTTACAGCTGTTGAACCTGTACTTGTAATGGATGTCCCTTTAACAACATAACCTAAATTCAATTCTGATGCTTCTATTGTAATTCCTACTTGCTCTTCTACAATTGTTACCTTAATTGTATAATTACCAGAAGTAGCCGCATAGAGTCCTGTTGTAATAACTACTAATAAAATCCACAAAATATTTTTTTTCATAATTTTATCACCCTCCTTACACCTAAAATTTTTATTAACACTTTCTCTCACCTCCTTCTGAGGCAACCCGGCTGCCATATTACGGTAGGTTAATACCGCAACTTAGGCCCGTGGCTTTGCGCCTTACAGGTTTCCCTGTAAGTTGCTTTTCACATTGAGTCAAATATCATATTGATTGTAATCGTTTACAA
>JANXDG010000078.1 GCA_025059805.1 Endomicrobiia bacterium
TGAACCTGAAATAGACTACAGTTTCGTTCAGCAACAAATAAAAAATTATGTGTATAAATTACTTGAAAATCTTACCCTTGAAGAGAAAAAAGTATTAGAACTTAGATTTGGTATAAAAGATGGGAAACACTATTCATTTAAAGATATCGCTTCACATTTAGGTATACCACCAAGAAAGGTTAAAGAAATAGAACTTATTGCATTAAGAAAACTTAAAAAAATTGTTTATGCAGAAGAATAACCAACTTGTCAAAATTTTAGTTGTAGATGACCAATTCAGCGATAGAGAACTTGCAAAAGATATATTAGAACACCTTGGCTTTATTGTTGAAACTGCTGAATCAGGAATAGATGCAAAACAACTTCTACAGAATAATTACTACGAGATTGTTCTAACTGACCTCATGATGCCACAGGTAGATGGAATAGAACTTACTAAGTTTATCAAAAATTATAACCCTGAAATAGAAGTTATTATAATGACAGCATATGGTACCATTGAAACTGCCAAAGAAGCTATTAAACTCGGAGCATATGATTATATCACAAAACCTATTGACAAATTAAAAATTTCAATAGTTATAAAAAACTGTGTTGAATCACATAAACTTAAAAAAGAAACTAAACAATTACAACAAAAAATTGCTAATATGGAAAAAATGGCAACTATTTCACAACTTTCCTCCATCGTCGCACACCAGATAAGAAATCCTTTGTTTGCTATTACATCAACAGCTGAACTTCTAAAAGAAAAAATCGCATCTACATTAACAACTACAACTGATGAGTTCAAACAACTTATAGATATAATATTAGACAGCTGTAACACTATCAATAGGTTTATCTACGATATGTTAAAATCAACTGAAATTAAAATTTCAACTTTAGAAAAAGTAGATGTTAAAAAAAGTCTACAGCATATATTAGCTATTCTTAAACCAACACTACAACATAAAAAAATAGACTGTCAAATAGAAATACCTAACAATATATATGTTTTAGCTGAAGAAACTATGTTTCAACAGTGTATAATGAATATTTTAACAAATTCTATAGAAGCAATTAATGAAAATGGAACTATAAAAATTTCCGTATTTCACAAAAATAATAAGACAATAATAGAAATTATAGATAACGGAGAAGGTATACCACAACAATATATTGAGAAAATTTTCGAACCATTTTTTACAACAAAACCTAAAGGTACAGGTCTCGGGATGTTCTTTGTATATAATGTAATAGTCAACATTTTTGGTGGTGAGGTAAATATAGAGTCAGCCGGTCACGGAAAGGGTACTAAAGTAACATTGTCACTTTTTACGGCTACTTCTTAAAAGTAATAAGTTTCTGTAATAGTTAACAGTTCTTCTTGAAAGTTGAACTCCTGTTTTTTGCTTTAGCACTTCACAAAGTTGTTTATCTGTCAAAGTTTTATTTTTTGCTATTATATCTTCAATAATAACCATTATAAATTCTTTTCTATTTATTAACAATTCTGACAATTTATACTCTCCTGAAGGTGCTAATATTGTTTTTTCTTTTATTGCTCTACAAACAACGGAGGGTGAGATACCTACAATCTCTGATAATTTTTTTTGTGTAATCACTCTAAGTTTATTTAGTTTCCCAGTTAATAAAAACTCTTTTTGAAAATCGCAAAGAGTTTCAACAATACGATATAAAACTGAAGCTCTGATGTTATATAATTCGAGTTGATTAACAACTTCTTTTATTTTTTTTCTTTGTAAACACGACAAACTTTCAAGTATTTTATTCAACTTACAATAATCTATTTTATACTGACCTCGTAATATCGAAGGAGTAAGCCATAATACAACTACTTTTTTACCAAAAAATTTAACTTCTGCAATACGTATGTATTTTTTGTATTCCTGCGGATATTGAAGTTTTATGATTTCAGAATAAAAAATATTACTAATCAACACCTCATTTGTAAAATCAAATACCTGCTTAACTTCATCTACAGAAAGACCAGTATTTTGTGCTATATCTTCAAATGAGTAACATTCATAATCTAAAAAATATTTTTTATATTTTTCTTCGCCAATTTTTTTTATTAAACGGATTACATCCAAATTTTTGTTTACAAATTTATCTAACTCAATATGCTCCAACAAGGTTGGTACAATATCATCTTTAAGTTCGTATGTTACTAAATTCTTATAACCAAAAATTGGTTTCCTACTTACAACTTTTAATGAAACAAGCATCTGAAATTCATCAGAGTGTTCTATACTAAATATTTTTTTAATGCTTTCTTCTTCGTTTAGCAGTAGGGTTTCTGAGAGTTTAATACCAACTTTTCCTTTTAAAGCGGCCTTGGGTAAGATAAATACTCCAATACGAGTATTCATCAAGGTATTCAATAATGAAAAATTTTTTTAATATTTAGTTATATCTAATTTTAAAAAAAATATCAATACACACTACCATAAACAAATCGTATATCAAATTAGAAACAAAGGAAAGAATTAGTTAAGATGGGTACACTTCATAAATATTTTTATAATGTTAAAATTTAAGTAATTTTGCTCGTAATTCTTCCATTTTATCCTTTAAAAAATCTGTAGCAGATGTTTTTTCAA
>JANXDG010000021.1 GCA_025059805.1 Endomicrobiia bacterium
AGTAGAGAATGGAAAAATAGAAATTGTAGGTCCTGACATTGACGAAATAAAAGTTAAGGAGGAGCAGCTACCTTTTGCAATGCCATTAGGCATAGTTGTAGAAGTTGCTGGACGTAAAATGCAAAAAGATTTTGAATCAATCATTGAGCGACAGATTCATCATTATTTAAGTTTTGCTAAAGGTATCTTTCATATGGGACAAAGAAACCAAAACTGGATAAGAATATCAAAGGAAGCATTTAATTCTGGATTTAGATTAAAACATTTTGGTAAAATTTTAGTGGCAAAACTTTTAGAAGATTTTCCTGCATTAGTAGATAAAGTTCAAGTTACGATATATACTGATGAAAATAAAGTCAAGGAACTTCTACCGCAAATGTTAAAGATATATGATGAACGAGATGCACGTCTTGCTGGACTTACAGATGAAGCGGTTGATACTTTTTATTCTTGTACCCTTTGCCAAAGTTATGCCCCAAACCATGTATGTGTGATAACTCCTGAAAAACTCGGACTTTGTGGTGCATATAACTGGCTTGATGGAAAAGCTGCATATGAAATAAATCCAAAAGGTATGAACCAACCTATACCAAAAGGAACCTGTCTTGACCCTATAAAAGGTGAATGGGAAGGTGTAAACAAATTTGTATATGAATCTTCACATGGTAACATTGAACGTTTCTTTAATTATTCTATTATGGAATATCCTACAACATCTTGTGGTTGTTTTGAGTGTATAATTGCAATATTACCTGAATGTAATGGTTTTATGGTAGTAAATCGTGGATATACTGGTATGACACCTTGCGGTATGACATTTTCCACTTTAGCAGGCTCTGTTGGTGGAGGTAGTCAAACCCCTGGTTTTTTAGGTGTAGGACGACTCTATTTGGTAAGCAAAAAATTTCTTGTTCCTGAAGGTGGACTTAAACGTATCGTATGGATGACAAAAGAATTAAAAGAAACTTTAGGTGAAAAACTTAAAAAACGTTGTGAAGAAATTGGTGAACCTAATCTAATTGAAAAAATTGCGGACGAAACAATAACTACTGATCCACAACAGTTGATAGAATATTTAACTACTGTTAACCATCCAGCATTATCTTTACCTTCACTGATTTAATAGAAATCTAATATATGAGTATAAACTTTAAAAAATTCAGACTAAAACCAGAGAATAAGATTTTAGAATTTTTAAAAGATAAAAAAAATATTGGTATCGTTGTATGTAATTCATGTTTTGAGGAATTAACACAGGAAAATTTTTCTCATCAATGTAGAGAAATCATTAACACGCTTGTTACTAATGAAAAAAAATTGTTGTTTTGTCTAGAACTTAATTTTTTATGCAATTCATATATCAATAAAGAAAAAATAATTTCTGCCTCTGACAAACATCCAAAATTAGAAGCTTTATGTGTAATAAGTTGCGGTATAGGTGTACAGTTTGTATCTGACATTGTAGAAAAAGAGACAATATCTCTTGCGGATTCAATACAACCACGCTATAATTCTACTGCTGGAGTGAACCATCATGGTATCAACTTGAACAACTTAACTTTTTGTGCAACCTGTGGCAAATGTCATCTAACCTATACAGAAGGTGTATGCCCAATAGTTTATTGTAGCAAATCATTACTTAACGGGCCATGCGGTGGAGCAAAAAATGGAAAATGTGAAGTAGATAAAAATATAGATTGTGGTTGGGAAATTATTTACAAAAAAATAAAAGCTAAGAACTCAAAATTTAACTCAGAGGTTAAAGTTAGAAATTATTATAACTTATCTTATTCACAGCAAAAACAAAATTTGGATAGTAATTTACATTTAAGAATAAATAGCTTTTTTGGTGGCGTTTACCCTATTGAAAATAAAGAAATAACCGAAAATATTCCAATCAAAGAATTCACAGCAACACAATTCTTAGCTCTGTTTTTTACACAGCACACAGGGAAACCATCAGTTCCCATAGTCAAAGAAGGTGATTATGTCAGAGTTGGACAAAAAATTGCAGAAAGAGATGGTTTTATATCATCAAACTTACATTCTCCCATAAGTGGGAAAGTTTTAGAATTTAAGGAAATTTTACACCCGAAGATACAAAGAAAATTACCTGCCGTTATAATAGAAAATGATTTTCAAAATAAAATGTCCGATGAAATAAAGCCACATCCTGATTGGAGGAAACTTCCAAAACAACAAGTATTAGAAATAATTTCTGAATCAGGCATTGTGGGATTAGGAGGAGCGATGTTCCCAACACATGTGAAACTAAATCCTCCAAAGCCTATAGATATAGTCGTGATTAACGGTTGTGAATGCGAACCATATTTAAATGTTGACAATAGAATAATGATAGAATATACAAAAGAAGTTTTTGAAGGTATTGAAATAATAAGATACTTACTTGAACCAAAAAAAATTGTAGTTGTAATAGAAGATAATAAACCACAGGCTATGCAAAAATTAATTGAAACTAAACCAAGTGATATTGAAATAATAGTGGTTAACACTAAATATCCTCATGGGGCTGAAAAAATTTTAATAAAAAAACTTTTTAATGTTAGTGTTCCTTATGATAAGATTCCTTTAGATTTTGGATTTCTTGTACAGAATGTATCCACAGTATTTGCACTTTATAACACGGTAGTAAATGGCTTTCCACTTATAGAAAGAGTAATAACCGTTTCAGGAGAAGAAGAAACAAAAAAAGAATATGGTAACTATAAAGTTAAAATCGGGACGTTACTTGAAGATATTATAAGAAGTTGTTACAACGAAAATTTTAATAGTATTGAGTTTAAGATAAAATATGCTGGTTATATGACAGGTGTTGAGATAGAAGATTTTTCAACTTCAATAATTAAAGGATGTAATGGTATTTTAGCATTAAGACGATATATACAAGAAGACTATAATAATAAATGTATTAAATGCGGCAGATGTGTTGATGTGTGTCCATTAGAACTTGAACCGTTAGAGTTCGTAAGATGTTATCACAACAATGAATTATCAAAAGCTTCTAAATATAACATAAAAAGTTGTGTTGAATGTGGATGTTGTCAATATGTGTGCGCATCAAAGATACCAATATTGGAAATCATCAAAAAAGAAAAGAAAGAAATTATTAACTAAATTTATGTTCCTAATAAAATCTAAACCAGAAAAAGAAGTATTACCTATTATTAATAATTGCAAAAAAATTCTTTACATTGTTTGTAGAGGTTGCAACGAGGTACACATTTATGTAAAAGAAGCAGTGAATTATTTTGAAATTATAAAAAATAAATTTCAAACTACTCTACGAATCTTAGATTATATATGTAACAAGGAATTTCTGAATAAGTATATTTCTGTTTTATCTAAAGAAATAAATAATTCTGATGCAATAGTTGTATTTTCTTGTGGTGTAGGTATTGCATCAATTTCTTCTGCGCTATCAGAAAAAAAAGTATTCACATTGTGTAATACCTTTTATCTCACAGGGTATAAAGGATTTAATATACCGTACGAAGGAAAGTTTGACTGTGCTCTATGTGGAAATTGTTATCTTAATTATACTGCTGGGATATGCCCTATCACAAGTTGTTCTAAATCATTACTTAACGGACCCTGTGGTGGAGCAAAAAATGGAAGATGTGAAGTGGATAAAACAAAAGAGTGCGGCTGGGAAAAAATTACTTTAAAACTTAAAAGTTTAAATAAATTGGATATACTTATAAAACAAATTTTTATCCATAATCATAATACACAACCATGAAGCTGAAAGAATTATTCATAAAAAAATTTGTAGTAACTTCAGAAATAGGTCCACCAAAAGGATGGCAAGTAAACCACTTAATTGAAGAAGCACAAAAATACTTAAAAAATAAAGTTGATGCAATAAATGTCACAGATAATCAATCATCAGTTATGAGGTTCGGTTCTTTAGGTATGTGTATATTGCTTAAACAGCATGGATTTGAACCGATATACCAGATTACTTGCCGTGATAGAAACCGGCTTGCGCTTCAGTCAGACATACTTAATGCAGCAGCTTTTGGTATTGAAAATTTGCTTTTACTTACAGGTGACCATGTGGTATTAGGTGACCATAAAGATGCAAAACCTGTTTTTGATTTAGACAGTGTTTCATTAATTTACACAGTAAAGCGACTAATGGAAGGATATGACCTAGCAGGAAACAAACTTGACGGTGAACCACCAAATTTTTGTATAGGCGCGGTAGTATCACCAGAAGCGGAACCGCTTGAGCCACAACTGTTTAAAATGGAGAAAAAAATAAAAGCA
>JANXDG010000033.1 GCA_025059805.1 Endomicrobiia bacterium
ACATTCTTCACATATGAAATGACTATGTGGCTCAGTATAACCATCAAAACAAAGTTTATACTCAGTAGGAATCTCTATTATTAATCCTTTCTCAGTAAATTCTTTCAACGTATTATATATCGTCGTTTTAGAAATAGTGGGAATTTCTCTCTTTAATGCTGTATAAATGTGTTCTACATCTGGATGTGTTTTGTGTTTAAGCATATATTCATATATTTTTATTCGCTGAATAGTTGGTTTCAGATTTCTTAACCTCAAAGTTTCTTTTATATTCATCTGTATAAATTTCTATTCTGTAATTATTACAAATTTAAATTTATTTAAATATATTAAAAATAAAATCTTTTGTCAAGGTATGATAAAAATTTTCTATATTTATAACTTATTCTTGAGCATTAGTGTTAGAATAATTCCTATATCCCTTGGGCCAGGGTGAGTTTGCTAAACCGTAACTTTGTGTTTTTATAGCAATAACTCGTGCAACATCGCGTTTAAGAACGGGATCTCTGTTTGAATCTGCCTTGTATAAGACCCCATTTTCGTCAATGACTAAGGCAGAATATGTAACCGTACCCCCAGGCCAACCTCTAGCCATTTTCATTAAATCGTATTTTTCCTTTAATTTCCCATCTGGATTAAGAGCAAAGATGTATCTATACTCGGTTGTAAAATAAATAGTTCCATCTTTACCAACAACAGCTGGTGCATAAATGTCAGAAGATTTGTATTTTTTATCATACTCGTCATACATATACTCATCTATGTCAAACATCCATTTGGCACCACCTGTTGAAGGGTTAATTGCCCAGAAAAATCCAGCTATTTTATCTGGATAAACATTTCTGTCTATTTCTTTCGCAGTTGTACCAAAATAAATTGTTCCATCTTCACCAATAACAGGCTGAGCTAAAGTTTTAGCATATGTATTCATTTCCCATTTAAGTTCGCCATTAAGAGTATATGCTAACAATCTCTTACCAAATAATCCCGCAATAACATATAAGGTGTTATCTGTTATCACAGGCGATACGATATCTCCATCCGCATGCTGTATATACCATAAAACACCACCTGTTGAAGTAGTTAAAGCATAAATACCATTACAAGTGTTTGCAAAAACTATCCCAGACGCAACCACAGGTGTTGGCCATACAACACCTCCGCCTAATCCTCTAAACTCATGTCTCCACCTTTCGTTGCCGTAGAAATCGTATGAAATTATTGCGTATATTGGTGGTATTGATGTTGACACACACACGTTTATATATAAATTTTCCTGAGAATCAACTGCTGGCGATGCTTGTCCCCAGAAGTTTGGTTGTGTTAAAGAAACTTCTTTTTTCCATCTAAGTTGTAAATCTTGGTTTAACGAATAAAGATATGTCTTACCATACCCCTCATTATATCCTGTCATTTCTATAACCATAAAATAAATACAACCACTTTTACCAATTACAATTGCACCCTTAACGAGTTCATCGTCAGAAAGTAAATATCTTGCTTTTATTTTACCAGTATGTTTATCAAGAGAGTAAACTGCGTTTGTATAATCCACTCCTGGCGGACGATTATCCCAACCACTAGTGCCAACATAAATTGTGTCACCTGATATTGCAATACTTGGCCAGTATATAAACCCATCCATTTTTTCTGATATCCAGTAGAGTCTTGGGTCGTCCTGCGGTTGAGGTTGTTGTGATTGTGGATTTTTTTCTTTCCATTCTTTAATCGCTTTTTTTCCTGTTTGATGTCCAAGATTTACAGTACCAAACTGCAGACTGTAACTGTTAACAGTACAAAAACAAAGAAATAATAATAAAATATAGATCTTCACTTGTTCTTTAAAAAGTAAAAATTTATTGAAATATTTAACACAAAATCAAACTCGTTAACACTTATAGAATTTTTTCCAGGTTTATCCACAACTGCTATATATGGCCCTATGTCCATGTTTACTGAAAACTTTTTAAAAATAAACTTTTCAACACCTATAAACACTCCTACAGCACGACCACTTGCATCTTCAACTCCTTTAGTTTCACTAGTGTTAAAAATTCCTAATTCACCACCGAAATATGGAAAAATATTTTTCAAATGTAGCAAGCGGTAATATCTTAGTCCATAGAGTGTTGTTTCATAATCATCTTTTACTTTTTGATATTTTAGTTCAACTATATTTTTTTTGAAAACATATCTCATCCCAACACCAGGATAATTAAATGAAATCCCACCCCTGCCAAATGATTCGCCAGACGCGGTAGCTGAGTTACATAAGACCACTATTAATAAGAAAAACTTTTTCATACATTATCCGTTAGTTCACTTATTGCGAAGTGAAGAAATGTTATTATATCGGAAGAGGTAAAACAGAAAGATGTCTTTTGCTGTTGACCTATTCCTGCGGTCCTTTGATGAAGATATACACCTAAAACTGCTGATTTTAGCGCAGGTCTGTAATTTATAACTGTTTTATTATAATTCTTAACTTGATGGACAAGTCCTGCAATTATGCCTGCCAAAACATCACCACTGCCACCTTTTGCTAATGCAGAGTTTGGAGTATTGGTTTTAAAAACATATTCACCATCTGAAATTGTTGTTATTGCTGACTTTAACACCAACACAATTTTATTAATTTTTGCAAATTCTTCCACTTCTTTACAGAAATCAAAATTTTTAAGTTTCTTTTGCCATTCTTCTGTATCTATTTTTAGCAGATTTTTATACTCCCCTGTATGTGGCGTAAGAATAACCCTCCACTCTTGATTCTTCAAATTTTTTATTATTCCATTTTCAACCTCAAGCAAGTTAAATCCATCTGCATCAATTATTATATTGACCTCTTTGTTTAATTTTACATATGATGAAAAAATTATTTTAAGAAAATTATTTACAAAAATCTTAGTATCTTCATCTCTTGAAAGGCCACAACCAAGACAAATCGTATCCACGTTTCTTTTCTGAATATATTCTATTAAAGAATCTAAAGCAATTGAAGAAATACAACCGTTTGATGTTGCAGGTAAACTAAAAACAATTATCTCTGGTTTCACTCTTACTACTGTAAAAGCGTATATGCTTTCGGGAACAGCTAAACTTACAATTCCACTACCAACTACTAAAGCAGCTTCAGCTGCTAAAATTGGCGCTCCTGTATATTGTTTAGAACCGCCAATAACCAAAATATGACCAAAATCATATTTATGTCCAGTATCAGGACGTTTTGGTAAAAACTCTTTCGCTATATTTTCTGATATTATTTGATGTTTGTTGCACATATAGTTGTTTAGTCGTTTAGGTAGTGTTAGGCGTTTTATGACTAAAATTGTTACTTCAGATTATACACAACTATAGCTACGGCAATTGCATATTCTTTTGTATGTGATAAAGAAACTTCTAATTTTATTCTTTTCAATTTTTTATCTTCCAATACAACTTCAGGTTTACCATTTTGAATGTTTCTGATAACAATATTTTTAAGTGGGATACTATACTTTCCTGAAAGTGCTTTCCAAATAGCCTCTTTTGCAGCAAACCGTGCAGAATAATGTTGAACCTTATTTTTTTTGTTCTCACAATAGTTAATTTCTTCACTACTAAACACACGTTGGACAAAACGTTTATTCCGTATCAACTTAGCAATCCTTTTTGTCTCTACAATGTCTATACCTATCATTTTTATTTAAATACAAAACCTGTTTGTTTTGCCCAAAATAATAGGTCAAGGTCCACCAACGAAATCTTAATTTTTTTAGAAAATGCTAGAAATTTATCTTCTACTTCAAAATAAATTCTCTTCGTTAAACTTTTCGGTATGTTTTTTATAATCTTTAATCGTTTCAAGTTTTCCAATATGTGTCTATCTAATATTGCTAAATCAAATGAATAGCCTATATTTCTTAAAAAATGGCTCGCTTCTTTCATTCCTAAACCCTTGATTTCATTTATCAAGATTTCTCTTAAAACTTTTGGCTCAAATTTATTATTTATAATCTTATATATCAAATTGAACTTTTTTGCAAGTTCAACTAAATATTTTGCTTTGTTTCTGTAAAATCTCACCTTTGGACGAAGAATTGCTTCTATTTGATTTATATCAATATCAGGATAACCTGCTTTAAACAACTCCTCAACTGCAACCCAACAACTCGTAGCTTTTGACTGCGGAGTAAGCAAACAAAAACAAAGTTCTTTAAAAACTTTCTTTTTATCAGTTTTAGTATTTAAAAATTGCTGTTTCCTTTCTTGTATCTCTTTGTAAAACTTTCTATAATCGCAAGATAGGTCCGCAAATTTCATAATTTTAAAATCCTAACTGTCCACAAGCAGCGTTTATATCATTACCGTAAGGTTTACGTATGAAAGTCAGATATCCATTGGTTACCAAGATTTGTTTAAATTTTTCAATAGTGTCTAGTTTAGATTGAATAAACTTTTCCTCTGGTATTGTATTATATGGTATCAGATTTATCTTTACAAACTTACGAATTTTTGGTAGTTTATCTAATAGTTTAACTAAAAACTTAGCATGTTCTTCGGAATCGTTTATCTCACCAATCAGGACATATTCTATTGTAAACTTTGTTTTAGTAACTTCTGCATAATATACACCAGCTTCAAGAATTTCATTTAATTTAAACTTCAGCCTCTTAACTAACCATTTCCTTTGTTCATCATTATAGCTATGTAACGAAATTGCAAGTTTCACACCTAATTTTTCATCTGCAAGACGATATATGTTTGGAACGACGCCCACGGTTGACACAGTAATTCGTCTTTTACTCATTGCAAACATATCTGTATCTAAAAATATTTTAATACTTTTAACGACATTATCATAGTTAAGTAAAGGTTCACCCATGCCCATATACAAAATTCCGTTTATCTCACCAACATCTTTTCTTACTGCGTACACCTGTTCTACGATCTCACCAGTTGTAAGATTTCGTACAAAATACATCTTTCCAGAATGGCAAAATACACAGCCAACGCTACATCCTATCTGAGTAGAAATACATACAACTTTTCTTTCTAATTTAGGAATATAAACACAAGAAACTATATAATTATCTTGAGTTTTAAAATTATATCTCGTTGTACCATCAAGTTGCGAAATTTCTTTTGATATAAGTTGTAAACTTCCTATTTGAACTAAATGGGTAAGTTTATCTCTTAACCCCGCAGGTAAGTCAGTAAAATTTATTATGTCAGTAACTCTCTTCTTATAAATCCAGTGAACTATTTGTTTTGTCCTATATTCTTTTTCTTTAAGTTTTACAGTGACAAAATCTTTAATTTCTTCTTTCGTACATCCTAACAAATCAATTTTCTGCATACTGTTTATATTAGCGGCAGGTTTTTATCTTACACCCCAGGAAAGTTTTTGTGTTAATATCTTGAAGAAATTTTTTTTCCTATTAGGTATAAATAAAAATCTCTTATTAGCTATTTTTATTATAATTTCATCCAGTGGTTCAACAAAAAAATTTCTTTGACCATCTAAGGACAGGAGCAACTGTTTGTTAGATTTGAAAACAGGGATACGAAGAGTTATTGTTTTCTCTGGTGAAATTAATAAAGGACGGATAGACAATGTATGTGGCGAGATTGGTGTTATCAATATCACATTTGCTTCTGGCTCAACAATACTACCACCACAAGCTAATGAATAAGCAGTTGACCCAGTTGGCGTTGCTACTATAACACCGTCACCAACAATGTTGGTAAGTTTTTGTTTTTCTATGAAAAGTTCTATGTTGCAAACTTTAGACGAAAGTGGTTTTAATACACAATCGTTTAGTGCATAATGATGTTTATTTTTATAAGTTACATCCAAAACTAATCTATTTTGTAATTCTAACTTCTCAGTAACAAACTCGTCAATAATTGAGTTAACATCCGAAGGATTAAATTCAGCAAGATAACCTAACCCTCCTATGTTAATACCAGCAACTGGTATCAAACGTTCTACAGCATACGGACTTACTCTTAAAATTGTTCCATCCCCGCCTAAAGCTAAGATTAAATCAGCTACACAATTTTTATTTGTTATTTTTTCTGAACTACAAATATTAATTATAATTTCTTTTTTGTATTTACTTTTTATCTGTCCAGATATACCTTTTGCAAGCGAAATAGCATTTTTCTTTTGTGGATTGTATACTATCAAAACTTTCTTAGTCATTTAATATGTTCTAAAACAACTTTAGTATTAATCTTAATCGCTTTTAGTTTTTTTATAACATCGTTGTCTATATCAATCTTCCCAATAATTGTAATCTCGCTATACGGCTTTGGTTTATCACTATCAGATACAGGTGTTCTTCCAAAAAATATACAAAAGCAACTTCCTTCTGGCCACCAACCAACATCGCCAATATCTACATCTAATGTTGGTTTTTCATTCTCTAATTTTAATGGTAACTCAAAATATATTTCTTCACCCCAGGTTTTCACTTTAGCTTCTTGTGGAAGTATTTCAAAAATTTTATTAGCAATTTTTGTATCGTTAAGTGTACAAGTTAATTCAAAATTTTGTAAAGGAAATTTAATTTTTATCCTTTTCATAGTTCTTCTATCTTACACTATATTTTGACTTTTTTTGTCTTTCTATGTGTTGTTTATAATACTTAGAGAACACATGTGTCTGATTGTTTTCTGTAAAAAAGAACATATCATCGGTTTCAGCTGGGTACAATACAGCTTCAATAGAATCAAGCCCTGGATTACATATTGGTTCCGGTGGTAAACCATAATATTTGTAAGTATTAAACTTAGAATCTATATTCAAGTCCTTGTAAGTCAGCGGACCAGTAAACTTTTTTAATGCGTATCTCACAGTAGCACAGGATTCTAAATACCATCCTTTCTTTAACCTGTTGTGAAACACTGCAGATACTAACCTTTTTTCTTCTTTGGTTTTTGCTTCCTTTTCTACAATTGAAGCTAAAACTACCACCTGATGTGTTGTAAGTTTTAATTCGTAAGCACGTTTTCGTAAGTCTTCCGAATATTTTCTATAAAATTCAGATACCATACGATTAACTACATAATCCACATCTTCGTTTAAAGAAAAATAATAAGTTTCTGGAAATAAATAGCCGTTATAGCTGTTTGATTTTACAAAAGTTATAAAATAAATTGGGTCTAATATTATACCTTTAGCATGTAATCGTTCAGCTATTTGTTCTACACGAAATCCTTCTGGTATGGTAACTTTGACAAGTTGTGGCCCACGGACAAGCCTTATCACTATAGGTATCGTGGTTAATGAAAACCTAAACTTATAAGTACCATGTTTAATATTTCTTTCTGCAAACAAAAAGAATACCATCCATCTAAATAATCCTTCTGAAGGTATTAACTTTTCATTTTTTAATATTTTACCTACATCCTTAGCTGTTGCATTTCGCGGGATTATCACAATTTTGTCCCTTCTTAAGTAAGTATGATAGATGTATACTGAAATAAGTAAAATTATAAATATACCTATAAGGAATTTCTTCTTGTTATTCATAACTCACTTTTACACATATCAAGATAATCCTGTAAAATTATACAGGCAGCATAAACATCAAGTTTTCTTTTATATTTTTTAAATTTTTTACCTGTTGAAACTAATTTTTCTACTGCTGTCTTGGATGAATAAAATTCGTTCACAAACTCAATCTCTACATCTGTGTACATCTTAAGTTTTTCACTAAATTGTAAAATTTCTTCTCCGATTGGTGTAACTTTGTCCCATTTTGGAAAACCTATAATAATTTTGCCTACATTGCGTTCTTTTATCAAACGAAGAATATTTTCTATTGCAAACTCATCATTTTTTATTGTTTCTAACGGATGAGCTAATAAATGTAATTCATCAGATATTGCAACGCCTATACGTTTACTGCCATAGTCCAACGCCATTATCGGTTTCATCTTCTAAAATCTCATCTACTGTTACAAATTTGTATCCATTATTTTTAAAAAATTCTATAATCTCTGGCAAACACTCAAGTGTTACATTACTACCAGAATGTAGTAAAACAATTTCTTCATTACCGTTTGTTGAAGAACGTATTTTTTGAAGAATATCTCGTTTTGTAACATTCCTTTGATGATCATTAGTAAAAATACTCCAAAGTACAATTTTATATCCCAACCTTTCTGCAACAGAAACTACTTTTGTACAAAAATGTCCTCCAGGCGGCCTAAAATAATTTATTACTTTATCAGAGGATGTTGATATATTATATAACAATTCCTGTGTAGCTAAAAGTTCAGATTCAATCTGTAACGGTGAAAGTAGAGTCAAATTTTTATGCGAATATGTATGGTTTGCAATTTTAGAGTCAGAATTTTGACATATATATTTTACTAACTCTGGGTATTTTTCAACCTGTTTCCCTACAAGGAAAAAAGTAGCTTTAACATTATACTTATTCAGAATATCAACAATAGCTTTAGTAAAATCCTTGTGTGGACCATCATCAAATGTCAATGCTACCTGTCTATAATTTCTGCTTTTTAAATAAAAATCTGCTGAAGAAAAAGAAATTTTACTTTCGTAAACTTTAGTTAAAGGGTAAATTATAAAAAAAAGACATATAAAAATTATAAAGTGATATCTTCTTATCGTCATAAAATATATTTTCTAAATACATTTTATTTTTTATATTTTCAATACAACTTATTTTATAGAAATTCGTGAACAAGATAAGACAAAGATATAAACAGAAAATTTACTCTACCGTAACACTTTTTGCAAGATTACGCGGTTGGTCTATCTCACAACCTAACCTATCCGCTATGTAATACGCAAGTAATTGTAAAGGTACAACATTAAGTATCGGTGAAATAATTTCGTCTGTTTCAGGTAGGACAATTTTGTAATCAATACTTTTTGATTCTATTCCGTAGTTTGTTAACGCTATAACTTTTGCATCACGAGATTTTACTTCTTCAAGGTTGGAGAAAACTTTTTGTAAGAGCGAACCTTTCGTTGCAATTATAACAACAGGCATATCTTTATCTATCAGTGCGATAGGTCCGTGTTTCATCTCACCTGCTGGATATCCTTCAGCATGAATATAAGATATCTCTTTAAGTTTTAATGCACCTTCCAACGCGATAGGGTAGTTTATACCACGCGCAAGATATAAAAAATCTTTTTTCATATAAAACATTTCAGCAAGTTGTTTTATATAAGAAGTATCTGCAAGTATGTGTTCAATATAGGAAGGTACTTTATAAAGTGAATTTAATAACTCCTGATACCTTTGCTCTGACAAAATACTTTTCAATTTCGCAAGGTAAAGACCAAAAAGATATAAACATATAAGTTGTCCAGTGAAAGCTTTTGTTGAAGCAACACCAATCTCTGGTCCACAACGGATATATATTGTAGAATCTGCCTCGCGATATAATGAAGAACCAATCACATTACACACACCAAGAGTTAGAATTTTATTTTCTTTTACCATTCTTAACGAAGCCAGTGTATCTGCAGTCTCTCCTGATTGAGAAATAAAAATTGCAAGTGTATCTTTTGATAAAACAGGTTCTCTATACCTAAACTCTGATGCTATATCTACCTCTACTGGTATTTTTAAAATTTGTTCGTATAAATACTTTATCACAAGCGCAGCATGGTATGAAGTACCGCAACCTATAATCAAAATTTTTTTTATTTTTTTTAACTGGGCAGAAGAAAATTTTACTTCGTCGTT
The DNA here is from genome assembly GCA_025059805.1 of Endomicrobiia bacterium. GTDB lineage: Bacteria > Elusimicrobiota > Endomicrobiia > DTEH01 > DTEH01 > JANXDG01. The sequence goes on from JANXDG010000033.1 coordinate 9,714, forward strand.
AAAAACAATATCTTCACCGAAAACACGTGCTGTTATGTTTTCTCTTAATACCTGCGGTTGTTCATAAATTTCTTTTAACATAAAATGTTTGAATCCAGCTTTTTCTGCCATCTGTGCAGTCCAGTTCACCACAGCAACGTTTCTATTTTGCAATGCAGTGGTCTTAGTATTGTAAACTTTTATGTCGTCAATCGTTACAATACCATAATCATCATTTTCTAAAAATATAAACTTGTTTGTATATTTAAGCATAGCAGTAACGTCGGAAGCTATAAACTTTTCATTCTCTCCCAGACCTATAATTAAAGGCGAATCTTTTCTTGCAAAAAACAATTTGTCAGGTTCATATGTTGAAATTAAAACAAACGCAAACGATCCATGGACAAGTTTTATCGCTTCTTTAACTGCATCAAGTACAGAACCTTTATATTTTTCTTCAATTAAATGTACTAACACTTCAGTATCTGTCTCTGAAGAAAACTTATGTTTTGTAAGTTTATTTTTTATCTCAATAAAGTTTTCTATAATACCGTTATGCACGATTACAAATTTTTGTTTACAGTCAGTATGTGGATGAGCATTTTCTTCTGATGGTTTACCATGTGTTGCCCATCGTGTATGTGCTATACCTACAAGATTTTCTTCGTTTTTTGAAACTACAAAGTGATGAAACTCAGCTGGTATCGTAGATTCCATCTGTACAACTTTACCTACTGTACGATGACGCAAAATCTTTTTGTTTTTTAACACAGCAATACCGCTTGAATCATATCCACGGTATTCAAGCGATTTCAATCCAGAAATTAAAACTTCAACTATATTCCTTCTTCCAATATAGCCAATAATTCCACACATTTTTTTTATCCTTTGCAGTTAAACTGTTACGAGTTTTAGCATTTCTTTTATTGCTTTTTCTAATCCAACAAATACGGCTCTTGCAACAATTGAAAATCCAATGTTTAAAGTATTCATTCCTTTAATTATAGAAATGTATTTTACATTGTTGTAATCAAGTCCATGGCCTGCGTTAAGAATAAGTCCTTGTTCAATTACAATTTTACTTGCTTTTTTTATACGGTTTAGTTCAAAATAAAATTTTTTCGTCCCAACCTTGCACAAGGAATACCTACCTGTATGTAGTTCAACAGCATCAGCACCAAGTTCTTTCGCTAACAATACAGATTTTATCTCAGGTTCAATAAACAAACTTACAATGATACCACGCTGTTTAAGTTGTGAAACTACAGACTTAACTCTTTTATAATTTTTTTCAAGATCAAGACCACCTTCTGTAGTTAATTCTTGTCTACGTTCAGGTACAATACATACTTCGTCAGGTTTAACTTTCAGTGCAAATTCTACAATTTCGTTATTAAGCGACATCTCTAAATTAAACGGGATCTTAAGAATTTTTTTTAATTGTAAAACATCTTCATCTTGGATATGCCTTCTATCTTCACGAAGATGTACAGTAACCTGATGTGCACCACAAGATTCTACAATTTTTGCAGCTTCAATTATTGAAGGATAACCAATTTTTCTTTGTTGTCTTAAAGTCGCTATATGGTCTATATTAACTCCTAACTTTGGCATATATCACACTTCACAAACTTTAATATATTGGTTAAATTTATTCTCAATAATATTGACAACTTCTCTTATCTTCTGTTCATTTCTACCTTCTACCATTATACGAAATAAAGGTTCAGTACCAGAATATCTTAGCACGATTCTACCATCAATTTTTTTCTCCAAAGATTGTAAAAACTCTTTTTCAAAAATTTCTTCAACTGGCGGTTTAACTTGTGTCTTAACATTTTTTAATACCTGAGGATATTTTGAAAATATCTGACTGAGGTTATAAAGTGACGTCTTATTTTTAATAACTGCTTTTAACACTTCTAACGCAGTGAGTATCCCATCACCTGTAGGAAGATAGTTATACAAAACTATATGTCCTGCTTGTTCTCCACCAAGAATACCTTTATACTTTTTAAGATACTCAGAAACATATTTATCTCCCACAGGACACATTATAACTTTCAGTTTCAACTTCTGAAGATATCTTACAAGACCAAGATTTGCCATTATTGATACTACAACTAATGAATTTTTAAGCATCTTTCTTTTTTTATATTCTGTTGCTAAAATTCCTATAATATAATCACCATCACGGACATTCCCGTGTTCATCTACAAAAATAACTCTGTCTGCATCACCATCAAAACTAACACCTATCTGTCCGTCAGTGATGTATCGTTTAACTGTTTCAGGATATAACGCTCCACAGGTTGCATTTATATTTTTACCGTTCGGTTCAATATTTATACATTCTACCTTCTTAAATAACTGTTTAAAAATTTTATCTGCTATTTTATACGATGCACCGTTGCCACAGTCAACCACAAGAGATACTTTGTCTTTAAAGTTATCATTTACATCAGCAATAAATATTTTTTTGAGAAACTCTATATACTCTTTTTCTGCAGTATCATTATATGAAATTAATTTTACTCTTTCTTTTTTGTTCCACTTTAATGAAAATTTATTATATTGTTTTACTACCTGTTCAATTTTTTTCTCTAATTTAGGCGAAATTTTCGTCCCTGATGGCGATAAAAATTTAATCCCATTATATTGGTATGGATTATGTGAAGCTGATATCACAACACCTAACGCTTGCTCTTTTCTACAAAGAAATGCTATCCCAGCAGTTGTGAACACTCCAGCAAGATAAACTTCATACCCAGCCTTTGAGATGTTTTTAGATAACACATCTGCAATCCACGGACTTGACTCTCTTGTATCCCATCCGATGATGACTTTACGAGTTTTGTATGATTCTTTAAATACTAATGAAGAAGCGACTGCAATCCTTTGTATAAACTCTTTTGTCAGAGGCGGTTCGCCTACAACTCCTCTGATACCGTCAGTACCAAACAATGACGATGAAGTCATAATTTTACTACTTTTATGTTTTTAAATTGTTCACATTGAAGAAATTTATCTGACAACTTTTTAGTAATCTTTTCCAATATTTCCTTTTGATGAAGTTTTAAATAATAATGATATGCTGGATTTTCTACAGTAACTAATATATTACCATCTTTTATACCACAAAGTTGTATTTTTCTTGCAAGTTTTTCACCTATAACTTCGTTCCAAATATCATATAGTTCAAACAATTGTTTTGTAATACCATAACGTGAAAGAATTCTTTCAATTATATATTTGGCTTTTGAAAATTCCTGCATAGCAGAATATTTGTGAGGAAAAAATTTAAATTATAATTTCATCGGCATAAGAATATAAAGGTAACTTTTATCATTTGCAGGTTGGAAAGTCCATGGCGAAGCTGGTTCGTTAATACCTATAATAACATCAGAATTCTCATCAATTACAGAAAGCATCTCCAGTATGTATGACGGTTCAAATTTTACCTCTACATCTTTACCTGAATAATTTGCATCTATTTCTACTTCAGCTATACCTATTGATTCAACTGTAGAGGAAAGTTTTATCCCACCTGAGGAAATGTAAAGTTTAACACCGTAACCTTTCTCACCTGTAACCCAACTTGTTTGTTTTAACCCTTTTGCAAGTTTTTTAACTGATACTGATAAATTATTGCTAATTTTAGGTATCACCTGTTCATATGCTGGAAATTCACCTTGGACAAGACGGCTCACAAAACAAATATCGTCTATCTCAAAAACAAAATGTTCTGGTAGTAATGCAAATTTACAACTGTCACTACTTGTTTTCTCTAAAATATGAATCACACGTTCAACTGACTTCGTTGGTATTATACCTGAACAAACTGCCTTTGAAGTACTGATTTCTTTTATTACATAAGCTAATCGTCTACCATCAGTAGCAACAAATTTTATTACATCTTTTTGTATTGTAACATAAACTCCGTTTAAGTAATACCTTGTTTCTTCTTTTGATGTTGCAAAGACAGTCCTTGTAAAGGCTTCTAATAATAACTCAGTCGGGACGGTAACTTGTGAAGTTTTATACTGTTTCTCATCATATTTTGGCATACCCGGATGATTTTTTGCTGGTTCACCTATAAATGTATGTTTTGTCTTACCACAGAAAAGTTGAGCAATCGGTGTTTTCTCATCCTGAGTTTTTATTTTTATTTCTTCTTCATCAAGTTCTTTCACTGCAGAATATAATTTTTTTGCTGGGATACAAATTTCGCCAGCAGTTGATAATTTACATTTTATCTGGACACTCAGAGCTGTCTCAATATCTGTACCAGTAAGTACACACTTATCTTTGCCTTCGGTCGTTATCAAAACATCTGGTGTTATAGGCACTGATGTATGAGCACTCACAATAGGATCCAACAACTGTAACCCTTTCAGAAAATTTTCTCTTTCTAATATTAGTTCCATAAATCCTCCTATTGAACAAAAAATCTATAACACAATTTCTTTAAATTTACAAAAACTTTCCAACAAATTCAAGTGTTAACTATAGTTACTTAGTGATGTGATAAGTTTGATATATATTGATATATTAACACAATATTCTGAATTTAGAAGAGAAAAAAATTTTAAGAATTAAAACATAATAATTTATTAAATTTTATGTATCATAATATTGTTTTTTTCGTCAACATCAATTATGATTTTAGTATTTTCTTGTATTTCTCCTTCAAGAAGTTTTTTAGAGATGAGGTTATAAACTTTTTGCTGGATAACTCTTTTAAGAGGTCTTGCACCAAAAGTTATATCAAAACCTTGTTTTGCAAGAAGTTCTTTTGCTTCATCAGTGAATTCAACTTCAATATTTTTATCTTTAAGGCGTAGTTGTAATTCTTTAAGTTGTATCTCTACAATTTTTATTATCTCTTTAAGTCCGAGTGAGTTAAATACTATTATTTCATCTATACGATTCAAAAATTCTATTTTAAAAAACTTTTTTAGTTCATCTAATACATATTGATTTAATTGTTCATAAGATACTTTTTCTTTTTTTGTAAGGTTTGTAATAAGTTCAGTTGCAATGTTTGATGTCATAATAATAACAGTATTTTTAAAATCAACGGTTCTACCTTTACCGTCAGTAAGACGACCATCGTCAAAAACTTGAAGTAGTACGTTGAATACCTCAGGATGTGCTTTTTCAACCTCGTCAAACAAAATCACAGAGTAAGGTTTTCTTCTGGCCTGTTCTGTAAGTTGTCCTCCTTCTTCATAGCCAACATATCCAGGTGGTGCTCCAATAAGTCGTGCAACTGAATGTTTCTCCATGTATTCAGACATATCAATTCGTATTAGATATTTCTGATCGTTAAACAGAAATTCTGCTAAACGTTTTGCAAGTTCTGTTTTACCAACACCAGTAGGACCTAAAAACAAAAATACGCCTAGCGGTCTGTTAGGATCTGAGAGGCCAGATCTTGCTCTTCTTATACAATCAGAAATTTTTTCAATTGCGTAGTCCTGACCTACAACATGTTGTCTTAAGTATTCTTCCATATGAAGCAATTTTTCTTTTTCTGTTTGGACAAGTTTTTTCACAGGTATCCCTGTCCATTTTGAAATAACCTCAGCAATGTCTTCCTCGTCAATTTCTTCTTTTAACATTCTTGTATCTTTTTGCACCTGTTGAAGTTGAGAATATAAATTATTTAACTCTCTCTCTTTTGCTGGAAGACGACCATATTGTATCTCTGCAGCTACCGAGAGATTACCTTCGCGTTCTGCCTGTTGCTTCTCATATTTTAACTTGTCAATTTCTTGTTTAATTTCTTTGATTTTTATTATTAACTCTTTCTCTTTTTGCCATTGTGTGTACAAACTGTCATATCTTTGTTTCAAACTTTCAATTTGTTTATCTATATCTTCAAGTTTTTTGTTTACTTCTTTTTCATCTACTGGTTCAGAACCTACACCACTTTTAACTGCTTGTTTTTCTATTTCAAGTTGTTTAATTTTTCTCTGTATATCATCAATTTCGGCAGGCATTGAGTCAATTTCAATTCTTAATTTACTTGCTGCTTCATCAATTAAGTCTATTGCTTTATCAGGTAAGTATCTGTCAGTAATATATCTATTAGAAAGTATAGCAGCTGAAATTATTGCTTCATCTTTAATTTTGATACCATGGTGAACTTCATATTTTTCTTTTAACCCGCGCAAAATCGCTATTGTGTCTTCAACCGTAGGTTCCTGAACAAGGACAGGCTGGAACCTACGTTCTAACGCACGGTCTTTCTCAATATGTTTTCTATACTCATCAATAGTTGTAGCACCAATACATCTTAACTCACCCCTTGCTAACATCGGTTTTAACATATTAGACGCATCAATAGCACCTTCAGCAGCGCCAGCGCCAACTATCGTATGAAGTTCATCTATGAACAGTATAATTTGTCCTTTTGATTCAGAAATTGATTTAAGAACAGATTTTAACCGTTCTTCAAATTCACCACGAAATTTTGTCCCTGCAATTAACGCACCAAGATCTAGTTGAAAAACAATTTTTTCTTTCAAACTTTCAGGTACGTCACCAGCTACAATTCTTTGTGCTAATCCTTCAACGATAGCTGTTTTCCCAACGCCAGGATCTCCGATCAAAACAGGATTATTTTTAGTTCTTCTGGATAACACTTGTATTGTACGTCGTATTTCTTGATCCCTGCCAATTACTGGATCTAATTTCCCCATACGTGCAAGATGTGTTAAATCTCTACCAAATCTTTCAAGAGGTTTGTATCTTTCTTGTTCTGATTGGTCTGTTACACGTTCACCGCCACGGAGTAATTTTAACGCTTGCAATATTCTTTCTTTAGTAACACCATGTTTTTCAAGAATCTTTGCTGCAACACCACCTTCATTCACAATACCGAGTAACAAATGTTCTACAGAAATATAATCATCTTTAAATTCTTCAATTAAATCAAGTGCGTTATCTATTACTCTTTTTGTCCTCCCAGAAATGTAGATTACACCTTCAGAACGACCACCAACAGGAATTTTTGTCTGTGGCAATGCGTTTAATTGTAGTTCTAAATCGTTAATTATACGATTAACATCAACACCTATTTTCTTCACAATTTCAACAGCAAAAGAATCTTCGGTTGTTAAAAGCGCATAAAGAATATGTTCAGGAGTAAGCTCAGGGTTATGCCGTTTCTCAGCTAACCTTTGTGCGTTATAAAGTACTTCTTGAGATTTTACTGTAAATTTTTCTGGATGCATAAAATTTTAAACCTCAGAATTTTTAAAAATTTATGATTTGCATTATACTAACCTTGCATTAAATTAGATGCATAAAACTACCGAAAGTTTCTTTTTAATTTTTTTACAAGCACACAATGTCTGATTCGTTTATTAATTTTACAATATAAGTTCCTATTGAGTTATATAAATCTTTTGCACTTTTACATTTTATCATTGAGAGTTCAGTTTTTAACCTTTCCATAAAGTTAGGGAATTTTAGTAATATTTCAGCTATAATATTGCCAGCGTCACGATGAAAAAATAAAAGTCTATTAAAAACATAAATAACTTCTTCCTTCTTAAATTTCTGAGTAAAATAGCTTGATATAATAGTAATAGCTAAAATTCGTAAACTATAATTGATAGCTATATTTATACTATTCTTGGTAAGCAAAGGTATTCTGTTAAAAGTGAAAATGATTTCCCCACTGCGTGAAAATATCAATGGTATAAAAATTGAAGAAAAAATTAACCATTTTACTCTTAGCAAATTGTTATATAAGTTCATAATACTACCTGAAGTTAAAAAATATATTAGTAGCAAAAATATTGTAGAGAACACCTGAATATTTAAGTTGTGAAAAACATAAATTGGTATACATAATAGAAGCATTATAGATAAAATTAATATTTTGAACCTTTTCATTTTTGGTTCGTTATGGATAAGAACATTTATTTCTTCTACGCAATAATTTGGTTTACATGACAATTTATCACTAAACTCTTTCAATACAGATAATGATATAGACCCAGTGATAATACCTGCAATTATTGCTGAAAGTAATAAAATTGGCGTTAGATAAAAAATTTCTTGCTGACGAATGAATAATAGATATATAACAACTAACTGAGTAAGATTATGTACAACAGCACCTGTAACACTTATCCCTAAAGTGCTAAATTTCAGAATTTTGTTAAAAGTAGAATACACAATCCACATAACAACAGTAGAAGTTAATCCAGAAACGAAACTTAATATAAAAGATACAGAAAGAAAACTTCCTAAAAACACACTGGAACATATTGTTCTAAAGATTGTAACTTTTACTGCATCAACAATACCAAATTTAATTATCGTAATTAAACTGACAAAATTTGCAAGGCCTAACCTTACACCAGGAATAGGATGTGGGAAATAAGATTCCAAAACCTGTAATGAACTCGCAAGCAAAATAAGGTTTGTAATTTTTTTATCAGTTAACATTAATTAAATTTTTAATAAAAAGATGTTGAGATTAATTTATGTTTTTTATATGTAAACAAAAAATATAAAATGTATAACGACATTTTCAACCAAAACAACAATGAATACTTTTGACATTGTTACTGTTGGAGTTTTAGGTCCATATCTTTTATCAATGCTTTTTATTGGCTGGTTATCTTCAAAAAAAGTCAAAGATACAACTGACTTTCTTGTAGCCGGACGCAGACTCGGATTTTTATTTGCTACTGCGACAATGTTCGCTACATGGTTTGGTAGCGAAAGTGTAATGGGCACTGCAGGTACTGTTTATCGCGTAGGACTACGTGGTGTCATTGCAGATCCGTTCGGTGCAAGTTTTGTACTTATACTGGCTGGTGTAAGTTATGCAGTTGCATTCCGTAGGATGAACTTCCTCACTGTAACTGATCTTTTCGGTAAATTTTATAGTAAAGAAACAGAAATTTTTGCTTCTTTACTTATGATGCCAGTATATATAGGATGGCTTGGTGCACAAATTGTTGCTACTGGACTGTTATTTTACACATTTACAGGTATTAGTCCTGATATTGGAATGTTACTTGGTACGGCAGTAGTTTTAATTTATACTCTAAGTGGTGGTATGTGGGCTGTTACTATCACAGATTTTATACAAATGATTATACTTATTGCTGGAATAATTGTTATCTTACCTTTTGTGATACAAAATTGTGGTGGTATAAATAATGTTATAAATAATACACCTAAAGAATTTCTCACAATTTTCCCTCAAGAGTGGAATTTCAATACACTATCTACTTTTTTAGGAAAGTGGTTTATAATAGGCTTAGGATGTGCTGTTGGACAAGATTTGATTCAGAGATCTCTATCAAGTAAAACAGAACAAGTAGCGAGATGGTCTGCAATAACAGCTGGAATTATATATTTCATTATTGGCTGTATTGTAATTTTTATTGGTCTTGCAGCAAGGATTATGATGCCTGGCCTGGAAAATAGTGAAAATTTAATTCCAATATTAGCAAATAAATATTTAGGTAATGTTCATCCGTTTTTGTTCGCATTGTTTATAAGCGGGTTGCTTGCTGCGATAATGAGTTCTGCTGATAGTTCACTATTAGCAGCAGTGTCAATATTTTGTAACAATATTTTCCAAAAAGTCTATCCTAATGTTGCTGCTGTTAACCTCCTTCTTGTAAATAGAATTACTACGGTAGTAGTTGTTATTTTATCAATGCTTATAGCACTACATGTAAAACAGATTTACAATCTAATGGTAAACTCATGGTCAACATTGTTAGTTTCAATATTTGTTCCGTCAACGGTTGCACTGTTTATGAAAAAATTTACGAGTGTTACTGCTTGCTGGGTAAGTATGGTCTCAGGCTTTATTGTATGGGCAGGGTATATAATCTTTAAAACAGGAAAATTTATTATATGTGATGAGACTATTGATGTGTTTTATCAAGCATCGTTTTTAGGTTTTTTATCAAGTGTTGTAGGTTATTTCTGTACCTTCCTTGTAGCAAAATTATTATCACAAAATACAAGTCAAACTTAGTATGTAACTGAATCTATCCCACTTAATTTCATTTTTTTAGAAACAAGTTTTACAACAATTTTGTTAGGAACGCATATTATCTGTTGGTGTTGACCTTGGATCCATCCTGTATTAACACAAACTTTAAACGGACATTGTGATTCTTTTATCCTCACCTTATTATTTTTTATTTCGACAATAGCGTTCCTAAGCTTGATTTCTTTATCTAAATATAAGATATCCTTATATACGATCTTGTTGTCTTGCAAAACTACAACTTCTAATTTATCACTTCTTTTTTGTACTAACTTAATAAAACTCAATATTGAAATAGATGAGAAAAACAAAATTAACAAAAAATCTCCAACTGTAGGTTTCTGCTGTAGCGTCATAGATTAAAATTTATACTTCTTAGAGTATCTGTTGTGTAAATCTTAAGTTTTTTATTGTCTTCTTTAACAATGATACACTCAATACCAAGTTTATTCGCTAATTCTAAACCTTTTACTTCACCTAATACAAAAATTCCTGTTGCAAGCGCGTCAGCTAAAACTGGGTCTTTACATAAAACTGTGACAGAAACAATGTTTTCTTTAGGATATCCTGTTTTAGGATTAAATATATGATGATATCTTTTGCCCTCAACTTCAAAAAAACGTTCATAATCACCTGATGTTGCACAAGAAATATCGCTGAGTTCTAAAATGCAGAGAAATTTATTTTTATCTCGTGGATGTTGCACTGCTATTTTCCAAGGTTTGCCTTTGTGTTTAACTCCAGATATATAAAGATCACCACCAAAGTTTATAATAAAATTTTTAAAACCTTTATTCTCTAAAATTTCTTTTGCTTTTCTTATGGCATAACCCTTTGCAACACCACCTAAGTTTAGTTTCATACCTGTATATTTTAGAAAAACTGTTTTTGTTTTTTCATCAACACTTATTTTTTTGTAACCAACAAGTGGTAAAACTGATTTAATTTGTTTTTCTGACGGTATGTTAAAAGATTCTTTTTTTGAAAAATTTTCAAATCCCCAAAGTGAACTAAGCACACCTGTTGTAATATCAAAAGCTCCGTCTGTAAGTTCGCTTATTTCTATACATTCTTTAATAAGTTCAAACGCTTCTGTAGACACATTACAAGGAGATTTACCTGATAATTGGTTTATTTTCGTAACAACACTATCTTTTGTAAATCCAAATTCTCGGTCAATCTCTTCAACTTTATGGAATACCTCTGAAAATATTTTTTTAGCTTGTGTTGAGTTAATATTGCTTACAAGTTTTATTTCACAAAAGGTGTCCATTAAAAATCTTGAATCGTAAAACTCATAGTCCTGGTTTGTATTGCAGGAACAAAATATTAAACAAATTATAACTATACATACTATTCTCATATATTAAGAACTTTACAATATTGACTTAATAATTTTCAATAATATTGATTACAACATACCATTTTGGTATAACATCATTAACAGGTTGGAGGGGTGGCCGAGACTGGTTTAAGGCAGCTGCCTGCTAAGCAGTTGTCCGGGGTAAAACCTGGACCGCGGGTTCGAATCCCGCCCCCTCCGAAGTGTACCGCTCACCTGTTTTAAACTAACTATGCCATCCAAAGAGAATTCTAAACATAAAAAGGAACAAATTTACATCTTGGATTCTTCCGCAGGGACAGGGAAAACTTATAATCTTGCAAAACATTATTTAAAACTTTTGTTAACTTCCATTACCCAAGAAGGAGAAAAAATCTCGTCTAAAAACATACTTGCGATAACATTTACTAACAAAGCTGCTATAGAAATGAAACAACGTATACTTGAATTACTTAAACGTCTTGCGTTAAACAACTGGCAGGATAAAGAACAAATCAAACAGGATATAATTAACTCTTTTCAACTTAATAATAAACCAAAAACTGATATATCACAAATTGTTTTTCATATTATTGAAGATATTTTACAAAATTATCATTATTTCCAAGTACAAACAATAGACAGTTTTGTATATACTATTGCTTCATTATACGCATTTCAATTAGGTCTTTCACCAGAATTTAAAATTGAAACAGACCATCAAACATACTTACGATACTGTATTGACTATATGATTGATATTGCTTCTACTAATAGTCGTCTAAGTAAACTACTCACAACATTCCTTGACAATTACCTTACTTTTGAAAACAAAAAAAGTTGGTTCCCTAAAAAGGATATATACGAAGTGATATCGTCTTTGTATGAGCAAACTATGTATCACGGTTGCAAATTCAATAAATTTCAAAAAAAATTATCTTTATCCATACTTAATCAAAAACTTAACGGACAACTGAAAGTGTTTTTTAATAGACTTCCAAAGGAAAGTGTCTACTCTCAATTTATTTCAGCACTGGAAAAGTTAATCAGAAAATATGACAACCCCAAATATTTAATAACACTTAACGATTTAAGTTCCAAATATTTCACAAAGGACGAAATACCAGTAAAAAAAGAATTTAAAATAGACAAATCATTACAACATCAATGGAAACAAATTAGAAAACTTATATCTGATTTCTCTGAATATTCTAGCTATAGTATATATAATTCATATATTGATATCTTTGATTATGTTGAAAACATACTATACAAAGTTGCATTAGAACAAGACCTTGTATTCTTATCAGAGCTCAATAAGAAAATACAAGAGATAACAAACTTTTTTGAATATTCAGTACCAGAACTATATCTGCGTTTAGCATTAAATATACAACATTGTCTCATTGACGAGTTCCAAGACACAAGTATACTTCAATGGCGTAATTTAAATCCTATCATTACTGAAATACTTGCGCATGGTGGTACACTTTTTTATGTCGGTGATAAAAAACAGGCAATATATAGATATCGTGGTGGTGACTATCGTTTGTTTGATATTATACCAAATTTTTATCCAAATTTTGTTTGTAAAAAATCTATCTTAAATAAAAATTTTCGTAGTGCAAGGTATATAATACAGTTTAATAACGAAATTTTTTCGTTCACAAATCTTGAAAAATTTGTTTCATACATTGAACAGAAAAAAGAGTTAACTTTTGATCCTAAAAATAAAAAAGAATTGTTTAAAGTTTATAGTAACTCACAACAAGAAATTAGTAATGATAAGTCCGCTGGGTATGTTTACGGTGAACTTATTACAGATACTAACTCTCAAGAACAAGAAGAATTAATAAAGTCAAAACTTTTATCGTTAATAGACAACTTGATAAACAATGGGTATAATTTATCACAAATTGCAGTTTTGGTAAGGAAGCACCCTCAAGGTGAACTCGTCTCCAACTGGTTATTAGAAAAAGGATATCCTGTAGAGTCAGAAAAAACATTAGATGTTACAAAAAACAGTTTTATTAAAGAAATTTTTTCATTATTGAAATTCTTAGATACACCAATGGACGAACTTTCCTTTTGTTCTTTTATACTAAGCAGAATTTTTACTGAATCTACAAATGTTCCAATAGATGAACTTTCAACCTTTGTTTTCAATGTTAAAAAAGATAAGACAAAATCTATTATTTATGAGTTTAAAAATAATTATTCTAAATATTGGAACCAGTATTTTGAAAAAATGTTTAAGGTTGTAAGTTATCTACCTATATCAGATGTTTTAATTGAAATTTATAAAATTTTTAATTTTGAAAACTTACAAGTATTTAAAGAAAATTACCCTTTCTATTATAAGTTACTTGATGTAACGAAGGAATTTGAAGAAAAAAATTGTTCACTGCATTATTTTATTAAACAATTTGAATCATTATCTGATACACAAAAATTCATAAATGCAAAAGGACAAGAATCAATTCGTATATTAACAATACATAAGGCAAAAGGATTGGAATTTGATATTGTGATTTTACCATTTGTAAAAATAGATATTGAAATTGGAAAACAGAAAGATTCTACAGCACGTTTTGTAATAAAGATTGATGATGACAACTTAGAAGTAACTAATACAAAGACCAATGCTTACCTTGTTAAACTTACTGCTAATATATCTAAATATTCACCAAGTTTACAAAAACTTTATTCTTATGAATATATAAAAGCCCTCATTGATGAACTTAATGTTCTATACGTAGGATTTACTCGTGCAAAAGAACAACTATATTTTTTTGTAACAGAGGACGATTATACAGAATTTTTATTTCCTTGGAATAATAACTGTATAATTTATGGTGAATTCTTGCCAAAAGTAGCCACACAAGATAAAGAACAAAAACAACAAAATGTAATTTTACAACTACCTGTTAAACATTCTTCTTGGTATAAAAGAATTGCAGAAGAAAATTTCCCAAAACTGCATTCACTGTTTTATAAAACAAAAATTCTTGAAGGCGAAATCATCCATAAAATTCTTTCATTTATCGGTAATTTATATAATCAGGATTTAATACAAATTGTTGACACTGCAATTTTGAAAACAAAAATGTTCTACAGTTATGTTGAAACATATAAATGGGATGACTACAAAAACATTGTTTTAAAACTTATAAACAAAACTGAATTTAAACAATATTTCTTTATCCCTGATGGTTTTGTACTTTGTGAACAAGAAGTTGTAACACCTACTGGTGAAACCAGACGTGTTGATAGAATTATCATTTTAGAAAATAAAATAATAGTTTTAGACTATAAACTAACTTTTCCAGACGAAGTAAAATATTACACAGAGCAAGTAAACGAATACAAGATTTTGATATCATCAATATATAACAAACCTGTGGAAGGACTTATTATTTTCTTAGACACTTTGGAAACATTAGAAGTATGAAAAATTTTAATTACTATGTAATACCAATGTCAGCTAATGTTATTGAATTCCTTATACAACATCTTGACAAAAATTATAATCTTAAAAATCTAGATAGAATATGCATAATATTTGGCGGGAAACGTCCATCAATCGTGTTAAATAAACAACTTGCTAATAGGATAAAACGTCCATTTTTGCCACCAAAGATGTTTTCCGTAGACGAATTTGTCTCTTATATAGTATCTAAAAAATATGAATTTATTGCTGGATTTGATCTGGACATAATTTATCTTATCTACGACCTTTGTAAGAACAAGGAAATATTCAGAAAAAGATTTAAAGATTTAATACAATTTATTCCTTGGGGTTATGAAATTTTACATATTATAAATGAACTCTGGCTTGAAAATATCTCACCAGAGAAACTTAAAAACATAGAAATACAAGCTGAAATAGGATTTGACATTCCCGCTCATATAAACGAATTACTTAAAATGTTGTCTGAAATAATTAAAAGTTTACAAGATAAATTACTTAATAACAAAATAGCAGTACGTGGATTCCTTTACAAACTTGCATCTGAATCTACACAAAATCTGATACTTTCTGAATTTGATGAGATTATCTTTGTGACACCTTTTTTCTTGCATGAAACTGAATTTCGCATAGTTTATAACATGTCTAAAGGTAATAATGTTAGCATAGTATTCCAAGGTGATAGAAAAGATTATAAACAATTAGAAAATTTATCTAAAAAGTTAAACATTGACATCACGATAAAGGAAAACAAAGAAAATGATAGACAAATTTATTTTTATTCAGCATTTGATAAAATCTCAGAAATGAATTTTGTCCACAAAGTTTTAAATAATTTAGATCAAAAAGAAATAGAAAACACTGTTATAGTACTTCCTAACGATGACATTTCAACTTTAATCTTAAACTTTTTGCCAGAAAATGTAAAAGAATTTAACTTAGTATGCGGTTTGCCATTAAAACATTCGTTATTGTATACTTTATTTTACACAATTTTTAATGCACAGATAAACAAAAAGAAGAAAAGTTATCATACAAAAGATTATCTTGATGTGATAAAAAATCCTATAGCGAAAAAAATAATAACCGCTGACCAACCACAACTGGCACAATGTATTATAGACACAATAGAACACATCTTGTTAGGTGAGATTGAAGTTGAAAATATTTCAAGAGCTGTTTTTATAGATATAGATGAATTAGAACTAAATGAAAAATTGTATTACAACATACAAAAAGTTTTAGATTTACATCTGTCAGTTAAAGATATTAAAGAAACTATAAAAAAATTGCATACACTATTATTCCGCCAATGGGAAAAAATAAATACCTTTGCTGATTTGTGTTCTAAAATTAAATTATTACTTGACGAAATAGTAAATTCTGCTAAAGAACCAGATGAAACTATTTGGTTCACTCTTGCAGGTATAAACAAATTATATGAATATTTAGACCGCTTATCCTCTACCTTGTTTTCAAGACAAAAATTTAATACGGTTGATATTTACAAGTTTATCCTTACAGAATTTGAACGGTTAAGAATTCCGCTTTCTGGCTCGCCAGTTAAAGGATTACAAATTTTAGGTTTCTATGAGACCAGAAATCTAAATTTTGATAATGTTATTGTGGTTGACCTAAACGAAAGTGTTCTACCATATCTTAAACTACACTCTTCACTTGTTCCTAGACAAGTTATGTTAGCCTTAGGTATTGATAGAATTGAGATTGAAGAAGAGATTCAGAGGTACCATTTTACACGACTTATTTCTCAAGCAAAAAATGTGCTTTTGATATATATAGAATCAGATGAAAAAGAAAAAAGTAGGTTTGTAGAACAACTTATATGGCAACAACAGCAGAAACATCGTAGTTTGGATATTAAAAATATGTATTTTGGATATCAAAAAGTTTCTCTCCGACTAAATAGGCCTGAAGTTAAAAAAACTGATGAAATAATCAAGTATTTAAATCAAAAAGAATTTTCGCCAACAATATTGGATATGTATTTACAATGTCCTTTAAAATTTTACTACAGTTTTGTATTATCTCTTGAAAAAGTTGAACTAACTGACGAACCTGAAAGTAAGGATATTGGAACTTTTGTCCATGAATTACTTGAGATGGTATTTAAGGATTTTCTTAACAAAACACCATTACTTGATGAAGAGTTTAGAAAAAAATTTTTTGAGTTTTTTGAACATAAATTTGAAAAGGATTTAGCAAAGCGTTTCTCCTCAGAAGCTTTTTTATTGAAACAGGTAATGAGACATTTTTTTGACGAGTTTATAAAATATGAACAAAAACGTGTTATAGAACAGAGTGTAAACAAAATTTTAATGTTAGAACATTATTTTGAAGATATAATGAAATTTGATAGTAATAAACAAATAAAATTTAAATACAAAATTGACCGTATTGACCAACTTGAAGATGGTTCTGTTTTAATAATTGACTATAAAACAGGTGCTGTGGAATATCCTAAGAAAAAATTAAAGTTTGAAGTTTTCTCAAGAGAAATCATAAAAGAACAACTTAAGTCATTTCAATTACCACTTTATATCTATATTGTTGATAAAATGTTAACCCCAAAAAATTCTGACGCTATGTTTTATGATATAAAAAATCCAGAAAAATCTAAGTTTTTATTACGAGATCATAGCGAAATTTCCAAACAGGAATTTTTAAATACAGTATTATCAGCTTTAAAACATTTATTGTTAAACGAAATACTTAATCAAGATATACCTTTCTATGCAGACGATTCTGAAGAAAGAATTTGTAATCAATGTTCGTTTAAGTATCTATGTAGATAAGTATTATTTTACTAACTCTTTTGGAAGTAGAGCATAAAACATTGTTGCTTTAACAAGATGGTCAATTGGCATCTGTTCGTTTACAGTATGTGCATAAATTTCGTTTGAAGGGCCAAACCCTACAGTCGGTATTTTTAACCTACCTGCAGTAGCTACACCATTTGTTGAAAATGTCCACTTATCAACTTTTGGTGGTTTACCAAGTACAACAGTCGCTGTTTTAACCGCTGCTTTTACCAACTTATGTTCTTCAGGTAGAACCCAGGTAGGGAAATACTTCTCTTGTTGTACTTTAAGTCCTCTCCACGAGATCGCATTGTAGTATAACATCTCAACTTTTGCCTTAAATTTTCTTATGGATGGTAGTGATTTTATTTCTTTCATTACTGTATCTTTTGTTTCTCCGACAGTTAATCTACGATCTATATAAATCGTTGCTTCATCTGGTACAGCATTTAATGACGGTGTCTTACACTCTATACATGTTACTGCGATTGTTCCCTTCCCAAGAAATTTATCATATCTAAGTTTTTTGTTCAACTCAGCAATTTCTTGCACGATGTAACTCATCTTATAAACAGCATTGTCACCTCGTTCAGGTGCTGACGCATGACAAGATTTGCCTTTCACTACTATTTTTATTTCTATTCTTCCTCTATGTCCTCGGTAAACATTTAAGTTTGTAGGTTCTGTTAGAACAACATAATGTGGTTTCAACTTCTCGTTTTGTATAATATGTAATAATGGAAGACCATCACAATCTTCTTCTTGACAAGAACCAACCATCCAAACTGTGTAATCACCTTCAAGACCAAGTTCTTTTATTGCTTTGCCTGCATATACCATTGATACGATCGCTAGTTTTTGGTCAGTAGCACCACGGCCATAAATAATACCATCCTTCACGATAGGACTAAACGGATCTTGTTTCCATTGTGAACGGTCACCAACATCTACAGTGTCTATATGTGCATCAACCATAATTTTAGTTTTCCCGCTACCAATCTGGCCAATAACATTACCCATACGGTCAATTTTTACTTTGTCAAATCCTACTTTTTGCATTTCTTTAGCAATACGATTAACAAGTTTACCTTCTTTGCAACTTAACGACGGAATTTGTATTAAATCTTTTGCAAACTTTATCATATCTTGCTTATAGCACGTGACGGTATGTTTAAGTTGATCTACATTTACATTCATATACCTTCCTCCTTGATAATTACTTTCTTATATTCTCTATCATTCTATTGACAAGCTGTGAATAATAAGGATTTGAAGCAATCAAATTTTTTACCTTGAAATACGCATGGTATGCAGTTGTATGGTCCTTCCTACCAAAAGATTCTGCTATCTGTAAGTATGAAAGGTCAGTAAGAATCTTCGCTAAATACATACCAAACTGTCTCGGTAAAGCTAACGCTTCTGAACGTTTCTTTGAAAGCAACTCTTTTTTAGAAATTTTAAATTCTTCACAGACAACATCAATTATTTTTTCAATACTTACTGGCGGTGGTTGCGGTTCCATAAAATTTTTCAACATTTCCTTTACAGTGTCTATAGTAAGTGGAATATTTTCTGTGAAAGAACGTGCAACTACATTATTAAAAGCACCAATTAACCTTCTTATGTTTTCAGTTATATTTTCTGCTATGTATCTTAACACATCCTCAGGGACATATACACGTTCCCTCTGTGCTTTATGTTGTAAAATTGCCAATCTTAGTTCTAACGATGGCCGACCGATATCCGCAACTACCCCCCATTCAAACCTGCTTATTAATCTTTCTTCAATACCTCTTAGTTCCTGTGGTTTCCTATCCGAGGTAATTATAATCTGTTTTTTGTTATCAAATAACAAATTAAATATGTGGAAGAACTCTTCTTGTGATTTTTCTTTACCAATTAAAAACTGTACATCATCCAACAATAATGCAACTGAGTTTTGAAATTTAGATCTAAACTCATCAAGTTTATTTTTTTGTAATGCTTCAACATATTCGTCAACAAATTTATTCGCAGAAATATATGCGATTCTAAATTTGCGCGACATTTCTAACATTTTATTACCCACAGCATGTAACAAATGTGTCTTACCTAAACCCACAGGTGCATAAATGAATATTGGATTATACGCAGTACCTATATTTTTTGCTGCGGTTTCGCAAACAGCTTTTGCAAACCTGTTAGATTCGTCCGTTATAAAATTTTCAAATGTATATTCAGGATTAAATATTGCTTTTGATACAAAAACTTTCTCTGGAATATATTCAAACTCAATTTTTTCTTCTTGTCGTTGTTCAGGTAATCCCTGTAAATACTCAATGTCAATTTCTATTTCGTTTGAATTAAGCTCAGAACACAATATTTCATATATTTTATCTAAATGACCGTTAGCTACCAACCAGTTATAAAAATACTTGTTAGGTAACTCAAAAGTAATTTTATTCCCGACTATATCTTTAATTGATATCGGAGCAACCCAAATTTCTAATGTTTGTACTGGTAAATCTTTAAAAACTGTAGATTTTATCTTTTCCCACAATTGTTCTAATTGTTGTCTTTCCATATGTTTTACTTTAAAAATTTAAAGTGTTACATAATATTTATCCACATTGTGGATAAGTATGTGGATAAGTTAACTAAGTTGTGGATAGTTTCGTATATTTACTTAATTTTTCAACAAGTTTTATGTAGTTTTGCAAAGATATATCCTGTGGTCTTGCTGTTGGTTTTATACCTAAATTTGAAACAATATTTTTGATGATATCTTTTTGAATCTTAAGTTCAGAGTTTAAAGAATTTATTAGTGTTTTTCTTTTATGTTTGAATACACAAGAAATTAAACGAAAAAGCTCATCTTTGTATAAATATTCAACAAATTGTTCGTTTGGTAAAAATTTAACCACACAGGAATCTACTTGTGGCTGAGGCACGAAATAATTTTTGTCAACTTTAAACAAAAGTTCTGCTTTTGTATAAAAATTAGTTAACAAAGTCAACTGTGAAAATTTCTTTGATGTTGGTGTTGCTAAAAGTTTTTGTCCTACTTCATACTGTAGCATAAGCACGCACATCTTCCAAAAATTTATATCCTCATATAATTTCTTTAATATCTTTGAAGTGATACTATATGGAATATTACCAACCACTTTTAGTTTTTCACCTTTAAAGAAATCACTTAGATTAACATTTAGAAAATCATCATTTATTATTTCAATATTACCAAATTCTTTAAACTTCTGTTGTAGAAAGTTACATAAATTTTTGTCAATCTCAACGACATACAACTTTTTAACATTTTGTACGATTTTTTTTGTTAGTGCACCTTTCCCTCCGCCAATTTCAACAATTGTATCATCCAAAGTTAATTCTAAGGAATCAACAATTTTTTTAGAAGTATCTTCATCAACTAAAAAATGTTGACCTAAGTTTTTCATTAAAATAATTTATTTACCGACACAAAATCGTGAAAATATTATATCTAACACATCTTCTGTTAAATCACCACCAAGTATTCTTTGTAAATTTCGTACTGCTTCCTTTAAGTGTTCGCTAACAAGTTCAGCAGATGTATCAAAGTCAAGAGACACTGCTTTTTCCAACTCTTGTTGTGTTTTCACAAGCAATTCTTTTTGTCTCATATTCGTAATAATAAGTGTTTCCTGAGCATCCTGTGAAGAAAAAATGTCACTATATATAGATTGTGAAGAAACAATGTTATTTAACAGTCCTTCTACTCCTTCCTTTGTAACACAGGAAATTTTCACCACTGTATTTTTAAAATCATCAAAATTATTAAACACCACTTCGGGATACAACCTTACTTTACCTTGCAATTCCATTAACATTTTCATTATCTTATCAGTTGCAAAAATTTTCTGCGGCATATCAATTTTGTTAATTACAGGTATAACTGTTTTATTATATCCTTCGTTAGCTATAGTTAGAATTATTTTTATCACTGTATAATCATCATCAGATACTTCTTGTGAACCGTCAAACATCAAAATTATAACATCAGCATCTTTAACTGCGTTTTTTGTACGTTCAATCCCAGTTTTTTCAATAGGATCCTGCGAATGTTGTCTTATCCCAGCAGTATCAACAATACGTATTGGAATACCTTTAATATTAACTATTTCAGATATTGTATCTCTTGTAGTACCTGGAATGTCAGAAACAATTGCTCTTTCATAGTTTAACAAAAGATTTAACAAGCTTGACTTACCAACGTTAACTTTGCCTACTATAGCTACGTTTATTCCATTAATTATTGGGAAGATCTTTTCAGTATATTCAACTGCAGTTCTTATTTCGGAAATAACATCCTCAATTTTTTGTTTAGTTATTGATAATCTTATAGTTTTTATATCTTCTTCATCAGGATAATCAATTGCAACTTCTATCTCTGCGATTGCTTCTTTAACAAAATTAGCAATTTCTGTAATTTTTTCTTTTGTTTTCCCTAAAAGTGAATTTGTGGATAGTCGTCTTTGTAACTCAGTTTTTGAATTTATCAATTCACACACAGCTTCTGCTTGAGACAAATCAATTCTTCCGTTAAGAAACGCACGTTTTGTAAACTCGCCAGGTTCAGCAATTCTTGCTCCGTTTCTTAAACATAATTCCAACACTTCTTTTAAAATTAATGGTCCACCGTGACAACTAAATTCCACAACATCTTCACATGTATAACTATGCGGTGCTCTCATAATCGTCATTAATACTTCATCAACAACTTTATTATTATCCACAACATATCCAAGATGTGTAGTAAAAGTTCTAAGTGTAGCTACAACTTTAGACGGATTTTTAGGTTTAAAAATTTTTTCTGCAATTTTTACCGCATCAGGGCCACTTAATCTTACAATGCCAATACCGCTTACACCGAGAGGTGTAGATATGGCGACAATTGTATCCTCACTGTATGTCATTTTAACTGTTTTTTATAGGATGGAATTTTTTATATAGAAGATGACTCTCGGAAATTGATTGAAACCTTATAGTGTGGTAAAATTTGTGAAACAAAATATTTAGTTAGTAAAACAACGGCCATATGAACATCTTTAGGTAAAACTTTTTTTATAACAGTCCCTGCAGAAAATACTGTGGTGATAACTACAGTCTGTCCTTCTTCAATTTTTACATCAACAAATATGATTTTTTCTTGAATAAAACTTAAAAGCTTAATTAAAAAAAATTTTATTACATTCTCAACCTTCAGTATGTTGGGGTATACTTTAACTCGTGCTGGTTTTTGTCCTTTCAAACCAAAAAGTCCAGGTTCGCCTTCGTACAAAATTTTTATCTGCAATTCTTCCTTTGACATCTTTAAAGTTTCTATTGCATTTTTTACAGCGTCATCAATCGTAACACCTTCAAATTCTTCCGAAAATATTGTTTTGTATTTCTCTAATATATTACTAACCATTTTTAAACTTCTGTTGTCCTACTTACTACTACTTGTAAAACTATAGAAAACAGATTATTAATAAACCAGTAAAGGACAAGACCTGACGGAAAATTTATAAACAAAACTGTAAAAATTACTGGCATCATTATTGCGAAAGTTTTTTGTTGTGGATCCTTAAACGCTCCAGATAAAATTTGCTGTATAAGCATTGAAATACCCATTAAGAGAACAAGAACTGGGATACCAAAATTTGTCCCAGGTATTACCAACTTGTCAGGTGAAGAAAGATCTTTAATCCATAAGATAAAACTTGCACCACGAAGATCATAAGTATTTCTTAACATCGTAAACAATGCCCAAAATATAGGTATTTGTAACAACAATGGTAAACAACCACCGAACGGATTGACTTTTTTCTCTTTATACAAATTCATTATTTCCATATTAAGTCGTTTTGGATCGTCTTTATAAACTTTTTGTAACAATTGTATTTGTGGTTGTAATTTTTTCATCTTAATTGTTGCTTTTATAGAGTTTAGTGTCAAAGGAAAGGTAAATATTTGTGTTACTAATGTAAGACCTATTATTGCAACACCATAATTACCAAATAGTTTATAAAAGTAAGTAAGAATATTATAAAATAGTTTACTTAACGGCGCAAAAGTTCCCCATTCAACTGTATGAATAAATTTGTTCCCAAACGAAGTTAATAAAGAAATTTTCTTAGGAGCAATAAGTAACTCATAATTAAATTTTCTCACAGTTTCAGAAGGAGCAAACACAAGTTGTTTAACATTTTTTGTTTTCTTTTCAACTTTCACATCTATAGGTAATTTCGGAAATATTATCCCAACAAAATAATATTTGTCTCCTACCGCTATCCAAAACAAATCATCTCTTTTGGTTAATTCTGTCTTGTTAACTTTTTCCACTAACATCATATCTTTATTATCCGCCTTGACAAGTTTACAAATATGTACTACATTAGGTTCTTCACTAAATCTATCAGAATGTATGTAATGTTGTAACATAAACTCAAACCTTTTTGGTTTTGATACCGAAATATCTACATTTATTTTATATGGATTGTCCTTTGGAAAAATATACTGTACGGATATATCTTTCGCAATAAACGAAACACTGTGTTTTTCTCCTTCAATTTCTTTCACGTCAAACTTTACTTCAGATGAGACAAAAAGACTATCTTGAGAATCTTTGCACAATAATGTGTACTCCTGCGCACTATTTTCCTTTATATATATTTCTCTGATACCAGCACCGTACTTATTAAACACTAACTTCAATCTTTCTGTTTCAACAATATATGGTTCATAAAAACCCATTTTTTGCTGAATTTCCTCTTTCTGTTCTTTATTTTTATATTCGGATTCAACTTGTTGCATTTTTTGTTCCTGCGGTCTATAAGTTAAATACTGCCACAGGAATAAAAATCCTAAAGATAATACAGTCGCTAACAACACTCGTTTCTCCATAATACTCTCCTTTTACTTTAAGGATAATCCACCCCTCCCGAATGAAAAGGATGACATTTTAACAACCTTAAAAATGTTCTAAAAAAACCTATAAATAATCCATATTTACTAAACGCAATCTTTGCATATTCTGAACAACTCGGATAAAATCTACAGTGTCTTCCTAACAATGGTGAAATTATCTTTTGATAAAGAGTGATAATAAATATAACAAAATTTTTCATCTTTCAAACTCTGATTTTATGATATCTTCTTTATAGTTTCATCATCCGCTACTTCTTTAATACCAAAATACTTCTTAATTGCTTCAAGAAAATATTCTTCCAATATTTTATATCTTGCATATATAATAGATTTCGTACCTATGACAACAATATCTAACGGTTCTAATATTTTATGTTTATTCAACCTAAAAATTTCTCTTATTCTACGTTTAAACTTGTTTCTTTTGACAGCTTTTTTTTCAACTTTGCTTGAAACCAAAACTGCTAAACGCGATTGTTTAACCTCAATTGGTGACTTATGAATATATAATATCAATCCATTTATAAATACTTTTTTACCATATTGTAGAACAAAATCTATTTCCTTCCGTCTCCGTAAGCGTTCATACTTACGAAATGTAAATTTTAACCTATCGGTTTTAGAAACCATAACAAGAGGATAATATAACTTACGGAGTGAGTTTCCATCTACCTTTTTTTCTACGTCTTTTAATCACTCTTCTTCCACCAGGAGTTGACATTCGTTTTAAAAATCCATGTACTTTTTTCCTATGTCTTACTGATGGTTGATACGTTCTTTTGACCATATTTTTTATAACCTCACTGTTTTGAAATTTTTTATTACTACATTTATACTCAAATCCATTTATATTTTCAACTCAGTAGTTTCTTAAACAATTCCTGTACCCGTTTAGGATTTGCTCTTCCCTTTGTTTTCTTCATCACCTGACCAATTAACGCTGATATTGCTTGCTCTTTACCCGATTTGTAATCAGCCACTACTTTCGGATTCTCGTTTATAACTTCAGAAATAATACTAATCAATTCATTTTCGTCAGTAATCTGTACCATATTTTTCTCTCTGACAATTTCATACGGTGTTTTACTTGTTTCCCACATTTCATAAAAAACTTCTTTCAGTAGTTTAGATGATAAAATCTCGTCGTTATAGATTTTAACAAGTTCTGCTAAACTTTGTGGAGATATTTTATTTTCTTTAAATGTTTTATTTTCTTTATTTAGTAAACCTAAAAGTTCTGTAATAATTATATTGCTTACAGTTTTAGCAACTGATTTTATATCTTTCACATCATAGTTTTTTATGTATATTTTTATTGTCTCATCAAAAAATTCTGCCATTGTCTTGTCAGAAACTAAAATTTCACTGTCATAATCAGACAAACCTAACTCATGTTTAAACCTATTTTTCTTCTTATTTGGCAACTCTGGTATCTGCTGTGTTATTCCCTTAATCCATTCATCACTTATTTCTAATGGTAAAAGATCAGGTTCAGGGAAATATCTGTAATCATGTGCTTCCTCTTTCCTCCTCATTGATTGTGTAGTAGAAGTTATATCATCCCAAAGACGAGTTTCCTGTATAACTTTACCACCAGAACTTAAGATTTTCCTTTGACGCATAATTTCGTAACTTAAAGCCTCTTTTATTGCTTTAAAAGAATTCATATTTTTTAACTCTGTCTTTGTTCCCAAAGGTATCTTTGTATAATCATCAGGAGAAAAATTTGCATCAACAGTCGCTAACGAAAGATTAGCATCTACCCTGAAAGTCCCTTTTTCCATATCACAATCTGAAACATCAATATATCTTAAAATGTTTCTTAAGGTTTCCAAATATTCTACTGCTTCTTCTGGCGAGTGTATACATGGTTGAGTTACAATTTCTATTAACGGTGTACCTGTACGATTATAATCCACCAGCGAATAATCAAGTTCTTCTTTACCTATTGCATGAAGTAGTTTACCAGCGTCTTCTTCCAAATGTATTCTTTTAATGTAAACTCTTTTAGTAATCTTTTTATCTTCGCCAATTTCTATCTCAACAAATCCGTCAGTTGCAAGTGGTTGTTCATATTGTGAAATCTGATAGTTTTTTGGAAGGTCAGGATAAAAATAATTCTTCCGTGCAAAAATTGAATACGCAGAAATCTTACAATTTAAAGCAACTGCTGCTTTAAGTGCAAGCTCTACCGCTTTCTTATTCAACACCGGTAATACACCAGGTTGACCCGTACATACTGGACAAATATTTTTGTTTGATTCAACGCCGTATTCCACACTACATCTACAAAACAATTTTGTTTTTGTTTTAAGTTGAACATGGACCTCAAGACCTATCACTGGCAAAAATTTAGCATTTAAGCTTACGGTTGTCATAAATTGTCCTTCTAAAAATAAAACAATCTGTTATTTTATTATACGACAAGAATATGTGTTATAGGACTTTACAAAAAAGTAAAAACAGGAAAAATCATTCTACAACTTTGTATACAACATCACCCTTTCTACAACGCTCGTTTACCTTAATCCCTATAGAATCTCCTTTTTTGGCAGAAGTTACAGACTGGTGCTCTATCTGGATTGACTCCACTTGTTGATAAAAGTCAGTGGTGTGTCCTTTAATATGAATCTTATCGCCAACTTTAAGGTCACCTTCAAGTTTTACCGCAATAACACCAATTTTTGCAAAATAATCATCAACTGTGCCAATTCGTTCTTCCATTAAATATTCACCTCCTTTAAGTGACAAAAAAACCTGTCACTTTAAATTCTTAGTTTGTTTTTTAATAATGGGTTTAAAAATTATAACTTTTTCTTTTGGCTTTTTATAGTAAAGATTTTTCCTTATATAAAACTCAACAGTTGCTGTGTCTGTCTGTATTAAATAAATCTCATTTTGCAACCATTTGTTCCTATTTTTAATTTCCTGTAAATGAGTTCTTAATTTTAAGTATTGGTGTCTTAAAACAAAGTATTTTATAATACTGCTTGTGATAAAATAATAAAAAATTGCTCCAACGACAATAAATATGAACAGTTTTGAAAAATTAATTTGTGGTAAAGAAACTTCGTACTTATTGTATTTTTTCCTCACAATATGTTATATAGCAAACCGACTTCCTACTTCAACTTTACTTCTTAAACACTCCACTACCACGGAATATTGCTTTCTTCCCAAGTTCTTCTTCTATCCTAAGAAGCTGGTTGTATTTACAAATCCTATCTGTTCTTGATGCAGAACCTGTTTTTATCTGACCTGTGTTTAACGCAACTGATAAGTCAGCAATAAAAGTATTCTCTGTCTCACCAGACCTGTGTGAAATTATTGCCCTGTAGTTATGTTTGTAAGCTAACAATACAGTTTCAACTGTTTCAGTCAAAGTACCTATCTGGTTAAGTTTTATCAGGATAGCGTTACCAATTTTTTGTTCAATACCTTTTTTGAAAATTTTGGGATTTGTTACAAAAATATCGTCACCTACTAATTGTATTTTGTTGCCAAGTTTTTGAGTCAACAATTTCCATCCGTCCCAGTCATCCTCGGCAAGACCGTCTTCAATTGATACTATAGGATATTTTTCTATAAGTTTTTGGTAAAATTCTACCATTTGTTCTGAAGTTTTTTCTTTGTTTTCTTTTTCTCCCAAAAGAACATATAAATCGTCATAAAACTCAGATGCTGCTGGATCTAACGCTATAAATATGTCTTTACCTGGCTTATACCCTGCTTTATTTATCGCTTCAACCAACAGTTGTAAAGCTTCCTCGTTAGATGATAAGTTTGGTGCAAAACCGCCTTCGTCACCAACAGCTGTTACATAACCTTTTGACTTAAGCACAGCTTTTAAACTATGAAAAACTTCAGTACCAAACCTCAACGCTTCAGAAAAACTTTTCGCTCCAGCAGGGACAATCATAAACTCTTGTAAATCAACATTATTGTCAGCATGTTTACCACCGTTTAAAACATTCATCAATGGTACAGGTAGAATATAATCTTTTTCTTTGATACCATAAACTTTTCTTATGTATTTATATAGTGGCATCTTATAAAAATTTGCAGAAGCACAACATACCGCAAGTGAGACTCCTAAAATAGCGTTCGCTCCAAGGTTTGATTTTGTCTCTGTACCGTCAATGCTTATCATTAAATTATCAATCTTCTGCTGTTCTGACGCATCTAAATTTTTAATCTTTTTTGAAATAATGTCGTTAACATTATTAACTGCTTTAAGTACACCCTTGCCTAGATATCTGTTTTTGTCACCGTCACGAAGTTCCAACGCTTCATTTTCACCAGTTGATGCACCTGAAGGTACCTGTGCTCTACCTAAAGTTCCATCAGACAGTATTACATCAACTTCAACTGTTGGGTTACCACGAGAATCTAAAATTTCCCTAGCTTTAACTTTTTGTATTTTAGGTTTTTTTACAGCGTTCATCTTCACCCTCCTATATATCTAAGTTTTTAACCTCTAAGGCATGGGATTCTATGAAAGCTCTCCTTGGTTCAACTTTTTCTCCCATAAGTGTTGAGAAAATTCTGTCTGCTTCGTACGCATCTTCAAGTTCAACCTTAAGCAATTTCCTTGTTTTAGGATTCATCGTTGTTTCCCACAACTGTTCAGGGTTCATCTCACCTAAACCTTTATATCTCTGAATTTCAAACCCAGATTTTGAAATTTCATTGATTATATTTGCAAATTCTATAATATCTTTTATTTTATATTCTTCCTTCTTATCAGTTGTCAGAGTAAGCACTGGCTTCTCATTTGTTTCTAAAAGATTTACTAAACTTAGTTTCTCAAGTTTTGAAATATATTTTTGTAACGATTCAAACTCCCAGAGTTCTTTAAAATAATAAAGAATTTCAACTTCAGTTCCTTCTTGAGATTTTAAAAATTGGTCCCTTGTCTCTCTATATTCTTTCTCGGTAAAAATAAACTTTTTCTGTTTATTATATGTTACAACACTAATTGGAAACTTTCCTTTTTTATAAAACTCAAGAAATTCTTGCATTGTCACTTCTTTATTCTTCAATCTTGTCAACAAAATATTAGTGTTTAGGATAATTTTAAGTAAATCATAAATTTCTTTACTTTGCTGTACTGACATTGTTTTATTATCATACTTCAAAGTAATATGTTCAGATACTTCTTTAAGTAACATATCTTGTAATTCCTGTTCAGTATCAACATAAAATTCTTTCTTGTCTTTCTTTACCTTATACAGTGGCGGACAAGCAATATAAACATAGCCATGTTCAATCAACGGTAACATCTGACGATAAAAAAATGTTAATAATAAAGTCCTAATATGTGCACCGTCAACATCCGCATCTGTCATTATTATAATTTTATGATATCTAACTTTCTCAATGTTAAACTCATCTTTACCTATCCCACCACCTATAGCAGTAACTAAAGTTCTTATTTCATCGTTACTTAAAACTTTAGTAATCCTTGCTTTCTCAACATTTATTATTTTACCCTTCAAAGGTAAGACAGCTTGAAATGTCCTGTCTCGTGCTTGTTTTGCAGAACCGCCCGCTGAATCACCTTCAACTATAAACAACTCGCATCTGCTTGGGTCTGATTCAGAACAATCCGCAAGTTTACCAGGTAAAGTAGCAGTTTCAAGCAAACTTTTCTTACGGACAAGTTCCCTTGCTTTACGTGCAGCTTCACGTGCTTCCCCTGCAGAAATTGCTTTTTGACATATTCTTTGTGCAACTTGTGGATTTTCTTCAAAATAAGTTGCCAATGCGTCACCTATTACAGATTTTACTATACCTTCAACTTCTGAGTTGCCAAGTTTTGTTTTTGTTTGTCCTTCAAACTGTGGATTCGGTAGTTTAATTGACAAAACCATCGTTAATCCTTCTCGTGCATCATCACCAGTGATGTTAAACTCTTTACCTTTCATCAAATCATGTTTTTTTATATAATCATTTATTACCCGTGTAAGCGCAGACCTAAATCCAGTTAGATGTGTCCCACCTTCAGTAGTATGAATAGTGTTTACAAAAGTATACTCACGTTCGTCATATCCGTCATTGTATTGAATCGCAGCTTCTATCATAATATCTTCATATTTTTTGTTAATATATATCGGCTCAGGATGTAACACATCCTCGTTTTTATTTAAAAACTTTACAAACTCTTTTATTCCACCATCGTATTTAAAGATTTTTTCTTTTTCTTCTTCGCGTTCATCTATAAGTGTAATTCTTACACCAGGATTTAGAAATGCTAATTCTCTTAACCTATTCGCTAAGATGTCAAAAGAAAACTTTGTCGTTGAAAAAATTTCATTGTCCGGAAGAAATCTAATCTTCGTACCGGTAGTGTCAGTTTCTCCTACTACTTTTACTGGACCTTCGGGTATACCACGGTTATATTTTTGTTGATATATTTTTCCATTTCTATAACTTTCAGCAATAAGCCATTCAGATAACGCATTCACTACTGATACACCAACACCATGTAACCCACCTGAAACTTGATAAACTTTACGGTCAAACTTACCACCTGCATGCAGAACTGTCAAAACAACCTCTAGTGCTGACTTCCCTTCTATCTTTGGATCTTTTGTTCCACGCATAGGATCAACTGGTATACCTCTACCATCGTCTTTCACTGAGACAGAACCATCATCATGCAATATGACATCAATGTTTTTACAATATCCTGCTAATGCTTCATCAATTGAATTATCTACAACTTCGTACACAAGATGGTGTAATCCTGCAGAACCAGTAGAACCGATATACATTGCAGGACGTTTCCGTACAGCTTCAAGCCCTTCTAAAACTTTTATTTTTGAAGCATCATATTCAGTATCAACTTGTTTTTGTTTAACTTGGTTCTGTTTAATCTCTTCTGTTTCTTTTCTGTTAGGCATAGTTACACCCACCTCAAAAGTAAAGTTTAAAATGTTATATTCCTTAAATATTTAGACAACAGTTCTCTCAATTTTTCAATTTGTATATCATAATAAAATTCTTTATTTACTGCCAACGAAATCGTTCCTTTTTCTTCGGAGACAATTATTGCAATAGCATCGCTTGACTGTGCAATACCAGCACCTGCACGATGTCTCGTACCGTAATTCTCACAATATTTTTCTTCAGACAATGGTAGGATACACTTTGCAGCAAAAATTTTGTCTTTAGAAATTATTACTGCGCCATCATGTAATGAACTTTTAGGATAAAAAATACTTAGTAACAACTCTTTTGTAACATCAGCATTAAGGATAACACCTGTTTTAGTATATTCTTTCAATCCCACATTGCGCTCTATAACAATTAGCGCGCCGTGTTTATTTTGCGCAAGTTCTCTTACTGCAGAAATAATCTCTTCAATTGCAACTATTGAGATTATTTTTCTTCTCCTTAAAGGTAATTCTGACAAAACATTTCTCAGTTCAGGCTGAAACACTATCGCTAAAACTATAATACCAGCAAGCCAGAATTGTTTAAGTAGCCACGATGTCAACGGTAAATTCAATCTGTTCGCTATCAATGTAAACAGTGCAATTATCAACAATCCCCAGAATATGTTTATCGCTTTTGTCCCACGAATAAAAGATATAAACCTATAAAATGCATAAAGAACCACAGCTAGGTCTATAATATAAATTATATACTTCTGCCAGTCGGTTATGTTCATATTTTTACTAATAAGTTTTTTATTACAAAAAATTTTTTCTTTTTTTCAACAATACGAGTAGTTTTATTGAAACTATTATGTATATTTTATAAAAATTTTTTATGAACTACACTCAATATACTGACGAAGAAATTGTTAAAAAATTACAATCTACAGAAATTTCTCTGCAAGAAAAAAATTTTCTTATAGAACTTCTTGTGAATAAGTATAAAGATCAACTTCTATCATTTATTTACAATTTTGGGAAAAATCGTATCACGCTTCAAGATGCGGAAGAAATTGTGATTGAAACTTTCCTAAAATTTTTTAATAACATTAAAAACTTTAAGTTTAAATCATCTGTTGAAACATATATCTATCGTATTGCGATAAATCTTACAAAAAATTTTTTAAAATCCAAACATTTAAGAAATGTTAAAAGATTAAACATCGTTCCAATTGAAGAACTTGAGAAAGATATTCCTCATAATGAGAATTTAGAAAACATTATTATCTATGAAGATTCTCAACAAGAAATAAAAAATTTAGTATTAAATCTCATAAACCGTCTTCCAGAGAAACAAAAATTGGTATTACATCTTGCCCTATACGAAAAAATGTCGTATAAACAAATTGCTACAATATTAAACACTACAGTTTCTTCTGTAGAATCTTTATTGTTCCGTGCTAAACAAAATATTAGGAAATTTATAATACAAGACAAAGGGCTGGCAAAAAAGTTTAATATTGAACTTTAATTGTTTTATGAACACAAACTTCAAATCTGGTTATGTAACAATAATTGGTAAACCAAATGTTGGCAAGTCAACTCTGTTAAATTTAATTCTAGGGAAAAAAGTTGCAATCGTATCCCCCATTGCTGGTACTACAAGATTTACAATTGCAGGAATAAAAAATTTACCAAACGCACAAATTATATTTTTTGACACTCCTGGTATTTATGATCCTAAAAACGAATTAGAAAAAAGAATGTACATCTACGCGTACAATTCTATTGTTGACGCTGATGTTATCCTTTTTATGGTTAACGCAACTGACGGTTTATTAGAATACGACCGTGAAATTTTAAAAAAATTTGAATCTATTCTTAATGAGAACAACAAAAATCTTGAAAAAGTCAATGTCTTATGCATAATAAACAAAATTGATTTAGTAAAAGATAAATCCAAAGTTGACAATTTATGTAATACCATTAAAGAAGAACTTAAATTTTTTAAAGATGTAATACCAATAAGTGCTTTAAACAATACCGGAATAGAATTGCTGCTTGACACAATTATCAAATACTTACCTTTACAAGAAAAACTTTTTGAAGATGAAGATGCGTTTAAATTACCAATTAAACTACACATAAGTGAGATTATCCGTGAAAAAATTTTCCAAAATATATATCAGGAAATACCAAAATCTACTGCTGTTATCATTGAAGAGATCAAACCTGGCGATGTTGATAAAAATAAGTTAATCATTGAAGCATACATAATTGTAGAACGGGAAAATCATAAAGCAATCATCATAGGTGAAAACGGTAAAAAAATCAAACAAATAGGAACACAAGCACGAGTTGAAATTGAACAACTTGTTAACAAACCAGTATATCTCTCCTTATATGTAAAAGTAAAAGAAAAATGGACAAAGAAAACTGATTTTATCTCACAACTTGGCTTCTAGTGAACCGCTAGGCCGACGCGGGGTCGGTTTCTGGTTAAAAAACCAATAGGTTTTATAAATATTAAACCATACCAATTTTCCGTTTTTCTACCCGCAAGTTTTTAAAAAAATTGTTGTCTATATATAATGAAATGGGAGGCAGAAATGAATTGTAAAAAAATACAACATCTTATCTCAAAATTTTTTGACCGCGAGCAAATTACACAAGATGATGAATCTTCAATATTTTCGCATATAAAAATTTGCAAAAACTGCAGCTCGTTTTTTACCATTTTGTCAAAACTATATACTGCTGCTGAAAAATCTTATGATAAGGTTGAGTTTTCTAAAACATCTGAAACGAAACTATATGCAAACTTAAGATTGTTATCAAACCAACAACCTGTCGCTCAAAATGTTTTAGTCACATATTTCAAAAAAATTTTGGTCCCTATATTAGGTGTAATGTTTATCCTTGTAGCATCGCTTGTTGTAATACGTCCCTGTGCTAAAAAAATTGATTTATACACATACGAACTGTATCCAGAAGAAGATATTGATATCACAATGTTTGAATTTTTACTTAGCAATAATTACATAGAAACAGATACAACAATCTTAGGTTAAATTTTTTAAATCCACGGAGGACAAGAAATATGAAACACAAAACTGCCATACTTATTCTATCTTTCTTTGGCTTCTTTTCTATTCATATTCACGCACAATACAAAGATAAACCGCTTTGGCAAAAACACCAATGCAGATGTTGCGAAAGTAAAACCAAAACTGAATTTTTTGAGAAAAAGATTAACAAACTAAAAGAAGATGGTGTTATCACAGAACAAGAAGAAAAAGAACTGCTTGACGCTATTAATGATGTTAAACTTTATCGTGAACAGGTCTGGTCAGATGACAAACTTACAAAAGAGGAACAACAAAATCTTTCCCAAAAAGAAAAAGCGTTAAGAGAAAAAATAAGAACAGTGATGGATAAAGCAAGTGAATATTATGCTGAAGAAAAAACTATTCAAGAAAAAGAAAAATTTTTTAACGAAAAAATTGATAAACTATTAAAAGATAAAAAAATCACAAAAAACGACGCTGACGAACTTAAAAAACAACATAAAGAACTCCTGCAGTTAGAAGAAAAAATCTGGTCTGACAATGTGATGACAAAGGAAGAACAACAGAAGTTAACCGAGGAAAGAAAAAAGTTTAATAAAAGATTAAGAGAAGTGTTTGGGAAAAAGTGTAAAAATAAAATTAAACACCAACATAAATGGAAAAAATGCACCCCACATATCCCATCAACACCACCAGAGTTTGAACCTGAAAGAGGTAAATTTCCAGATGAAAACTTTACGCCGCCTATCCTCCCACAAGAACTTGGATTACCTGAAAAAGAAATCTAAAATTTTTATGTTATGCAAAAATTTATTATTTTGTTGGTTATATTTACTTTAGTTTCTCCTCTATTCTCGGCAGAGATCTTATCCTGGAATGATGTTTTAAAAGAATCTATGCAATCCAATCCTCAGTTAAAACAAGTAGAGTTAAACTTGCAACAAACAAAATTAAAACTTGAACAAGCAAGAAGTGAGTTTTATCCACAAATTTCGTTAGGTGCTACTGTCGGGAAAAACTATCAAGAAAATTTTGAATCTGAAACTAATTATTCTTATAATCTTTCGTTAGGTTTAACATTATTCTCTGGTTTCTCAAGAATAAACAACTTAAGGTTACAAATTGTTGAACTACAAATTATGCAAGAAAATTATAAAAGAATTTTAGCAAATCTTATTGCTGAACTTAAAGAAAAATTCATCAATGTATATTATGCACAAGAATTAGTTAATTTAGCAGAGAAAATTCTTCGCAGAAGGAAACAAAATTATGAACTTGTAAAACTTAAATATGAATCTGGCAGAGAAGATATTGGCTCATTACTCCGTGTAGAAGCTGATATGATGCAGGCAGAGTATGAATTAAGAAAAGCAAAAAGAAATTTTCAACAAGCAGTAAGAGAACTTCTAAAAACTATTGGTAGGGAAAATTTTGTAGAGATAAAAGTAAATACAAATTTTGGCCTAACCGAAGATATTAATAAACTAATACTAAAAGATGTTGAAACACAAATTGCATCCATTCCTGAGTATAGAATCAAACAATACCAACTTGCTAAAGCGAAAATTCAAACTAAGATTACAAAAAGCAATTTTTACCCTACAATTTCAGTATCTGCAGGATATGGACTAATTGATACAAAACCAATTCCAGAAGCAAATAGATGGAACTTATCTTTAGGCCTCAGAACAAGTTATAATATTTTCAACGGGTTAAAGGACATAAACGATTTAAAAATTGCAAACATAAACATTAAAACTGCTGAAATTGACCTCTATGACACAAAGTTAACTCTTAGGTATAACCTTTTATCTTTACAAAATGATTTCCTTGATTTAAAAGAATCTATTAATGTGAAAGAAAAGTACCTGCAGGCGTTAGAAAAACAAGCTGAAATAATATCAGTAAAATACGCGAATGGTCTTGCTACTTACTATGACTGGTATCAAACCGAAGATAGTTTTATTAACTCACAAAAGAATTTACTCAATCTCAAAAAAGAGTTAATCATTGCTGAAATAAACTTAAGAAAGTTTTTGGCTATATTTGAAGAAATTAAATAAAAAGCGTCTTAAGACTGCAAGGAGAAATTGTATGAAGAAAAAAATTATTGTTATAACTTCAATACTAGTGTTATTAGGAATTTTTGTATTACTTAACAAAAAACTTTCATCCAAGCCACAATTTAAAGAAATAGAAGTTGTAAAGGGAGACATTATCTCTACATTCCGTATAAGTGGAACAATAGAACCGAGAAATCGTCTCGCGATAAGGCCACAAATCGCTGGAAGAATTGAAGACATTTTGGTTTCTGAAGGTGAAAAGGTTAAAAAAGGACAAATTATCGCATGGTTGAGTTCACAAGAACGTGCTGCATTGTTAGACATTGCAAAATCTCAGGGTGAACAAGAATACAAGAAATGGCAAGAAATTTATAAACCCACACCTATCATTGCACCGCTTGATGGTTTTATTATCGTCCGTGACAAAGAACCTGGACAAACTGTCACCACAGCAGACCATATCGTAGTTATGGCAGACGAACTAATAATAAAAGCATATGTTGACGAAACAGATTTAAGATATGTAAAGCTAAACCAACTTGTGAACTGTTCATTAGACGCGTACCCAGATGTAAGTTTTTTAGGAAAAGTAGAACATATTGCGTACGAGTCAACTTTAATAAACAATGTTACCGTATATGAATTAAAAATCAAACCTATTTTAGCAACGCACAAACCAGGAGTACCAAAAGAGTTTCATTTCATCAGGCAAAGAAAAAATAAAAAAGAAACTTTACAACAGAAAGAAAAATCAAAACCGCAAATTTCTATTTCTTCAATTTTACGTTCTGGAATGACAGCAACAATAGAAATTATTGCTGAAGAAAAAAAAGACATATTAATCTTGCCAACCTCTGCTATTCAAGATACAGGAAAGGAAAAATATGTATTAACTAAAAAAGGAAAACGAGTTATAAAACAACAAATAGAAACTGGTATGTCAAACGGGAAAAATACAGAAATAACATCTGGCTTAACCGAGGGAGATATTGTATTAATCCCACAAACAAGTTTTAAATCTTCCTCTAATCCAACACGAACTCGCAGGCCAAACCCAATGTCTGCATTTTTTAGAAGATAAAACTATGGAAATAATAAGATTAGAAAAAGTCAAAAAAATTTATAAAATAGGCACTGTTGAAGTTACCGCATTGGATGATATATCAATATCAATTCATCAAGGCGAATTTGTGTCCATAATGGGACCATCAGGTAGTGGCAAATCTACATTACTTTATCTATTAGGAATTTTGGATAAACCCACAGCAGGTAAATACTTTCTTTTTGATAACGACATTTCAAATCTTCAAGATAAACAACTTGCTGTTTTAAGAAACAAATTCTTTGGTTTCGTGTTCCAAAATTATAATTTACTTTCCAAAATAAACGCTACAGAAAATGTCTTACTTCCTTTGATTTATTCAGATATTAATAACCATCTAAAACAAGAAAATAAACAAAAAGCAGTCAATTTATTAACACAACTTGGGCTCGCAGAAAGATTATATCATAAACCTTTAGAACTTTCGGGAGGACAACAACAACGAGTTGCAATTGCCCGCGCTTTAGTAAACAGTCCTTATGTACTTCTTGCTGATGAACCAACTGGCAACCTTGATAGTAAATCCGCCTCTGAGATTATCGAAATCTTTAAAAAACTTAACTCGCAAGGAATTACAATAATAATGGTAACACATGAACCAGAGCTTGCATCCGCTGCGAAAAGAATTATAAAACTTAAAGACGGTAAAATTGTTAGCGATGAATTACAAAATTCACAGGTACATACCAAAATGTTGATCCACGGATCAATAACAAGAAGAACCAATATAGAACTACCAAAAGCACAAGTTTTCAATATTTCAAAATTACAAGATTATTTTATTGAAGCACAAAAATCTTTATTTTCTAACAAAACACGAACATTCCTATCAGTATTAGGAGTGGTTGTTGGTGTTGCAAGTCTAATCTCAATGTTATCTTTAGGTCAAGGTGCACAAGAACAAGTTAAAAAACAAATTTCGTCCTTAGGTTCAAACTTGTTAATTGTACATCCTGCAGCGGGCAGAACAGGCGGTGTTGCAACAGAATCAAGCGTAATCCGTGGAATGACACTTGAAGATTTTAAGACAGTAAAAAATATCAATGAAGTAGAAACTGTCTCCCCAATCGTTCAAGGTAGAGCACAACTCGTTTATAGGAACAAAAATTGGAACACACGTGTTGAAGGTGTCTCATCTGAATATCAGTTTTTAAGAAATACTTTTCCACAAAAAGGACGATTTTTTACTGAAGAAGAAGTTAACACAAGGTCAAAAGTACTACTTGTTGGTGAAGAAGTTGTAAGACAACTTTTCGGTGAGCAAGATCCTATCGGTGAATTTATAAAAGTCAACAGGATTGATTTCCAAATTATTGGTATTTTACCAAAACGTGGTATGACTGGTTGGAGGAATGAAGATGATAAAATCGTTATTCCTTATACGACAGCAATGTTTAGGTTGTTCGGTACAAACTTTATTAGTGATTTAAATATAAAAGTCAAAGAAGGTTTTGATTTAGACGAAACTGGTGAAAAAATAAAAAAGCTTTTGTTAAAATTACACAGGTTGCCTGAGACAAAAACAGAACTTATTGATGTTCACAATGCTGCTGAGATACAACAAACAATTACTGAAACAACAAAAACTTTCTCATTTTTGTTAGGTAGTATTGCATTTGTAAGTTTGTTAGTTGGCGGAATTGGTATTATGAACATTATGCTTGTGTCTGTAACTGAAAGAACAAAAGAAATTGGTATAAGAAAAGCTATCGGTGCTAATAACATAGACATTTTATGTCAGTTTATGATAGAATCAATTTTCATCTGTATACTTGGAGGTATATTGGGAATTATGTTAGGTTGTGGAATATCTATTTTACTTTCTACTTTAGCAAAATGGAACACAAAAATTGTATTATCATCAATAATCTTAGCATTCACTTTTTCAGTAGTAGTAGGACTTATCTTTGGTATCTGGCCCGCAAGAAAAGCTTCACAACTTACCCCTGTTGACGCATTAAGATATGAGTAAT
>JANXDG010000046.1 GCA_025059805.1 Endomicrobiia bacterium
GTTAACAATCAAGGTTTATGTGTAGGGGTGTTAAACTACAATGCTGGCAAGGAGAAACTTTATTATATTGAGGGAGGTGTAGAGAAAGAGAGGGAGGTTACTGTACAGGATGACATAGTTGGGTTAGTATCTTATGGTAGGTTTGTTAGTGATAAACTTTCGTTAGGTGGGACGATTAAGGTTGGTACATCAAAAATAGCGGAGTTGAAGACAGCGTATGCGTATGCGGTAGATGTTGGTGTGTTGTATTATTTAATGGATAGTCTTATTGTATCGTTAGCAGGACAGAATTTAGGTACAACAACGAAGTTTGTAGAGAAACAAGAGAAGTTGCCTATCTCAGTATGGTTAGGTTTAGGTTTTATACAAAGGTTTGCTGGTGATTATTTTGTTTCAGTTGGTTGTGATGCACCTTATATAGTTGAAGAAGGAAGGGTAGTACCATCTTTTGGTGTAGAGTTTGGTAAGATGCCAGTTAGTATATTTTTGGGATATAGGTTAGCGGATGAGGCGATGTATGCTGTAGGTATAAGTTTGACAATGAAAAGTTTTGATTTAAGTTATTCATACATACCTTCAATGTATCTCTCACATACTAACCGCTTGTCTTTAGGGGTGAGGTTTTAATCAAAATTATCAAAAAAGCTAAAAAGAACTAACAATTGAAATTTTTTTAGTTCTTAATTTTAAAAATTATTTATAAGAGTATTCCATTTCCTGCCACACGGGAATTTTGTGATAGTCACCCAAACTTTGTTTTTGTAATAAAAAAACATTATTGCTCTACTTCGTTCATCTCATTGATAAACATTTATTTATTTTGTAGAATAATTTTTGTAAACATTTAAACCTTATACCATAAAAGGAGAAGCTGCTTATGAGCAAAATTATAATTATTTATTATTCAGAAACAGGTAATACTAAAAAGATGGCGGAACTTATTGCTGAAAGTGTGAAAGAAGAAAAAGTT
This sequence comes from Endomicrobiia bacterium, assembly GCA_025059805.1. GTDB lineage: Bacteria > Elusimicrobiota > Endomicrobiia > DTEH01 > DTEH01 > JANXDG01. The sequence continues at coordinate 971 of JANXDG010000046.1, forward strand.
GATGTTGTGGTTAAAAATGTTGAAGATACAAATGTAAAAGAACTTCTTGATTACGACGGGATAATCATTGGTTCACCTACTTATTATGGTCTTCCTGCATATCAAATTAAAAAACTTTTAGACGACTCTGTAGCGTTTCATGGTTCACTTGAGGGTAAGGTAGGAGGTGCGTTTTCGTCTTCTGCAAACATTGGTGGTGGTAATGAAACAACTATTATGTCAATAATCCAAGCAATGTTGATACACGGAATGATTGTAAAAGGGACATCACAAGGTGACCACTATGGTCCTGTAAGTATTGGTCGGCCTGATGCAAGAGTTGAACGACAATGTCGTGCATATGGCAAGATGATTGCTAAACTTGTCAAAAAATTAAAATAGTTTAAAATAATGCAAAAGTATAAATTTGTTATTATCGGCAGTGGCCCAGCAGGTATAAACGCAGCAAAGTATATCTTAAACTCTGGAATTGCCGAAGATGAATTAGTAGTTATCACAAAAGAAACCAAACTGTATAACAGAATTTATTTGATAGATTATATTTTTGATGCAGTAGACGGTAACAAAATCCTTTACTCAAATGAGTTAACCGATAGGTTAAACATAACACTTGCTGAAGAAGTAATATATGTTGATGTAAAAAACAAAATAGTAATTACACGAAATAATAAGCGGTTCTCTTACGAAAAACTGTTAATTTGCTCAGGTGCTACACCTATCTTGCCAAAGATAAAACTTCCAAAACTAGCTGATAACATCTTTTGTATCCGTACAATTGAGGATGCTGAAAAAATTAAAGTTAAAATCAAACAAGCAAAACATATAACAATTGTTGGTTGTGGCGCTGTAGGTGTTGAACTACTTGATGGTATAGTTACAAATTATCCTGAGAAACAAGTTGTAGTTATTGAAAAAAATGGATGGGTTTTACCGTCACTACTTGTAAAAAATGTTGCTCGTGATATAATGCAAGAAATAAGATATTTTTTAAAACTTCGCGCTGTCAATGTTAGCTTCTTTTTTAACACTACAATTAGAAAATTAAACTTTAAACAGCAAAAAATAGTAACAACGTTAAGTAATGACAAAGAATTTTCTACTGATCTTCTAATTTTTGCAATGGGTGTTACACCGAATACGATACTTAATAAAGTCAAAGTTGATGAATATTGTAGGACGAACTATAATGATATTTATCTCTGCGGTGATGCAACAAAGTTTGGTAATAAATATTACCCAAATTTTATTAATGCGTTATACTCAGGTATCACTGCAGCAAAAAATGCTTTAGGTGAAAACATTAAATTAGAAAGTTATCAACAATCAAACGTAATTGAAGTTTTTAACCTTGTACTTTATGTCCGAAACTATTTTGACTTGGATAATAAAAAACTTAAAGTTTTATATAATGTTAAAAATGATTCTGCAAAACAATATATATGTGCACTAGACAATAAAATCTATTCAATAGTATGGACATATAAGAATTATGTGGATATTAAACGAGGTCAATTACACTTAGACTGGATTAAATTATGATACCAAAAGAAATTATCAAACATATTCGCAGAATAGAAGTAAAAACAAACAAAATCGTAAATGAAATCTTTGCTGGGCAATACTTAAGTGTTTTTAAAGGTAGAGGTATTGAGTTTGAGGAAGTAAGAGAGTATATCCCTGGTGATGATGTTAGAAGTATTGATTGGAACGTTACAGCACGATATGCTAAACTATTTGTTAAAAAATATGCTGAAGAACGTGAACTTACAATAATGTTACTGCTTGATATGAGCGGGTCACAACTTTTTGGTTCCAAGGAGAAATCAAAGTCTGAAATAACTGCGGAAATTGCTTCAATAATAGCTTTCTCAGCATTAAAAAATAACGATAAGGTTGGTGCTATAATTTTTACAAACCAGCCAGAACTCTATATTCCAGCAAAAAAAAGTTTAAAACATGTTTTAAGAATAATACGTGAGATTTTATATTATAATCCAAAAAATAAAACGACAAATATTAATTCTGCACTTCAATATTTTTACAGAGCACAGAAGAAAAAATCTATTGTTTTTCTTTTTTCTGATTTCAAAGATACTGGATATGAAAAATCTTTAAAAATAGTTGCAAAAAAACATGATTTGATATTGTTACGTATTACTGATCCATTAGAAACTAAACTTCCAGAATTATTACCGTTTTACTCTGAATATGAAGATATTGAAACTGGAAAAACTATAGGTATAAACTTTATTAGTAAATCACTTCGCGAAAAATATCTAAGTGAGATAAATACCTATCGTGGTTACTTAGATAACATTTCAAAGAAATATAATATTGATTTAATTGATATCTATACGGACAAACCGTATATTGAAACTTTGTTAAAATTTTTTTATAAAAGAGAAAAACGGTTAAGATTAGGTAGCTAATATCTTTTCTCATAATAGACTTGTCCTTGGTATTCTAATGAGAAAAACCAGAGTTTCTATATTATTATGCACTTTTTTACTCTTTACAAGATATACATTTTCACAGGTCAAAACACAAAATTATGTTAATAAAAATAAAGTTTATCTTGGTGACACTCTTTACTATAAAATTGTTGTCACACACAGAGGTAATTTAGAACTTGGTAACTTTGATATTTATAATGTTCTTAAAGGCACAACTGGGATAGAAAATTTTGTTTTGATTAGCTCGAAAATTCACAAAAAAAGAAATTTTATAACAAAAAAGATTACACAAGAATATATTTTCAATTTAATCCCTATAAATTTAGGCAAAATAACAATTGGCGAAATTCAGATTCCTTGTGTTAACAAAGAAACAGGCGAAAATTTTTCTTTAAAACTACCACAAGTTGAAGTAGAAGTTAGTCCATATCCTAAACCAAAGGATAAAATTTTTGATGGTGAAATAATTGACATAAAAGGTCAAATATGGATAAGAAGTTATTTATGGATTTTTTTGTTGTTATTTATATTTGCTGGTGTGTTGTTATGGGTTTATCATCAGTATAAAACACAGCCTAAACCTACTGAACTTACTCAACAACAAATTAACTTAACTGAAACCGCATTAAGACAACTTGAAGAACTATGGGAGAAAAACTATATTCAGCAAGGGTTAATAAAACAGTTTTATTTAGAACTTACATCTATTGTTCGCTGGTATATTGAAAAAAAATATGATGTTAACGCATTGGAACTTACTACTGGAGAATTATATAATGCATTAAAAAAGAAAGTAGAAAAAAAATACAACCTTGAACTAAAATCTTTCCTTGAAAATGGTGACCTTGCAAAGTTTGCAAAGTATATACCAGATCAACAACAAATTAAGTCAGATTTTGAAACAGCAAAAAAACTTGTAATGTTAAAGATTTAGGTACGGATTTGATTTATGAATTTCGAAAGGCCATATGTTTTAATGTTACTTTTATTTTTACCTATTGTTTGGTGGTGGTTAGTAAATAAAAAAAATATAGTGAGAATCAAATTCTCTAATACTGACATTCTTAATAATATTAGTCAGCAAAAACAAAATTTAGATTTCCGTAAAATTCTTTCTATTCTTTCAACTGTAAGTTTGATGTTACTTATAATATCTGCAGCGGGTCCAAGAAAAGGAATCGTATCAAAAGAAGAAACAAAAAATGTAGTTGACATAATGTTATGTTTAGATGCATCAACAAGTATGTTAGCTTTAGATTACGAACCTAAAACACGTTTTGAAGTTGCGGTAGCTGCTGCAAAAGATTTTGTTAAAGCAAGAAAGGATGATAGAATTGGTATAGTTGTTTTTAGTGGTGTGCCAATATTAGCCTGTCCTTTAACTACAGATACGGAAACTGTGATACGTTTCCTTGATAATTCAAGAATAGGGATGATAAAACTTGATGGTACAGCGATAGGTGATGCTATAATTACTTGTATATCAAGACTAAAACATGAAGCTAAATCTAAAATTATAATTTTGCTAACAGATGGTAGAAACAATATGGGCAGTGTAGATCCAATCACTGCAGCAAAAGCTGCTGCTTCTGTCGGGATAAAAATTTATACGATAGGTTGTGGCACTACAGGTGGAAAATCACCATATATTATAGACGATCCATTTTGGGGTAAAAGGAAAGTTTATTTACCACAAGACCTTGACGAACCAACTTTAATACAAATTGCAGAGATTACCGGTGGGAAATATTACAATGTTACTTCAAAAGAAAAAATGTTTGCTGTATTTAAAGATATTGACAAATTAGAGAAAAAAGAAGTTAAAGTTCACGAATATAAAGAGTATAAATATCTACATCAAGGTTTACTTGTAACAGCTTTTTTTGCTTTTCTTGCACGAATTTTACTTGAAAGGATAATCTTTTTAAGTTTGCCTTAGTAAACAATGAAATTTGCTCATATTTTTTGGATATATTTACTTATTGTTGCAATACCTATTTTTATTATTTCGGCTGTGTTAGTATATAAAAAATACAAAAACCTTATCTTAAGAATTTTTTCTATTACACAAATTAGCAAAGTTATTTTCCCTGGGTTACTGAAGTTGCAAAAAATTACTCTTTTATTGTATTTTTTGATCTTTATACTTTTCCTTTTTTCTTTAAGTGGTCCCCAGTGGGGATTAAGACCACAAGAGGTAAAAACTTATGGTGTTGATATTATCATAGCAATTGATGTTTCAAAAAGTATGCTTACTGAAGATGTTGTTCCTAACAGACTTCAATTCGCTAAACGCACAATAGAACATCTACTTAACAAGACAGAAACTCACCGTGTTGGAATAATAACTTTTGCTGGGATAGCATTTTATCATTGTCCATTTACTGTAGATCTTCAAGCAGCTAAAGATTTAGTTTCAATAATTGACACAGATATTGTACCATATCCAGGTACTAAAATTGGTCTTGCGATTGAGGAAACACTTAGAGTTTTTAAAGAGCATAAAGGTTCAACTAAAGTTATGTTACTTTTCACAGATGGTGAAGACCATGATTCTTATTCTAAAGAACTCATTCAGCAAGCAAAACAGGATGGTATTATCATTTACACAATTGGTGTGGGTACACCTGAAGGTAAACCTATAGCTATTAGAGACTCTACCGGAAAAATAATTGACTACAAAAAGGATAAACAAGGTAATATCGTTGTAAGCAGGTTAAACGAAAAACTTTTGTATGAAATTGCAGAAGAGACAGGTGGTAGATATTTTTCATCCAGCTATGGTGAAACAGGTATAGCAGAACAAATTATCAACGAAATATCTAACTTGAAACAAGCACAGCTCAAAGCGAAAGTTTATAATCTCTATACAAACAGATATTATTATTTTGTATATCTAATACTACTGTTTATGGCGATTGAGATATTCGTACCGAAGAAAATACTAATAAAGTTATGAAACTACCAATTTTTATTTTTATGTTAATTATATATTTGACGATACCGTTTTGTGAATTATTCTGTTCATTTGGTAGAGATATAAATCAAGGTAATAAATTGTTTAAAAAACGAAAGTATGACGAAGCAATAGAAAAATATAATTCTGCTGAGATAAAAAAGCCATCTTCACCATTAGTTTTCTATAATAAAGGTAATACATTTTATAAACAACAATCTTATGAACAGGCAATAAGGGAGTATCAAAAATCGTTAGGTTTAACAAAGGATAAAGAATTAAAATCAAAATTGTTATTTAACATGGGCAATGCTTATCTAAAACTTGGTGATATAAATAAAGCAAAAGAAGCGTATATTTCTGCATTGAAGTTAAATCCAAAAGATGAAGATATAAAATATAACCTTCAATATGCATTAGTTGAACTAAATTCTCCACAAGGACAAAACAAGCAACAAAATAGACAGGATAAAAAAACAGGTAATGAGCAGAAATCTCAACAAGAAAAACAACAGAAAAATAAGTATATGAGTGAACAAGATGTACAACGGTTAGTTGAAATGGTATCCCAACAAGGAAAAGATAAACTAAAAGAAGCGTTAAAACCACAGAAACCACAACTGCCACCTGTTGATAAAGATTGGTGACAAGAATCTAAATGACAGAAAAACATATGAAAATTCTGGATACAAAAATTTTGCTATATTTAGCGTTAATGTTTATTATTAATCCTTTTATCTATGCTGATATTAACATTTCAGCTTCTGTAGATAAAAATATTATTGGCTTAGATGAACAAATTAATTTACAAGTTGTTGTTTCAGGTGATGTGACAAATCTACCACAACCTAATATCCCACAGATGCCAGACTTTCAAATTTATTCTTCAGGAAGGTCACAAAGTATATCTATAATTAATGGGCGAGTAAATTCTTCAGTTACTTATAGTTACGTTCTTGTACCAAAACGCGTAGGAGAATTTGAAATACCGACAATAAGTGTTGTATACCAAGGGAAAACATACCAGACACAGCCTATCAAAATAAAAGTTGAAAAATCTCAACCTACAACAAAACAACAGATACCACTGCAGAAGGATGTTTACAAAGGTACACAACGTGACCTTTTTGTAGAAACATTTGTTGATAAAAAAACGGCTTATGTTGATGAACAGATAACTTTGACATTTAGGTTTTATACAAGAATAAACTTATTGTCTCAACCACAATATTCGCCTCCTGATACTACAGGTTTCATAACAGAAGATTTGCCACCACAAAAGAATTATTATACAGTCATAGATGGACAACGATATTATGTGTCTGAAATAAGAACAGCGTTATTCCCAACAACTGCTGGTAAGTTTGTGATAGGTCCTGCTAGTGTTAAATGTGTTATTGAAGATTTTGATGTGGATGATTTCTTCTCGGATAATTTTTTTAAACGATTTTTTTCTCAAGGTAAAGAAATAGTGTTAAGGTCTCAACCTATAGAGGTAAACGTTCTTCCATTGCCTAAACCTCAGCCAAAAGATTTTTATGGTAGTGTTGGTAACTTCCGTATATCAGTTAGCATTGATAAACAAAAACTTCAGCAAAACGAAACTACTTTTTTAAACATTAAAATTACTGGTGTCGGTAATATAAAATCAGTAATGATACCCAAAGAATTTATCCAACAATTATTTGGCAACACATTTACCATATACGACCCAGTAAGTTCATATGAAATAAAAAAAGAAAATTATTTAGTAAAAGGCAGTAAAACTTTTAAAGTTCCAGTAACACCTACAATAGCAGGAAATCTTGTAATTCCACAAATACCTTTTGTATATTTTAATCCAAATACAAAACAATATGAAACTACAGTTTCAGATAAACTACAAGTTGAAGTCTCACCGCAGGTATCAACAGGAATAACGGACATAAAAAAGGATTCTAAGACAAAATTTATTCAACAACAAACAAAACTTGAACTTGAAGATATAAGATATATAAAAACTAAGTTTACAATTGTTAATAAGACAAAAAATAATTTTTTATTGTTAGTTCAATTTTTGCCACCGTTATTCTGGTTAGGAATAACAGGTTTTTTATCGTATCAAAAAAAATTAGAAAAAAATTTAGACAGGTATCGTGCGACAAAAGCTTTAACTTATGCTATACGTAAAGTTAAAAAGATTAAAACTGAAAACAGTAAACAGTTTGTAGCAGAAATTTACGACATTGTTTCAGAATATTTAGCGAATAAACTTTACAAAACAAAAGAATCTCTAAATATTGACGAAATAAAACAAATATTAGAAAGAAAAATAAATTCTGAAGTTCTTATGGAATTTATTAATTTTTGGGAAGAGATAAATTTTTATCGTTTTGCACCTACACAGATAAACAGTATCAAAACTGACGAGTGGAAATCTAAAGTTATCCAGATTTTACGAAAACTTGAATATGAACTACAAAATAAATAAAATATTTCGTATTGTAACGATAGTTATATCTATAGTTACCGTTGGATTTTGTAGCTATGATGAAATTTTTCAAGAAGCTGTTAATCTTTACAAGACTGGAAATTTTACTTCTTCAATAGAAAAATTTATGGAATTAATAACCGTTTTGGAAGAAAAAAATTTAGTTTCAGCAGAAGTGTGGTATAACATCGGAAATTGTTATTATAGACAGAACAAACTTGGTTACGCAAGGTATTGTTATGAACTGGCAAAAACAATAGACTACTATGATAAGGATATAACACATAACATTGAATTATTAAAAAAAATTACTGGCAATACAAACGAAGATAGTTTGTTTGAACATATTATTAACATTTTTTCCTTGCGCGATAGTTTCTTATTACTTTTTGTTTTTAATTTTTTGTTTTTTGCAAGTTTAATTATGTCAAATTTTATAAATTCTCCTATATTACAATGGGTCAAAAGGATAAGCATTATTGGAATATTTATTTTTTTGTCAATGTCAGTCAGCAGATATCTTTCAGAAAAAAAGTTGAAAGGTATTGTTGTTGAAATGACTAATTTGTTATCCGCACCTGAAGAGTCAACTTTTACAAAGTTTGTACCGATTAACGAAGGTAAAAAAGTTATTATTTTAGCAGAAAAAGATAATTATTATGCTGTTTATCTACCAAATGATAAACTTCAAGGTTGGGTTAAGAAACAAACGGTAAAGTTAATAAATA
>JANXDG010000073.1 GCA_025059805.1 Endomicrobiia bacterium
TTAGAGAAACAAATTGATAAAATGAAAGATGATTTTATCCACTCTATAACTCACGATTTAAGAAATCCAATGACTTCTATCCGCGGATTTATAAAGCTTTTGTCTGATGGCCTAGCAGGACCTATCAATGAACAGCAAAAAAAAATGTTGGACACTATGGACAGGGCTTCATTTAAACTTTTAAATATGATCAACGACATATTAGATGTTGCAAAACTTGAAGCTGGAAGAATGGAACTTAACTTAGAAATGACTAATCTCGTAAAAATAGTTAATTCAGTACTTGAAGTACAACAACCATTGTATGAGAGAAAAAATTTAAAAGTAACTTTTATACCACAAAAAGAAGAAATTTTTATTTTAGCAGACCCAAAACTTATAGAACGTGTTTACACAAACCTTATTGGCAATGCAATAAAATTTACTCCAGAAGGCAAAAGTATAACAATCGGCATTGAAGAATTTGACGATAGTATTCAAAGTTATGTACAAGATACCGGTGAAGGTATACCTAAAAACTACCAAGAAAAAATTTTTGAAAAGTTTGGTCAAGTAGAAAACAAAGCTAAAGGTGGTACAGGACTTGGCCTTACTATTTGTAAGTATATAGTTGAAGCACACAAGGGCAAAATTTGGGTTGAATCAGAAGTAGGCCATGGTGCAAAGTTCATCTTTACTTTGCCAAAAACACAATCATGATTAAAAAAAAGTTTTATCTTATACTTGCCCACTTATTATTAACCAGCATTTTTATAAATATTTGTTTTTCTCAACCACAAAAGATTTTAGAAGCTGAAGATAAAGAATATTTGCTTCAAGAAATAGAGGTTAAAGAGGGACAAACTTTATCGTTTATTGCAAATTATTATCTTAAGGATCCAAAACAATGGCCTGAAATTCTTAAGTATAACAAACTTGATACTACTGACATATATGCACCTTTACCAGGTATGAAATTAAAAGTACCTATTGTAATTGTCAAAGAAAAATTTCGGCCAGCGCATCTGGTTTATATACTCAATCAAGTTAAATACAGAAAACGTGATACTGTAGACTGGAAAGATACAACAATAAATATGGAACTTTACAACGATGACGCATTAGTTACTTATGAAAACTCACGTGCTAATATACGATTTTATTCCGGAGAAATATTATCTATAGATGAAAACACATTCATCACCATACGTCCCGAGCTAAAACAGGAAGAGGTAACGCTTCACAAAGGTGGTGTCCGTGCAACTAAAGCAAAAATTATAACGGAATCAGCACAAGTGTCTCCTAGAATTGATCCAAAATTTCCAAAAACTGACTTCAGGACAAAAATTCGTGATGAAGATAAAGCAACCTTAGTTGAAGTATATGAAGGTGCGGTAGATGTTACAGCTCAAGGTAAGACAGTTTTAGTACCTAAAGGATTTGGTACAGAAGTAAAACCCTTACTGCCACCATCACCACCAAAAGCTTTGCCTCCTACACCAGAACTAAGTATTAAAACAGAAAATATAAAATTTTCATTACAGAACGAACTCGTATTAAGCAAAACAGCGCCTGTTGTTTCATTTCAACTTATTGAACCAAAAATGGAAGAAAAACAAATCGTACCATCCTTTACACCCGAAATTAAACAAACAGAGAGAAAAGTTCAACCGCAAGAAACACAAAAACCTAAAGTAGTAGGAAATATTATTAGAAAGTATCGTATACAAATTGCGAAAGAACCTGAATTTAAAAAAGTTGTATACGACGAAATAAATGAAATCAAACCTGACAAATCTGTAAGTTTTGATCTTTCAAGATTACAACTTCCCGATGGTAAATATTACTACAAAGTGTCTTATATTGATGAATTGGGTTTTGAAAATCCAACTCCTCCAAGAATTTTTATTATAGACGCTACACCACCAAAACTTGAGACAGACCTCCAACAAATAACAAAAACTGATAAAGATGTTATTCATATAACAGGGAAGACCGAACCAACTGCTATAGTAAAAATAAACGATGTAGATGTAATTCTAGACCAAGATGGCAAATTTGTAGCAGCTACAACTTTAAAACTTGGGAAAAATAAAATAAGATTACTCTCAAGAGATCCTTATGGTAACGAAACATTCGTTGAGCACGAAATTGAACGAGTAAAAACTTTAACAAAGGAAGAAGTTAAAACATTAGAAAAAACACAACAGAAAAAAGAAAAAAAAGGAATAACTGTTGGTTCAATCCTTGCCGCAGGTATAGCTTCAGCAGTAATTATACTCGTACTTTTCTTTTTTATATCGTAATAAAAAATAATAAAAATTACCCATAAATAGTATAGTTAGAAAAGTTTTGCTTACATTTTTCTCTTGTGGTAGCCAATAACTCTTTTGCAAAAGTTATTAATTCTGCATAATGCTTATATTTACCTTCAGAAACATCAATTATACTTACCGCTAATCTTAAGAAATCAGATTTTAACTCAACTCCAGAACCAATGCCATATGTGTAATATCCTAAATTTAAAGTTTCACTATCATAAATTTTGTACTTTAAGTCTTCAAAGAGTAATGTTATATTTCCAATCAGTGCTTTTGTATCGTCAAGAAAACTGATGATTCCAAAATCATCCGCTTCTAATCTATACACGCTATCTTTGCTATCACCATAATTTTTTACTGCAGAACGTAGTATACTAGAAAATAATCTGATTACATTATCTCCTTGTTGAAAACCAAACTTTAACTGGTATGCTTTGAAATTGCAAAGATCTATATATATTAACTTAAAGTGTTTACCAGTTGCCAAGCATTCCTTTATTTTGTTTTCAAACTGAACTAATCTCGGTAATCTTGTTAAATCATCAACGTTTTCATAATAATTTTTTAACAATTGTTCTACACGAAATATCAGTTCGTAAGGTTCTACAGGTTTAACAAGATATTCATCAGCACCAAGTTTTATCCCTGTAAGTTTATCCCGTGTATGTGACAACGATGTCAACATAATTACAGGTATCAAACATACCTGCGGATCTTTCTTAAGTTCTTCTATTACCTCAAAACCGTTCATTTCTGGCATTAATACGTCTAATATTATGATATCAGGCAAAATCTCTTTTGTCCTCTCCAACCCTTCTTTACCGTTGTAAGCTTGGTATACAGAATATCCCGCATGTTCAAATGAAAACCTCATTAAATCCTGCAGTTCAAGGTCATCTTCTATTATTAAAATTTTTGTCATTGTTTTATGTAAGAAATATACATCTGTCTACCATTCCGGATTATATCAAAAACGACACCATCTTTAAGATTAACTGATTTCACTACTTTCTTAAATTCGTCAACATTGCTCGTTTTGTTTCTATTAACAGAAATAATTACATCTAACTCCATAAGACCCAAATCTTCAAAGTCTTTATCATTATAATCTATTTTTTCTACTACCACACCTTCAATATCTTCATCTACATCAAGTTTTTCTTTCAACTGTTGTGTTAAGTTAACAAAGTTATGTCCAAGCCATTTGTAGGTTTTAACTTTCTCTTCTTCTTTTGTAACATCCGCAACTTTCTTAGGTTCCTCAGGAAGTTCACCTAATACAACTTGTAAATTTTGCTCTTTCCCGTCACGGAAAATTTTTAGTTCAACCTTTTCTTTTGGCTGTAATGAAAATATTACATCTTGTAACTCAGTCGGAGTGTTAACTTCTACTGTTTTACCTCTAAATTTCACTGCTATTATTATATCGCCACGTTGTAGTCCAGCTTTTTCTGCAGGTGTGTCTTTCAACACACGGTTAACTAACACACCTTGTTTTTTCTCTAAACCAAATTGTTTAGCTATTGCTTCATCAACAGCAACAATTTCAACACCTAGCCAGCCACGCGAAACTTTACCTTTTTCTATCAACGTGTCAAGGATCTGCTTTGCCTGATTGATAGGTATTGCAAAACCTATTCCTGAAAACACGCCTGTAGGTGCATAAATCGCAGTATTTATTCCTATAACTTCACCTTGTAGATTACACAATGGACCACCAGAATTACCACGATTAATAGCTGCATCTGTCTGTATAAACTCTCTGTATTCCCTACCTTCAACACGTACTCTTTGTCTTAAAGCTGATACTATACCAACTGTGACTGTTTGTTCTAACCCAAATGGTGAACCTATCGCAACAACCCATTCTCCTATACGGACTTTGTCAGAATCGCCAAGTTTCGCATATGGCAAATTTTTTGCTGGTATTTTTATCACTGCAATATCTGTTCGTGGATCTTTACCTATAACTTTACCTTTATATTCTTTTTCTTTGCCATCAACATTAACAATTACTTTTATCTCAGTCGCGTTCTTAATAACATGTTCATTTGTTAAAATATATCCATCAGGTGAAATTATCACACCGCTACCACCACCTTCAGCTTTATACTGTCTAAATCTTTGTCTAGGTTGATACCTTCTTTGTGGGAAATCAAAGAATTCTCTAAAAAATTCTTCAAACGGATCTCCAAAATAAAGTTCAGGTATTTCAACTTCGTAGGTATAAACTGTTGTTATACTTACAACTGCAGGTTTAACTTTTTCAATCACTTCTATAAAACTTTCTTGAATAACATGTGCACTCTGCAGGCTACCTGTTAATTTTAAATCTCTACTAATATTTTCTGAATGTTTATTCCTAGGTTGTTTTAATACAGGACTGTCTGATACTAAAATTATTCCAATAATTAGAAAAACTATTAGAACACTGAGTTTGAAAAGTTCTTTTCTCATAGGTCTTCTCCTTAGTCTTATTATTGTAAATCTTTTACAGTTTTACAAAATTTATATTACAGAAATCAAGAAAATTAGATGCGTCTCGGTGCCCAGCACGGCGTAAAAGAGTTACCTTTTAGTTCTGTTATTCTTCTTTGGTTAGAACCGTCAATAAACATTGTGTATAATTCCCATCTATGATTTCGGTTAGAAACAAACACTATGAACCTACCATCTGGAGAAAAAAACGGACTTTCGTTACTACCTTCACTGTAGGTCAGTCTGTAATAATCACCTTTTGCTATATCGTACAAAAATATGTCAAACAATCCTTTATCTGTCCTCATTGTAAATGCGATTTTATCACCTTTTGGTGACCACACAGGCGAACTTGAATATTCTGATGTTGGCAACCTCCTTACGTTGCTTCCATCAACAGAAGCGATGTAAAGTTGTGGTAAACCTGAACGGTTTGAAACAAAAACAATCTCACGACCGTTAGGCGAGAAATATCCTGAGATGTCAACTTGTCCTCCAAAAGTTAATCTCTTCGTAGTTTTTGTATTGATATCAAAAATATACAAATTAGGAGCATGTTTTGCTTTCGTCATTGTAAGTATTAATTGTGTAGCATCAGGTGACCAGTTAGCTGTAACGTTTAATCCTTGCGTAACAGATAAAGGTTGCTGGTTTTTACCATCCGAATCCATAATATATAAATCAGGGTTACGATCACAATAAGAAGTATATACAATTTTTTTACCGTCAGGTGATACTCTGGGATAGATGTTTATACTTTTATTATTTGTAAGTTGTTGAAGATTATATCCGTCATAATCAATTTTATAAATTTCCTTGTTACCGGTCATATCGTTAACAAATACAATTTGTGTTGTTGCTATACCATATTCACCTGTAAATACACGTACGATATGGTCAGAAAATAAATGTGATACATAGCGTATATCGTTACCTACGAACTTTTCTTGATAAATTTTCTCAATGTTGGCAATGTCATACATTATTCCTTCGAGAATATATTTACCACCTTCTTGTGTTATTTCAGCACATATAACAACATCAATCCCGTATTTCTGCCATCTTTCTGAAACAATTTTGTTAGGTAAATATTGCCAACCCGGTTCTATTACATTAAACAGTCTTGTAAATAACAAATCGTTCTTGACAACCTGTTGGATATCCGAAGCAACTTTTGTCAATTTAACATCTTTGGTGACAAACTTTGATATTCCAACATCTATCCTTTGCCCAGTTTTTATTGCTTGAATATAAACATCTATCCCACAGAAAATAGGATTCATTAAAACTATAACAAGTATCCCTTTGCAAAAAATGTTTTTCATTTTAATCTTTATATCTAAATTCAAAATATACACCCAGGTAATCTTCCTTAAACCCGTCAGGTAATGGCGGAAATGGTTTTGATGTTTCTACTGCACGAAGACAAATGTTGTCATAAGTTTTATTATTAGAACTTTCTTTGACCTTTAAATCAGCAATTTCTCCAGAGCGAAGAATTCTGAAATAAACTATTGTTTTTAGCTCACCAGAGTAACTACGTGACCATAACCAATTATTTACAATTTTTTCTCTAATTTGTTTAACATAATAACTGAACGGAAACTTAGCAGTTTCAAGTGATAAACTTGGCATTGTTGCCTGCTGCGGACTAACTTGCGTATCCTGTGGTTGTGTTGGTTTCTCTTGTTCTTGTTCCTGTTTAACTTTGATTTTTGGCTTCTCCATTTTTTTCTTTGGAATTACAATTTCATCTTTTTTTATCAAAGGAGGTGAGACTTTGTCTTTTATCATAGTTTTTTCTGACGGCAAATTTATGAGTTCAACAGGGAAAGAAATTACAATAGGTTTATGTTTAGGGAGAAATTTAAGTCCTGATAACAACAGAAAATGAAGAAAACAAGAAATAAGAAATGAAACTCTTAATCTTATACTGTCCATACATAGGTGAAAAGTATTACTCAGTCTTTAGGTTTTGAGCTTCCTTTGAGTTAGGATATTGAGTTTTTATGTACTGAAATAATTCTTCAGCTTTTTTTGTTTCACCAAGATGTTGTAAACATAATGCTTTTTGGTACAACATAGATACATAGTAATCATCTTTTTGATATTTAGTAAGATATTCATCTATTATTTTAATACATTCATAGTATTGTTTTTTGGCAAAGTAAGAATCAGCAAGGTAATAGTATACACGATTTGTAAGTTCACTATCTGGATATTTTGCAAGATAATCTTTAAATCCGCGTATTGCTAAATCATACATACCGCGAGAGTAATCATTATATGAAATGTTAAAAAGTTCTGTTGGTAACGGTACAACGGATATATCCACTTTTGGTAGCTGCCTTGAAAGTATATCCATTCTTTGTGATAAACTTGAATGAACGTCATCCATACGTTGTGCTAACAATGACATTTTATACTTACTTTCTTCTAGTTTTTCAGTATAAATTTGGAGATTAGTATTAAGTTGTTTCATTTGCAAATTTAACTCAGTTTGGTTCTGTTTAAGAATAGAAATTTCGTTTTTAAGTGTTATAATTTCTTCTTTTAATGAAGCAACTTCATCACTTGTTGCAATACAACCTGACAAAATAATTAGGAAAGATATAGAAAAACAGGTTAGTAAACAACCTGCATAATTTTTTATCATTTTTTAGTTCTAACTTTTGTTTCGGCACGTCTGTTGAACTTACAAAGAGGTGAATCTGGAGGGCCTGCGTTTCTATTAACTGGTTTTTCCTCACCATATGAAATTGTAGCTATTTTGTTTGCAGGGACACCTAAGCTAATATAATACTCTCTTACTGTGGAAGCACGTTTTTGTCCTAAAGCTAGATTATAGTCATTAGTTCCACATTCACAACAATGTCCTTCAACGAGTATATCATACTGTGGGTTTGCTAACAAAAACTCAACATTTTTTCTTAAAATACTTTTGGATTCTTCAGTCAAATCAAATTTATCATAATCAAAATAAACATTTTTCAGTTCAGGAACTGATATAAATTCATCACCACGTATTGACGCTTCTGTAACTTCTTTTGTAGGTTCAACCTGTGGAGTTATTTCTTTTTGTGTTACTGGCGGTTTAACCTTTTTAGGACAAGCAAAAAAACTTATTGTCAGTAATAACAAAACGATATTTATATAATTTACGGTCCTCTTAAAATGATTTCTCATATTTACCTCCTCCCTTTTCAGATGTATAAATCATTAAACTTTTTATATTATTATATTAAAATGTGATACAAAAAATTTTGCTTATAGTCAAGGGTTGCAAAGAAAATCTATAGGTTTGGTTATCCTTCACTAATAGTCTTTGGTACATAATATAAACCATATGACCACTTGATTAAATCATCAAAACTTTTTGCTGACAACAAATTTCGTGATATTTTTTTAATGTCAATTCCTAAATCCTCAGGATATGCTACGATTTTTCCCATCCTAAGTTTGTTTATTTGCAATCTCGTAATTTTTCTACCTACAGGCGTGTCGCCAGCAACCGCTGAAATTGCCAACATACGTGTTTTAATATCTTTGCATTTATGTAAATATGCTATACCTTTTTCGGTTACAATATGAGTAATTTGGTCCCAATAAATCATAACTGGTATATACGGTAAAATCTTTTGCTTGTAAAACTTCACTGCGTCAAGTTCCTCAACAAAAACCGGTGTACCTTTAGGCGACAATGTTGGTGTTATCTGCACTACAAGTTTACTACCAAGATTAAACTTAGATAACAAATTATCTTCTCTTTTGCACAAAGAAAAACTTTCTGTAATATGTCGTCTACCAGGTGGTGTTGAACCTAAATTTGGTGCACCACCAAAACCTGGAATTCTATCAAATGTTACAGTAGATGAGTTACCGAACTGGTCCATCTGCAAAGTTGAACCAATAAAAAGATCTATGCCATATAACCCTGCAAGATGTGCGTACAACCTGTTTGACATTAAAACTCTATCTGGACCAGTACTAAATACGTCACTTCTATGTTTGATATATTCTTCCATACCTGGCTCACTACCAAAACAATATATATGTTTAACAAAACCGTTTTCAATAGCAGGGATCAACGTCGGATGAGGATTTAAAACCCAATGTGTTACATATTTACCTTTAATGCCTAATTTTTCACCATAAGTAGGTAAAATCAATTCTATTGCTGCAGTTGCAAATCCAATCCCATGGTTTAAACTTACAACCTTATAAGGAAGATAAATTCCTTTTATTACCATGGCTGCCATTAATATCTGTTGTTCCGTTATTTTTGCAGGGTCGCGTGTAAATAACGGTTGAATATAATATGGTTCATCTGTGACTACAATAAAATCTACAAAATCTTTTGAAATATCAACACGTGGCAGAACTTTTTTGAGTTTGCTTACTTGTGCTATCACTATCCCAGACTTACTTTTTGTTGCTGCAACTATAGTAGGTGTATCTTCACTGTTATAGCCTAAATATAGATTCCCTTCTTTGTCAGATGCATCTGCAACTACTAGACTTACGGACGGTGTTAAGTCCAAAAAATACCGTGAGAAAAGTTCAATATAAGTATGAATAGCCCCGAGCGTAACATTTTTTGATTTTATAAGTTCTGCTATTGCTTTTGCTTGAGGTCCTGAATAAGCGAAATCTATCTTTGAAACAATTCCTTTTTTAATCAATCCAATATGTTCAGATAAAACTATTGAAGATTGTACCAAATGCAAGTTATTTATTTTCTTTGGATTAACCTGCAATAACTTCCTTGCAAGAAAATCAGCTTGTTTTTGATTGTCTCCTTCAAGACAGACCCTGTCGCCTGAACGAATAACTGTCTCTAATAATTGAATAACATTATCTTTACTTACAATTTTGCTATTTCTACAACATAATTTTTTTGCAACTTTTACTCGCTTAGTGTATTCTCTATAGTTCATAATTACTTGTATTTAAAATCATTTAAAAAAATCAACGCCCCTAACAGGACTCGAACCTGTAGCCATCTGGTTCGAAGCCAGCCGCTCTGTCCAATTGAGCTATAGGGGCGTCGGTTCTACAAAATTTTACTCAGATTCAGCGTTATAAATAACATCTACTTTGCTACCTTGTTCAATAAGTTTTCCAGCTTGCGGTGATTGTGAAATTATAATATCAAACTCTTTATCTTCATCACAAACTTTTTTTACATTACCTAATTTTAGACCTTTTGATTCTAAAATTTTTTTTGCTTCAAGAAGTGATTTATTAACAATATTCGGTACTACTACTTTCTTCACTATAGCTTTACCTTTGCTTACAACAAGGTTAATCTTTGTTCCTTTTTTAACTTCAACTCCTTCGTTCGGTTCTGTTGACAAAACTAAACCTTTCTCTACTGTATCTGAAAACTCTTCCTTTATTTCGCCTATCTCAAGGTCAGCCGCCAAAATTACTTTTTTTACTTCATCTAACGGTTTTAAGCTTACCTGCGGAATCTTAACCACAGGTACGCCTTTAGAAACTATAAGCATCACTTCTGTATTTTTTCTTACCAAAGTTTTAGGCAACGGTTGCTGAAAAATAACACAGCCAACTGGTGTATTATCTGATTCTACTTGTTCAACAATTTCATATCTAAGTTTGGAAGACTTTAGTTTCTTACTTGCTTCATTTAAAGACAAACCTCTAACATCTGGAACTCGTACATATAAGTACTTTAATTCAATTTGTGGAAATATGAAAAAATATGATAAAAAACTAACAACGAAAGATATAACAACTGAAACTAAAATTACAATCAGTACACTTGTACCTTTTGAAACTTGTCTGTATTCAAAATCAACTTTTTCTTCTGCCATATTTTTGAACCTCCTTTTATTTATTCCAAATTATAATCTCAACACGACGATTTTGTGCCCTGCCAAGTTTTGATTTATTTGACGCAACAGGTTTTTGTTCACCCCAGCCTTTTACTTCAAACAAATTTTTTTCAAGACCAACTGTATTAACAAAGTAAGAATATATAGTTGATGCATACATAAATGATTTCTTTCTGTTCTCTTCTTCATCACCTACAGAATCTGTATGTCCTTCAATTGATATTTTTTTATTTAAAAAACTTTCTTTAATAATCTCTGCTAAGGAAGATAGTGAATCATAAAATTTAGGATTAATCTCGCCTGAAGGTTTCAAAAATAATTCATCAGTTTGATATGTTACTATTATACCTCGTTCATCTAATGTTACTTTCGCACCTTTTATATAAAACAATTTATCTTGTCTTTCTACAATTTTTTCTATAACCTTTTCTGGTTTCTTAGGTGGAACATAAACCTTAAAAGTAACCTCCTTAGTTATTTTGTTACCCGCAACATCAAACACTCTACATCTAAGTTTATATTCTCCATTAGGCACTGTTTCATTATAAATTTCATCTTTACCGTTCCAAACTAATATTTGCTCAAAAACGTTTTGTTTCCTTAGAAGGTCAATCGGAAATTTATAAATTTTCTTTTCATTACCTGTAAGAATTGTTAATTCTATTTTCTCAATATACGAATGTTCATCTTTTACTGCTACTGTAAATTGTATCTCATCATCTATGTTATCACCGTCAGGAGAAAAACTTTCTGTTGAAACAGTCAATTCAACAGAAGGAGCGTTTGTGTCAACTACAAATCTTGCTTTATCTGATTTGTATACAATTGTAGTATTTCTAGATCTATCTCTAGCAGAGAATTCAACAAAGTATTCACCATCAGGCAAAATGTTCCCTTGATTGTCTTTACCATCATAAGTATAAAAACTTTCAACAACTGTTGGAACATATGTAGATTTAAATATAAACACTGTATTATTGTTCCTATCTGATATAGTGTATAAAAGTTCAATAATGTTTGTATAGGTGCTAATATTATGTCTAAAAAACACATTATCAAGATAGCCATCATCGTTAGGTGAGAAATATACTGGTTCTACAGTTAGTTCGCATGGTAAAAACGTTTCTTTTATTTTTTCTATCTTTTTCCTAGATATAAATTTCAAACTTATCCCAATATTATGTGTTGTACCTAACAAAGAGTTTGGTAAATATGCATAGTCAATACCAAAATTGCCAATCCTTAGACTTAGACCAGATGTAAAAAATGAGATGTGGTCAAAAATACCTAAATTATTTTTGTCAGCATCATGGATGTAACCAACTCGTAAACCCAATACATCTGATCCCCAATGTTCAATTGCATAACTATAAATCGGCTTCAAAGAATAATAATCAATCTCAGAAGATATTATGAAATTAATCTTTGTTTCTTGTATAGGCAAGTTAAACTTTAGTCGGACACCTACATTATGTTTTATTGGATTCCTGTAATCGTTATCTTCTACTGACGAATAGTTTACTAATGAATATCCTAGAGTAAATAATTCATCATTAGTAATAAATAACATACCAACATCATACATCATTGAAGAAATATTAGATTTTGCAAGTTTTTGCTGATAATATTTACCACCTAAACCAAAACTTAAATTTTTATTAATTCTAAAACCTATGCTGCCATTAAATATTTTTGTATCTAACTTGAACTTATCCCCGGGAATGAAATTATAAATCTCTCTAATTTCAGGCGACGAAAACATTCGTCCAGTAATGCCAAAATTTATTATACCTAAGGGCAAACTTAATGAGAATTGTTCTAATACACAATCTACAAAATACATACGGTGTGCTAATGTTATCTCTCCAGAAGGACATAAACCGCTCACCGCTGGGTTATAAAAAAGTCCTTCAGCTGTGTCATACATCGTTACAAAATTTCCACCTGCACCGCTACAACGTACACCGGCAGGTATCAAAACTTCTTCGTATTTAGCCACTGCATACAATACACCAGAAATATAAAATAGTATAACAAAAATTTTCTTCATCTTCTTTCTTTGATAATACCTACTAACCTGACTACAGGACTTATACCATCAGAGTGTAACATAACAAAATACATTCCCTGAGGTAAAATATTTCCTTCCTCATCTTTACCATCCCAGTCAATTGTGTAAACTATATCTTTTAGTGCAGTCTGTTTTCGGTTCAATATACGCACCAACCTACCTGAAATACTAAATATGTAGATACTTATAGGTATGTCTTTATCAGTAATATACCTAATCTTTGTTTTTTCACCTTGTAGTGGACAGAATGGATTGTTCTGGTCAACCTCTAGTGTTATTTTAACATCAGACCAACTTTCTAACGCCGATTTTGTTGTAAAAAACCTATCTGTTACTGTTTGACTACTACCATTTGTCTCATAAACTCTAAGTAAAAGAAAATATGTTGTATTTTCCACAAGAATTCTGTTGTCTATATTAACCCGTGTAGTAAAGTTTAGTGTATTTTCTACAGACGTGCTATCAACAATATGCCATACAGTATTACCTAAAGATAACCCATTCTCAAATGTAGAAATTTTGATTTCAAACGACGCTATTATATATCGGTTGTCATATTCAAAAAAAACTACAGGATTGCGTGATTTAATCACTACATTAACATTGTTTGACGAACCATCCACACCATATGACTTAATTATGTTAGCAATAAGAACACATGATTGAAAAACAAAAAACGAAAATAAAATTATCCGTTGTACTATTTTTTTTATCATAAACAAAAAATTTATAAACCTAAAATTTTCACAAGATTGAAAATTAGATAATATAGTATAAACGCTACAATTGCAGTCATAGGGATAGTTATAAACCAAGTAATAAAAACATTTTTACCCACACTCCATCTAACACCTTTCATACGTTCAGCTGCACCTGTTCCCATCACCGATGTTGTTATGACATGAGTTGTTGACAAAGGTAATCCTAACATTGAAGCAATATAAATCACTAATGCAGCTGAGCCTTGTGCTACAAAACCATTTATATGTTTAATTTTATAAATATTCATTCCTATAGTTTTTATTACACTCCAGCCTCCAAACATTATACCTAGTGTAATACATACAGCACAAGCAATTATTACCCATTGCGGTGCAAAATTACCATGTTGTGGTTTATAAAGACCAAGTACTATCAAAGAAAAAGTAATAATTCCTATAGCTTTCTGGCCATCGTTTGAACCATGAGATACTGCATAAAATGCTGAAGATACAACTTCTAAAAATTTAAATACAGAATTTATTTTGTTACTTGCGCCTACTGCAAGCGAGTATACAATCTTTGTCAATATATATGAAGAGACCAATCCTGCGGCTGGTGCTAAGAACAATGTAATAAATATCTTTACAACATTATTCCATTGCACAGATTCAAACCCTGCAATTGCAATCCCACTGCCAATAAAACCACCAATTAACGCGTGTGATGCAGATATTGGCATTCCAAGAATCGTACATACAACATTCCATACAGTACTTGTAAGAAGTGTGGAAAATAAAATGATAACCGCATATTTATTACCAACAAAAAGGTTAGGATCAATTATTCCTGTACCGATTGTTTTTGCCACACCTTGACCAAAAAAATACGTACCAATAAATTCAAATATACCAGCAATGATTAACGCTTTTCCTGGTTTTAACGCACGAGTACCTATAGGGATAGCGATTATATTCGCAGAATCATTAAAACCATTAGAAAAATTAAACGCCAAACCTAATATTACTACAATTATTCCGAGAATCAAACCAGTTGTCATTCTCAAAAACCTCCTTCTTAGCTATCTTCCCAGTAACAAATCTCTAATTTTTTCACCGAATTGTCTTGCAACTTGTGGACCTGCTGCTGTAACAATTTTGCCATCAGTTTCAACATCCTTCCCTGTGTAATTTACTCCGTTAGATTTTAACTGAGATACTTCTGATGGGAAAACTGTTGCTTTTTTACCCTTTAAGACACCTGCCTTTGCTAAAGTTACAGGTGCTATACATATGGCTGCCAAAACTTTGTTTTTAGCAACAGCATCTTGAGCAATTTTATGCGCTTTTGGATTATCCCAATATTCAGAAGAACCCATACCACCAACAAAAATTATACCATCATAATCTTCTGCTTTTAGCTCATCAATAGTTTTTTCCACTTTGACAGTAGCGCCAAGCATACCCTTAGCTGTACCAGTAGAACTACTGTAAGTGTCAACATTGATCTTAGCTTTTGTTAATACTTCTTTCGGTTGGAGATATTCTTCATCACGGAAACCATCCTTTGCTATTATCATTGCTACTTTCATAATTTTTACCCCCTTCTGTAGTATAACTTTCTTTTTGTTTTCTGAAAAAATAAAATTCATAAATACGGGGATAGTTAATGAAATAAATATAAACCGCTTAATATTTTTCATTTAAATATCAATTTTGTTTAAAATGCAGCAATTAAAGCAAAAATTGAAATTAGTAATGTCGTCAACACAAGATATGGCGATGTTAATATTCTACGTAGGTTTGGATCTTTAACTTCAGGCATAGTTTGCAATTTTTGTGTTTCTTTTATCTCCTGTAATTCTTTTCTTAGTTCATCAATTTTTTTATCAAGAATGTCATAATCACTAATATTAATCTCAGCAGGTGCTACAACAGATCTTACTTCTTTACTATCAGCATTTTCAGTAATTATATTTTTATTTTTTGAAGCTTGTTCTAAATTTTGTTTGATTTCTATATTTTCTCTTTTTAGAGAAGATATTTCCTGAGATAACAATTCTATTTTTTCTAAAATTGATGTTATATCTAAATTAATTCTTTCTAACTTACGATTAAGCTCTACTAACGACGACGAAGTCTCCGAAATTTCCTTGCTAAGTTCTACTACTTTCTGTTTTAAACCCTCAACTTCTTTAGATAAGTTCTCTACTTCTTTGTTTAACTTACTAGTAGAAACCTGTGGTCTTGTAGAATGTTTAACAGTTAAACTTTCTGTATTAATTTTCGCAGTGCAAACTATAATGATAATAGCGATAAGAAATAGTTGAAATCTTCCGGTGGTTCTGCAGTATATTCTACCCATTTTTTTCTCCGTGGATGAAAAAATTTTATCTTATAAGAATGTAACATAACTCTTGGTACCTTCTTCCCGCAAACTTCTTTCACGCCACCGTAATAAACATCACCTATAATAGGATGGTTTATAAAACTCAAATGAGTACGTATTTGATGTGTTCTCCCTGTAACCGGATACAATTCTAAATATGAAATTTTAAAGCTATGGTTTACAGATAGTAGTCTAAAACCAGTTTTTGCTTCTTTACCAATATCACTAACAACTGAAATGTTTTTATACTTTTTAATTGGTGCTATGATTTCACCTCTTGAACCTTCAACCACACCCGTTACAATCGCACGGTAAACCTTAGTTACTTCTCTTCGTTGAAATTGTTTTGACAGATCAAATTGTACATCTGGCAATTTTGCAACAACAATTACTCCTGAAGTTTCTTTGTCCAACCTGTGCACCAAGAAAGGACGTAATAACGGCCAGTTATTCTTTACTACATCAGGAAGTTTTTCTAATAGAATATCCAACAAAGTGTATTCAGTATCAAACTTCTTTGCTGGATGTACCTTCAAAAATGGGGGTTTGTTCAATACAATCAAGCATTCGTCTTCATATATTATTTCTATATCTTTAATCTCACCGATAACATAATCTTGCCGTTCAGGAAGCGTAACTTCAACAATATCACCTCTTGAGATTTTTTCGTCAGGGTCAACACATTTGTTGTTAACTTTTACAAACTTTTTTCTACAAAGAACTTTAATATACTCACGGGAAAACCCTTTAATACGTTCAGTAAGATATTTGTCTATACGCTGTTTTATATCTATCTCTACCTTAAAGGTTTTCCTCTCCATTTAGGTATACAAAAAAATAATATTGAAAACAATATAAATATAATTATACTTATCACTTGTGAAGGTGATAAACCAAAAATTGATCCACCACGGTCATCCCAACGATAAAATTCGTTAATAAACCTGAATACCGAATACATTATCCCTCCTAAAAAAAACAGTTGGCCATTTAATAAATTTTTAATTAACAAAAAGTGTGTAATTAAAAATATAATCAATGAATAAACAAACTCAAAAAGTTGTGTTGGCAAAAGTTTAATCCCAGTAGGCGCTAAACTTTCGTAATGAGTAAATATTACACCTAAAAAACTTTCAGTAGGTCTACCATAACAACAACCTGCACAAAAACAACCTATTCTGCCTAAAGCTAACCCAAGATATAATCCTGGTGTTACAACATCTAAAATATCTAACAAACTTCGTTTCTTCAGTTTTATATATAAGATACCAAACAACAAACCTAGAATAAATCCTCCATAGAATACTAGACCTCCCTCCCAAAATTTGAAAATAGAAATAACATCCTTTTTATAATAATTAAGATTAAGCAAAACATACATTAATCTTCCACCTATAAAACCTATAATTATCGTATAAAACAAAATGTTACTCAAGAAAAGTGGATCTATATTTCTACGATGATATCCCTGGTACCTCGCGTAGTTATAACCCGCAAGCACACCTATCGCAACAAAAAGTCCGTAAGTTCGCAATGTTATATTTCCTATGCTAAAAAGTATGGGATACATTTTGTTCTCCTAAAAAATATTTACCTTCGGAATTTTCCTATAATATACTTTATCACTAACATCCATATGCCAATAAAAACATAACTATCTGCAAAATTAAACACTGGCCATATGTTTTTGTAGTTCCACTGTATGTCTATAAAGTCCACGACCTCACCAAAAAAAATTCTGTCTATTAAATTTCCGACACCACCTGAAAATATGAGACATAATGCTATTCTACCTAAAGTTTTAAACTCTCTAACTATATCTCTTGCAGCAGAGATTAATAAGATAAGAACAATTGTTACAACAACAATAAATACTTCGTTTCTTCCACGGAACCAACCAAAAACAATGCCAGTATTTGTAGTATAACTTATTGCTAAGATAGGCAAAAGCTGAATACTCTGGTATAGGTGTAAATTAGTCCTTACAATATGTTTTGTCAATTGATCAAAAAGAAGTAAGAAAACGCTAAGAACATAATACCATTTCATTTTAAATTTGTTATTTAAGACGAATTCACAAACCTAACGCATCCTTGCACTTATAACATATCCCATATTCTGAAAGTTGTTCAAAATATACCCAGCAGCGAGGACATTTCTTACCATCAAATTTTTGTACTTCTAATTCAAATGGTACCTGTTTATTTTTATCTTCCGACAATTCAATATTTACTTTTGATACTATAAAAATTTGCTGTAGTAAATGTGTAAATTTCTGTATAATATTCCAAAAGTTAACATCATAAACCTTAATTCTTACTTCGGCTTCTAAAGAACTACCAATAATATTTTGTTTTCGCAAATCTTCTAATTTAATATTAACACTGTCACGAATTAATATCATCTGTTCCATTTCTTTTTCTAATGTTAAGTTTTTAAAGTCTTTTATTTTTTGTTTTATATTAGCAAGGTTTACAAAAAAAACACTTTCTTCTGACACTAAAGATTGAGATCGTGCTTCCTGCCAAGCTTCCTCCATAGTAAAACTTAATATGGGTGCTAACAATGGCACTAAAACTTCAAAAATTTTATAAAGCACTGTTTGTGAAGCTATTCTTGCTTGTGAAGTTCTCTTATAAGTGTATAACTTGTCTTTCAAAATGTCAAAATAAAAACTTGATAGCTCTTTTATAAAAAAATTATTGACTATGTTTACGACTTTATAGAACTTATATTCCTCATAGGCCACCACTACATCTTCAACAATAGAATTTAATCTTGACAAAATATATCTATCTAACAAATCAAATTCCGTGGATTGATTACTTATATCAAAATCTGAGAGGTTGCCAAGGATATACCTTATGGTATTTCTTATCTTTCTATAAGTTTCTATTAATCTATTTATTATCTCTTGTGAAATTCTTACATCTAAAGAATAATCTGCAGAGGCTGACCATAATCTCAGTATTTCTGCACCGTGATGCTGAATAATCTCCTGCGGTAGAATAACATTACCTAACGATTTTGACATTTTTCTTCCTTCGCCATCTACAACAAAACCATGTGTTAAAACAATACCGTACGGTGCAGTAGTATTAACGGCTGTGGAAACTATTAAAGAAACCTGGAACCACCCTCTGTGCTGGTCAGACCCTTCAAGATACATTATATTCTCTGGATTGATAAAATCTATAAATTTATGTGTCGTATAAAGTGTCTTATACGAAACTGCAGAATCATACCATACATCTAAGATATCAGTTTCTTTCTTAAAAGTATTGTTACCGCATTTCTTACATTTAAACCCAGCAGGTAAAAAATCGGTTATGTCTCTTATAAACCAACTGTCAGATCCTTCTTTTGAAAAAATGTTTTCTACTATCTCTAAAATTTCTTCTGTAAGATGTACCTCACCACAACTACTACAATACACTGCTGGGATTGGCACACCCCAGTAACGCTGTCTTGATAAACACCAATCTGGCCTAAGTGATACCATTGAAGAAATTCTATTTTTACCTATTTCTGGAACCCATGTTACTTTTTTTATTTCCTCCAACAACTTATTTCTTAAATCTTTATGATCTATTGACAAAAACCATTGTTCAGTAGCACGAAAGATAACAGGATTCTTACAACGCCAACAATGAGGATATGAATGTTGAACCTTATCAGCATAAAGTAGTAAATTTTTCTGGTTTAAATAGTCAATGATAATTTTATTTGCATCAAACACATTATACCCATAAATTTTTGGTCCTATCTGTTTAAGATCTACATCGTCAAATCTACCTTTAGCATCTACAGGTGAATAAATTGGTAAGTCATACTTAACACCGAGATAGTAATCCTCCTCACCATGACCAGGTGCTATGTGTACAACACCTGTACCTTCTTCTTCGGAAACGTTTTCATATGGTAAACAATAGGAGATTCTTTCAATAAAAGGATGTTTACATAATGTTGTCTCTTCTTTGATATCAGATACAATTTCTCGTCCATAAAAATTCTGAAGTATTTGAAAGTCTGTTTTAAAAATTTCTTTTAAATGTTGTAATCTATTTTCCATTAATATTAAATACTCGTCATTATATTTAACAATCACATATTTTGAATCAGGTTTAACTGCTAATGCAAGGTTTGCTGGTAAGGTCCAAGGCGTAGTTGTCCATATAATAATATATAATTTCTCTAATGGAACATATATATTGAAATCATTCTTAACTTTTACAACAGGAAATTTGACATAAATAGAATCTGATGTTTTTTCTTCGTATTCAACCTCAGCTTCAGCTAATGAAGTCTCACAATCTATACACCAATAAACAGGTTTTTTACGTCTTACTATGTATCCTTCTTTAACAAGTGATGAAAAAGTATTTATTATATTTCTTTCGTAGTTAGGTGACATAGTCAAATAAGGATTATTCCAATCACCAAAAACACCTAACCTTATAAACTCTTCCTTTTGTATTTCAACATATTTTTGTGCGTATTCTTTAGCTTTTTTCCGGAATTCAACTTGTGGTATTTGTTCCTTACTTATTTTAAGTTCTTTAAAAAGTTGATATTCAATTGGCAAACCGTGACAATCCCAGCCCGGTATAAAAGGTGAGAAGTATCCATTCATAAGTTTGTATTTTACAACAATATCTTTTAATATTTTGTTAAGCGCATGACCAATATGTATTTTCCCGTTTGCATATGGAGGGCCATCATGAAGAATAAAAACTTTGTGTTTTTGATTTTTCTCAAGCAGTTTTTCATAAATTTTATTTTCTTGCCAGAATTTAACAAACCTTGGTTCTTTTTGCACAAGGTTTGCTTTCATTGAAAAATTAGTATTTGGTAAATTCACAGTTTTTGAATAATCAACATTTGTCATAATTCACCTCGCTGAAAAATTATTAAAAACATTCTAATTCTGGGATAAATTCATATACATAAAACTTATTCTGAATTCAAGTTTTTTATTCTCGAAAAAATAAAAACAATTGTGCAAGGATAAACTGAAAGACTAAGCTAATCCTTATTTCTTATGAATTGATAGACGAAGGAAGTTTAAAAGAAGCTTTTTACCAAAAGTGGTTAGAATTGACTCTGGATGGAATTGTACCCCTTCTAATATGTATCTTTTATCTTTAAGTCTTACGCCCATTATAATTTCGTCTTTTGTCCAAGAGGATACTTCAAGTGTTATTGGTAACGAGTTGCGGTCTGCAACTAACGAGTGATATCTTGTTGCAACAAACGGATTTTCAATATCTCTATAAATTGTTTTCCCATCATGATAAATTTTAGAAGTTTTACCGTGGACAACCCTTTTTGCACGGACAATTTTTCCACCAAAAGCTTGTACTATACATTGATGTCCTAAACATACACCTAAAATAGGAATCTTATTATAAAACTTTCTTACTACTTCAACAGAAATACCAGCTTCGTTAGGTGTACAGGGACCAGGTGAGATTACTATACAGGTTGGCTTGAGTAATTTTATTTCTTTAATTGTTATTTTATCATTTCTGTAAACTTTTACAGGTTGTGATATATCCCTATATTGAATACATAATTCTCCTATATACTGGACTAAATTATAAGTAAAAGAATCGTAGTTATCTATTATTAAGATCATAATATTTTATCCTTTGACAGACTCTGCAACTTTAACAGCTAAAATCAAAGCTTTAGCTTTGTTTACTGTTTCTTGAAATTCTTTTTCTGGATTTGAATCTGCAACAACACCTGCTCCTGTCTGAATATAAACCCAGCCGTTTTTGTATAGAATTGTTCTTATTGTGATTGCCATATCCA
Organism: Endomicrobiia bacterium; assembly: GCA_025059805.1. Lineage (GTDB taxonomy): Bacteria > Elusimicrobiota > Endomicrobiia > DTEH01 > DTEH01 > JANXDG01. The sequence goes on from JANXDG010000073.1 coordinate 21,612, forward strand.
TATTACCTGCTAAACTAAAATATCCAACAGCGCCTGCGTAAGGTCCACGTGTTTCCCCTTCAAGTTCTGAGATGATCTGCATTGCACGAACTTTTGGTGCACCTGATACTGTACCTGCAGGGAAACACGAAGATAAAACATCAATACTGTCCTTGTTTTTACTGAGAATACCTTTTACTGAACTTACAAGATGCATCACATGTGAATACTTTTCTATAATCCTTAATTGTGGTAATGTAATCGTTCCAAATTTTGATATTCTTCCTATGTCGTTTCTTGCAAGATCAACTAACATAATATGTTCAGCGTTTTCTTTCTTAGAGTTTAGCAGCTGTCGTTCATATTGACTATCTTGTTCTTCGGAACTACCTCGTGGTCGCGTACCAGCAATAGGTCTTGTTTCAACTACATCAACTTCTTTCCGTACCAAAATCTCCGGTGAAGATCCTATAAGAGACATATTATCAAATTTAAGATAAAACATATATGGTGACGGATTTATTATTCTTAATGCACGATAAATATTAAACGGTTCAGCTATAGTTCTTTTATATAAACGACGAGACAATACAACCTGGATAACATCTCCATTATGGATATATTCTTTCGCATATCTTAGTTTTTTCAAAAACTGTTCTTTTGATATATTACAGCTGTAATCATCAACATCAGCCTGTGAAAAAGTAAAGTTAATTTCTTGAGTCAACGCAACTGTAGTTCTAATCACTTGTTTTATTTTTTCAATTGCTGACACTTCTTCAAGATACAACTTGTCAACTGTTCGCTTATCATCAATAGTTACCAACCGTAAAATTTTTAGTTTGTTAAGATAGTGGTCAAAAATAAGTACTGTACGGTTAAACATAAGATAAACATCAGGAATATCTCTAAAATTGTCAACTTTAGGTCTTGGAACTGTTGATTCAACAAGATGAACATTTTCATAACCAAAATAGCCAACGAAACCGCCAAAAAAACGTGGAAGGTTTCTCCATAAGCATACCTCTTTTGGAATTACTAAACTGTTAATCAATGATCTCAAATGCTTAAAAGTTTCACCTTTAAACTTTCTTGCGATGTTATTAATTTTAATTTCAATATTACCATTTTTTGCAACAAATATTATGTATGGATCTATAGAAATAAACGAATACCTGCCCCACTGAATATTTGTCTCTGCACTCTCAAGAAGATAAGCAAATTTTTCTCTTACAGCTAATTTAAGAAATACAGATACTGGTGTTTCGCTATCAACAATTATTTCATCATAAAGTGGTATAATAACTTTCTTCCCAGATACGACACTCTTACTTACGACACTACGAAATTTTTTTATATCTAAATTCATTTTCTACTGTAAACTTTTTCAGGATCAAAAATTTTTCTTTCAACAAGTTTTAATTTACCATCTTTTGTTATTTTTCTAAAAAAACAACTTCTATAACCTGTATGACAACTTGCACCACCTACCTGTTCGACTTTAATCAATACACAATCGTTATCGCAATCAAGTAAGATTTCTTTAACAATTTGTATATTACCTGATTCTTCTCCTTTCATCCACAATTTTTTTCTTGATCTACTATAAAAATGTGCCTTACCTGTTTTAACTGTCTCTAAAAAAGCTTCCTCGTTCATATATGCAACCATCAATACTTTACCATCTTTATAATCCTGCACTACTGCTGGGACTAACCCTTTCTCGTCAAACTTCAACATTTTAACTAACTTTCCCAAGTTAGTTTTTTTCATAAACAATTATAGTACAACCTCCTTTATCGGAATAATCTTTTCTTTATTTCTTCCTCTGCTTTTTTCTTTAACGTATCCGTTACACGATTTATTTCTAAATTAACTTGTTTTACTTTTTGTTCAATTTCTGCCTTTACTTGTTCAAGCGTGTTTTTTTTCTCATTGTAAATACCAAGAAACTCATCTTTTTTTTGTGTATATTCTTTAAAAAACTTTTCCCTGTGTTCCATAATGTTTTTTTCAAGTTCAGATTTTATTCGTTCTTTATACTCCTGTAGTGTTCTACCAAAAATCGTTTTCATTTTGTTTATTACTAAGTCATCAATATTTGAATTTATCTCAAACGACAACGAATCTTTCCTCCCATAAAGTTTTGCATTAATATATAGTTTCTCCATAGAGCTAAAAATTTCGTAAAGGAGTTTCTTCAATTCGTCAGATGTATCTGTTTGATCCAGTTTCGCAAAGTTTATGTTGTTAAACCAAATTATCATATTACAATCTAACTCCTCCCCGATTAAGGCAAACGTAGAATTAACACTCATATTACATCTGTCAATTTTAGGAATCCATTCATTATTTGACAAAATCAAGTTTTTAGTAACCAAATTCTCAACATTAATTTTTATAGTATCAACTGGAACTTCCTTTGTACGGTCAAAAATTGCTTCTAAAACGTAATTCTGTTGTAATTTTTTACCGGAAAGTTTTACTATTGTAGGCTCGCCAGTAACAAGTTGGTCAGAAGTAATCCCTGTAACTAACCCTGATAATAATAAAGCTTCTTCGTTATCTTTCCCTTTACCTCCGGTTGTCCCTGAAACAAACATTTTTTTTATCCATAAGTTTGGTAATACTTCTTTTTTATGAAATACAACATCAACACCGCGCATTCTTGGACGGATGGTTTTTTTATCTTTTTCTTTCCTCATTTGAAAATACTTTCTTGCAAGATGTATATAATTTATTGCTGTATTTACGCGATCAATCCACATCTGTCCAAATAAAGTTTTACTTATATTTTCTTTTTTGAATTCAGGTAGTTGAAGTTTGGATAAAATGTTTTTATAATCACTATCTAATGCAGAATTAATTTTTGAATTAATATCTTTAAGCTCAACAAAATCTTTATCAAAATCTGATTTTAATCTGTTTATACTATCAAGTGTTTCCTCAATAGATTTCTTTTTTTCGTTAATAATCGCAACCTTTGTTTGAATTGTCTTTATATCATCATATTTTTCAATCTTTACTGACGACAGTTCATCTAGTAGTTCTTTAGCAGTTGACACTTGTTGGTCAATATCAAGTTTTTGTATTTTATCAATATAGCTTTGGTATTTTTCGGTATAACTTTGTTGCATTTGAATTATCGTCTTTTTTGATTCAAGTTCAAACTCTGATAGCAATTTTTCTATATTTATTTTTCTTAGTTGTTCCTCGTAACTTTTTATATTTTGTACAATAGGAAGTTCTTTTATTTCTTGCTCAGCTTTTTGTTTTATTGTAAGCATTAACTTTGTAGTAAAAGAATCCCTATCTTCTTTTTGTCTTTTCTTTTCTAACCTCTTTAATTTTCTTGGTGGCAATCCACCATAGGTATCCCTTTTAGTTGACCATTTTATCCCTTCAACTGTCATATCTTCAATGATAAACTTTTTTGACAAAATTGGTATAAATCTAAAATCAAATTTTATTCTGTCAATTTCAAACAAATTTTTCCACGGGTCAGACTTGTCAGCTATCTGAAGTCCTTTTATTTCTATAGATGAGTGTTTAAGTTTTATGTTCAAATATGAAATTTCTACTTTTGCACCAAAAATACTCTCTCCAGCAGAGATAATTGATTTTTTTAAAAACGTATCTAAAAAAAAGAGAAAAAAAATTGTTAATAATAAAGAAAAGATGAGCAACGGTATCAATGCCTTCCAACGAATGTATTTCATGACTTAAGTTTGTTATACCAATCGTACCAACTTGACAATTTTATAAGTTTTACAATTTTTAACTGCTCAACTTTATATGCTAAGTTTTTTCTATAAAAGACTATAAATTTCTGTACAACAACCACAGTTGGTATAAACAACAGAATTCCAATTACAAAACTACCAAGTACAACTGTATTGTAAAATCTTGTAAACGGTATGAACGGCATATTATAAAGTGATGTCCAAATATTTTCCATAAAATCTAATTTCACTAAAAGAAAATAACCAATCCTATGTGCAACAGGATCTATAATGTAAGCTATAAGCTTAAACAGACCAGTAGATAAAAGAAAAGCAGAAAAGTTTACATTAAGAATAATTACACAAATTAATAAAAAAAAACTTAGAAGAGTACCTGTAGGTAGTAGCCCTGCTATGACTCCAAAACCAAACCCTAAAGCAATTTCTATAGGTGAGATATTTGAATGTAAAAACTGAACAATTGACTTAACAACCTTAAGCGGTATCATAAGAACGGTTACATCTCTGCGACTTTCATCGCTTCTTCAAATATTATAGTTTCAGCATAAAGAGCTTTACCAATTATAACACCTTTAACCTTATATTCTTTTAGTGCTTTAACTTTTTCAATATCAGCTAAACTTGTAATACCACCAGAAAGGATAACTTCAAAGCCAAAATTTTTTATCTCTTCCAAAAGTCCCTTTATTTTTTCGTAACCAAATCCTTGAAGTAACCCTTCACGATCAATATCTGTTAGTATGATCTCTTTAATTCCCAACTGCGATATTTTTTGTAAATATTCTTTTATATCAATAGGAATCTCTTCTTTCCAGCCGCCAATGGCAAGTTTGTCTTCTTTGATATCTACTGCAGCAATAATTTTACCTTTAAATTCGGTTATTATCTTCTTAGCTTCGTCTGGATTGTTTATGATAACAGTACTAATAATTATTCTATCTACACCAATTTTGTCAAGTTCCTTAACTGTCCTGAAATTTCGTACCCCACCACCAAATTGTATTGGTATACTTAAAGATTTTCTAATATCTCTTATAATACTCCAATGCTGAACACAGCCTACATAAGCACCGTCTAGATCTATTAAATGTAACAACTTTGCTCCTCTTGATTGCCACAGGCGTGCTATAAAAACAGGATCATTAGAATACACTATCTCTTGATCTAATCTTCCCTGTGTTAATCTCACACATTTACCTTGATGTAAATCAACTGCTGGAATTATTAACATTCTAATAAGATCCTATGTTTTATATGTTTTGTTAAAAACTAAAAAGTTAGGCTTGTTCGTATATATATTTATGTAAGAAATTTGTTGTGACATCACCTTCAATAAAAGCTTGTGTTTGTAACACGCGTTTATGAAACGGTATCGTTGTTTTTATACCGTTAATTTTAAACTCATCTAATGCTCGTAGCATACGTCTTATTGCTTCTTGCCTATTTGTTCCTATAACTATAAGTTTTGCAATCAAAGAATCATAGAATGTCGGTATAGTATATCCAGCATATATGTGAGTATCAACCCTAACTCCATTCCCACCAGGGAAAGTTACACTCTCTATTTTCCCTGGCGAAGGCAAGAAATCTTTATCCGGATCTTCAGCATTGATTCTACATTCAATCGCATGACCACAAATTGAAATATCGTCGGCATCAAATCTAAGTTTTTCCCCAGATGCTATTAATATCTGTTCTTTTACAAGATCTAACGCTCGTTTACCTTTTATCAACGAAATAGCTTCAGTCACTGGATGTTCAACCTGGATCCTGGTATTCATTTCCATAAAATAAAAATTCCCCTTTTTATCCATAATAAACTCTACAGTACCTGCTGAATAATAACCTATTTCTTCTGCAAGTTTTGTTGCTGCACGACCAATCTTTTTTCTTAAATGTTCATTTACCACACTACACGGACTTTCTTCTATCAATTTCTGATGTCTTCTCTGTATGGAACAATCTCTTTCAGGGAAGTATACAACATTCCCCTTTTTGTCTGCTAAAATTTGTATTTCCACATGCTTTGGTTCTTCAATATATTTTTCTACATATATTTTATCAGAACCAAACGCTTTCTTTGATTCCTCCATTGCTGTTAATAAAGCTATCCTTAATGATTCTTCGGAGTTTACTATTCTCATGCCTTTACCACCACCACCCATCGCAGCTTTAATAATTACAGGAAATCCTATTTTTTTAATTTCTTTAATTAGTGCTATATCATCCGGATTTTTCACAGATTCTTCAATACCTGGCACAACAGGAACACCAGCTTTCTTCGCAATTTTTTTAGCTTCTATTTTATCTCCCATCTTTTCTATACTCTCTTTTGACGGTCCTACAAATATAATACCACATGCTTCACATACTTCAGCAAAATATGAGTTTTCAGATAAAAACCCATACCCTGGATGAACCGCATCAGCACCCGTAGCCTCACATGCTGAGATTATGCTTGGTATTGAAAGATAGCTTTCCGTTGCAGGTCCTGGACCTATACAAATTTTTTCATCTGCTAACATAGTATGTAAACAATCTTTATCAGCTTCTGAATATATAGCTACAGTTTTTATACCAAGTTCTTTTGCAGCGCGTATAACTCGTATTGCTATTTCACCTCTGTTTGCTATTAATAGTTTTTTTATCATTATTTTACTTCCTCTAAAACAATTAAAGGTTGTCCATATTCTACAAACTTACTATCTTCTACTAATATTTTTTTAACAACTCCATCTTGAGGACTAACAACATCTCTCAAAATCTTCATTGTTTCTATCACAGCAACTTTTTGTCCTTGTTTTATTTGAGCCCCTTCCACGATAAACGGTGGATGATCTTTTGAAATTGATAAAAGGAACTTACCCACCATTGGAGAAGTTATCACAAATTCTTTTTTATCTTTTTGTTCTTCTTTAGTAGATTCCTGCTTAATTTGACTTTCAGTTTCACCTAAACTCTGTTGTTTTTTTATAGAGCCGCTATATTGAATACCTGGCTTTCTTTTAAGTAGGATTACCTCACCATCAGGAGCTGTTATTTCTAATTCTTCAATATCTGTTGTTGATAGAAAATCTATATATTGTTGTATGTCGTTTATATTTGCCAATTTAATTTACCTCCAGCAAAAAATTATATTTTTTAAGTATATAAACTATTTTTTCTTTTTTTCTTCAACAACAGCCTGTGCAGCAGCTAAAATTGCTAACGGAACCCTGTATGGAGAACATGATACATAATCCATACCAATTTTATAACAAAACTTTACCGATTCCGGATCACCACCGTGTTCACCACAGATACCTATTTTAAGTTTTGGTTTTACTTTTCTACCTTTTGCTATACCAATTTTTATTAATTCACCTATACCTTCAAAGTCAACCGTTTGGAATGGATCTTTTGGTAACAAATCTTTCTCCAGATATTTTGGTAAGAAACCACCAATGTCATCCCGCGAAAATCCAAATCCCATCTGTGTTAAATCATTAGTACCAAATGAAAAAAATTCAGAAACTTCAGCTAGTTTGTCAGCTACGATACATGCACGAGGTATCTCTATCATTGTACCTACAACAAGAGGAAGTTTCTTTCTATCAATTTTAAACTTTATTATTACTTCTTGATAAACCTTATCAATTATCTCTTTTTGGTTAATAATTTCTTTCTCAGTAGAAGTCACAGGAATCATAATTTCAGGCATTGCTTTTTTCCCTTCTTTAACCAGCTCAGCTGCTGCTTCAAGTATAGCTCTTACTTGATACTCAGTTATTTCTGGATACGATATACCCAAACGTACACCTCTGTGACCCATCATAGGATTAACCTCATGAAGCTTAGCTGTACGTTTTTCAAATTCTTCTTCTGTAATTCCGAGGTCTTGGATAAGTTTTTCTCTTTCGTCTTTTCTTTTTGGTACAAATTCGTGAAGAGGTGGGTCCAATAATCTTATAGTAACTGGTAATCCCTCCATAACATCAAGTGTCTTTTTTATATCTTCCTTCATATATGGGAACAGTTCGTCTAACGCTTTTCGTCTTTCTTCTTCATTAGTAGAGACAATCATCTTTCTTAGTATAAACAAAGGTTTATCCGAACCTTCGCCATAAAACATATGTTCTGTTCTAAACAAACCAATCCCTTCTGCACCAAACATACGTGCTTTCTTTGCGTCCTGTGGAGTGTCAGCGTTTGTGCGTACACCAAGTTTTCTAACTTTGTTGCATATTTTTATAAATTCCATAAAGAATGGATTGTCTTCAGCAGCTTTAACTAAAGGTATCTGACCAAGATAGACATTACCTTTTGTACCGTTAAGCGTAATCCAATCGCCTTCTTTTACAACTATATCTTTTACTCTAAATACTTTCTTCTCATAGTCAATGTGAATATCTCCAGCTCCAACAATACAACATTTACCCCATCCTCTCGCAACCAACGCTGCATGTGAGGTCATACCACCACGTGCCGTAAGTATCCCAACTGCTGCACGCATACCTTCAACATCTTCAGGATTTGTCTCTTCCCTAACAAGTATGACTTGTTCGCCTTTCTTTGTCCACTCAACTGCATCATTTGCTGTAAACACGACCTTGCCTACAGCACCACCAGGACCCGCAGGTAAACCTTTTGCTAAAAGTTTTGCCTCTTTCTCTTTAATAGGGTCAACTATTGGATGTAAAACTTCATCAAGCTGAGTTGGAGATACACGCATAACTGCTTCCTCTGCTGAAATAAGTTTTTCTTTGTACATCTCCACTGCCATACGAACAGCAGCAGGTCCGTTCCTTTTACCAACACGGCATTGTAACATCCAAAGTTTACCTCTCTCAATAGTGAACTCTATATCTAACATATCACGGTAATGTTTTTCTAAACGTTTACATATATCTTCCAGCTGTTTATAAATGCTAGGAAACTGTTTTTCTAACGATGGTAAACCTTTACTATGTTCTGTCCTTGAATATTCATTCACAGGATACGGAGTTCTGATACCAGCAACAACATCTTCACCCTGTGCATTAGGCAACCACTCGCCATAAAATTTATTTTCACCAGTTGCAGGGTTACGTGTAAACCCAACACCTGTACCCGAATCTTCACCCATATTACCAAAAACCATTGCTTGAACGTTCACCGCTGTTCCCCAATCATCAGGTATACCTTCAATTCTTCTATATGCTACTGCTCGTTTACCGTTCCAACTTAAAAATACAGCACGTATCCCGCCCCAAAGTTGTTCATAAGGATCTTCAGGAAATTCTTTACCTAACACCTCTTTAACTTTCTTTTTATAAATTTTCACTAATTCTTTCAGATCTTCAGCGGTAAGATCAGTGTCAAGTTTAACACCTTTTTTTTGTTTCATTTTTTCAAGTTCTTTCTCAAGCTGTTGACGTACACCTTTACCTTCTTCAGGTTCAATACCTTCTGCCTTTTCCATAACAACATCAGCATACATCTGTATCAACCTGCGGTATGCGTCATATACAAACCTTGGATTATTAGTCTGTTTTATTAATCCAACAGCTGTCTGATCGTTTAAACCAATATTAAGTACTGTTTCCATCATACCTGGCATTGATCTTCTTGCGCCTGAACGTACTGAAACTAACAGTGGATTTTCTGGATCACCAAATTTTTTTTCCATAATACTTTCTATATATCTCAACCCTGCTTCTACTTGCTCTTTTAATCCTGTGGGATACTTTCGGTTATTTTTATAGAAATAAGTACATACTTCAGTTGTAATAGTAAACCCGGCAGGTACCGGAAGTTTCAAATCTTTATGTCCAGCCATCTCAGCAAGATTTGCACCTTTCCCACCTAAAAGTTCTTTCATCCTCTCATTACCATCAGCTTTACCTCCACCAAACAAGTATACATATTTAGGTATCCTAGTACTTTTAACTTTTTTCTTCATAAATTTATTACTCCTTTCTTTTTAGTAAAAATTTATAATTAAAACAGCATAAGTTTTTTACTAAATTTCCAATATAAGTTTCAATATAAGGAGAGTAAGAAATTAAATTTTAGTTTTAAAATAATCAATCGTAAGTTTCAAACCTTCCTCTAAAGAAACTTTTGGTTGCCATCTCAACATTTTTTTTGCTTTAGTTATGTCTGGCCGACGTTGACGAGGATCGTCCTTAGGTAACGGTTTGAAAACTATTTTACTTGACGACCCTGTAAGTTTCTTAATTAAATATGCAAAGTCAATAATTTTTAGTTCTGTTGGATTACCAAGATTGATTGGTTCTGTAATGTTTTTAAACAATAATTTATATATTCCTTCAATAAGATCTGAAATGTAACAAAATGACCTAGTTTGTGTACCGTCACCGTAGACAGTTATTGGTTTGTTCTTCAATGCTTGATATATAAAATTTGGTACAACTCTACCATCATTGAGACGCATCCTGGGACCATATGTGTTAAAAATGCGAACTATTCTTACAGAAATTTTATGTTCTCTGTGATATGCCATTGTCATAGCTTCAGCAAAACGTTTTGCTTCGTCGTATACTCCTCGTGGACCTACAGGGTTAACATTGCCCCAATACTCTTCAGGTTGAGGAGATACAAGTGGATCTCCGTAAACCTCCGAAGTTGAAGCAAGCATAAATACTGCTTTTTTTTCTTTGGCTAATCCTAAAGCTTTATGTGTACCCAACGCACCAACTTTAAGCGTTTGAATAGGATACCGTAAGTAATCCTCTGGTGATGCAGGTGAAGCGAAGTGTAAAACCGCGTCAACTTTGCCTAGAACATGAATAAAATTTGTCACATCATGTTTAATAAATAGAAATTTATCATTGCCAAATAAATGTTCAATATTTTCTAAACTTCCTGTAATAAGATTGTCAATACAGACAACCGAGTGCCCTTTTTTAATAAAATAATCACACAAATGAGAACCTATAAATCCTGCCCCACCTGTTATTACTACTCTCATTTATAATTAACTCCTTCCTATACATTTATAAATAAATCCAAATTTTTGCATTGTTTCAGGATCAAAAATATTTCTTCCGTCAACAATTACCGGTTGCAGCATAAGCTTTTTAACTTTTGCTAAGTCAAGCCCTCTAAACTCATCCCACTCTGTTAAAATTACAAGACAGTCTGCATTTTTTGCAACTTCATATGGAGAATTACAATATTCTATTTCTTGGAACAGTTGTTTCATTTTGTCCATAGCTTTAGGATCGTATACTTTAATTTTTGCTCCTTTTTGTCTAAGAGATCGAATCACATATATGGAAGGTGCTTCACGAATATCGTCAGTATTAGGTTTAAATGACAACCCTAAAATCCCAACTGTTTTATCTTTAACAATCCATAAGCTATCTTCAATTTTTTTAACAAAAAGTTCACGTTGACGTTGGTTAATTTTTTTTACTTCTTTAAGTAAAGAAAAATCATAACCGATTTTCTCTGCAATCCAGATAAACGCATCAACATCTTTCGGGAAACAACTGCCACCATAACCTATCCCTGCACGCAAGAAATCTTTCCCGATTCGTCTATCAAGGCCCATCCCTAACGCTACTTTTTCAACATCAGCACCTGAAAGTTCACAAATGTTAGCTACTGCGTTAATGAAAGAAATTTTCATAGCAAGAAATGAATTAGATGCATGTTTTATAAGCTCAGCACTTTTTGTATCTACTACAATCTTTGGTGCTTTAATTTTGCTATATAGTTTCAACATAATTCTTTTAGCTCTTTCAGATTCAACACCTATCACTATTCTGTCAGGATAGAGGAAATCTTTAACTGCTGAACCTTCTCTTAAAAATTCTGGGTTTGACACTACATCAAATTTTACATTATTATTTTTTTTATATTTTTCTATCGTAATTTTTATCCATTGTGCTGTCTCTACAGGCACTGTGGATTTTTCAACTATCACTTTGTAATCATCAAGATATTTCGCAATTTCTCTAGAAACACTTTCAACATAACTTAGGTCTGGGGAACCATCAGGGTTTGAGGGCGTACCTACTGCTATAAACACTATATCATTACCAATTACTGCTTCTTTGATGTTCGTAGAAAACTTTAACTTTCTCTTATTTTTCTTTAACAACTTTTCAATACCAGGTTCAAAAATCGGTGTTTTACCAGCAAGTAATTTTTTTATTTTTTCTACATCGTTGTCAACACAAATAACATAGTGTCCTATCTCTGCAAGGCATACACCCGTCGTTAACCCGACATAGCCACAACCTATAATTCCAACTTTCATTTTATTATTCCTTCCTGTCTTATTCTTAAATATACATCTTTTAACATTGCGGCAAAAATACCAATAAATATCCCAACAAAAAAGATAATCGCTATTGATAATTTTTTGCTCATACCTCTTTCGGGTTTATCAGGAAGTATGCTTAGATAAGCAATTTTTATAAGTTTATCCTTTTGTTGTTCAGGTAAATCTATGTATAATTCTTCCTTAGCATATTTTACTACTGCCTTTGCAATCTCATCTGCAAAAAATTTTGCTA
>JANXDG010000052.1 GCA_025059805.1 Endomicrobiia bacterium
TTTTTTGTTTGCCATCATAGTAAGTATCATAAATTTCAACTTCACCACTTAACTTAGTAAAAAGCATATCATTAACTGCCGCTTTTTACCCTATAAATATATGATTTCCTTACTTTTAAGTATATCCAAGTTTTCAACAAATTTTTTGATTATCTTCCGTTATTTTACAAAGTAGCAACGATGTTTTCGTTTAAGAATTTTTACATAAAGTATTGAAAAAGTTGTTTTAAATAATATATAAAAAATTACTTACTTTAACAATACTGTAATAGGAAGGAGCCATTTACAGCTTTTTCTGTGTCTGATAGAAACAGAAGGGTGATAAACTCTATCAGGTTGCTTGAAAAAAGCGATCTGCAACCTTGTGGTTCATATACCATAAAAACCTGTCTGCCGACAGGGAGGGTGGTAATTTCTTTATATGCAGTTTACCTGATAAAGGAATTACCAAGTAAACTCACATTTTAAGCTGTTTGAACAACAAGGATGAGTTAAGGTGAGAATATAAAAAATAAAGCAATCTCTTATTAGATGTTTTAACCTCATGGCAAATGTTACTTTTACTTCTTCACCATAAAAATCTAACTGAAAGGAGGATGTGTTATATAAATTATGGAAGTTCAAAGCGACAAAATTGCCACTTATCGCTACTCCTTTTTCTACCTTAATACTTCCAGATTTATATAATACAAGGATGTATGAATAATATATTAAACGATTTAGAAAAAATCACAAGTTCTTGTATTAACGGTAATTTTCAACGAAATAATTTGTGTATTTGTAGTAGATGTACACTACGAAATTCGGGGTATTCTTTGTGTTTTTATACAAATACACTTATTAAAAAGAATATTAACCAAAAAGGTGTTGTTATAATGTTTATTTCACGCGACCCTAATATAGATGTAAACACTGTTAGAAATGTAAATTACAAAACAATTGATATTGTGCTAGAATGGAAAGAACCCAAAAAAATTGGTTTAGGAAATTTTTTCTATGATTTTCTTTATAAGCCTAATCGTAATAATTTGTGGTCAGAGTTTCTTAATTATCTTGAAGCGCTGAAAAACACTGGTATTAGTAATATAGTAGTCCCCCCAAGGTTTTACTGGACACATTTAGTAAAATGTTATGCGGAGAACAACGCAAATATAGTTAATCAAGCAAAAGAACACTGTATTGACTATTTAAAGGAAGAAATTGAAGCAATTAAACCACAACTGATAATCACCGCTGGAAAAGATGTTGGCAATGCAGTTGCATCAATATTTCCCCTTCAAAAAATTGGATCTACTATTAAAGATATTAACACAAAAATTTTCGCTGCATATCAAAACAAAAACTCAAAAATAATATGTATACCACATCCGTCACAAGCGCCTTATCAAATGTGGAAAAATGGAACTAAGGACTTTGGAATTAAATTTAAAGACCTCAAGAAATTAATAAACAATTTGATTTGTTGCCATATATATCTTTATAAAAAGACATATCCTTGAATGTTCCATCAAGTAGGGTTAGGGTCTTTTGACAAGAATACTCCTGCCCAGAACAATTCTGAGCATGGAGCAAAACTTTTACAGTATTTTTATGTTTAGACAGACAACATCGGGGTTGAAAATACAACATAAATTTTTGGTAATGTCAATATTGAGACCGTTGCCGAAGTCAACATTAGTAAAGTTAGTGATTGCATAGGATGTGTATTTCGTGATATATGTTTTGGACGAAAAACAAAGTGCTGTAGCGTATACAGGCATATCTATCAAAAAGAAATTAATAAGACATTAGAATACTTGCGAACATTTCAGGCAAAACAAAGGATTAAAGACAGAAAATATATTTTTAATGGGTATTTGTAGAATCAAAAACTTTGCACGTATTAAGACGAACAAGATAGCGTGGTTTGTGGAAAGTTGCAATTCTTTTCAACTTAATTTTCAAACCTACATTGGGATATTATTACACTTTGATATAATCTTGCAACAGCCACCAAGTACGGTTGCGGTCAGTTGGTGAAAGTAGTCCTGTAGTGAAAAGTTTTGAGTTTGGCACATAATTCTTTTTAAAATAAATACTTCTTCTTAAAAGTTCTTCGTAGGCAAAAACAACATAAAACTTTATAGGTTTTCTTTTTGCAAGTTCTACATTTGTGTTGTTTACCTCTACAAACCCATCAGTAAGGAGTAGTATACGATAGAAATTTCTTTTTAATGCGTGTTGAATTACACAGTTGATGTCTGTTCCGAATGTAGTTTTGATTTTCCCTTCTTTAATATCTTCAAGTTTTGCTTCTTCAACCTGATTACTAAATAGATATACTGGCATACCAATAAGTTCGTATAATGCGAGTATTAGTCCGTAGTAAAGTTCCCATAGTAACTCTGTTGAACCTGAAAGGTCTATATAAATGTGTAGTTTCATTTCATCATATTCTTTTTTTGTTAATAATGTTTGATAAACAATTGGGATAAATCCTGAGGAGATCAAAAAAGTTTCTTTTCTTGTAAACTGTGGTATAAAACCATACTCAGGGAACATTTGTTCTTTCACAACAGGGTGAGAATAATCAATGGAGATTGCTTTAAGTACAGCGTTGTAAAATGTTTTTGATTTAAATTTGTTAATTTTATTTAATTTTGTTGTAGTAATTTTATTTGAGTATCCAATTGCTTCTTTTAATTTTTCTATTATATAACTTGGGAGTGAAGAACTTTTGTAAGGACAAGATTGGTTTTCTTTACATGTCTGGCAGTTGTTAGTATCTTTGTACTTATCACAATTAACTTGTGAACCTATAAAGGGTATATCTCTAAGAATAATTTCCAATTTATCTTTATCAGGCATAATAAGTTGGATAAGTTTATAAAGTAAATTAAACATCTCAACAAATGAGGTTTCTCCTTTTTTCCGCAGCCAGATGTAACAGTAATTGTCAACTGCAAGTTGTGCTATAAATTTATTATTTTTATATGGTGTTTCTTCAACTAACTCCTGGTTAATTTTTTTGATAACATCTTCGGGTAGAGTTTTAGAGAAGTTGTTTCTTAGTTTAAGCAAAATTTGGGGGTTATGTTTCAAAAGAATTTCTGGAGGGCAAAAAAGTTTACTGATGATGTTTGTTTTATCTTTTAGATATAAATTTTCAATTATAGGTGGTAAGGTAGAATCTTTAAAGAAAGTTTTATAAAGGTCACTATTTATTTTTAAATCACATACAATGTTTAAAAACTTACGGTTGATATTCTCATACTTATATTGAAGCCCCAAGAAGAGATCTCCGTATAGTTTGTGGTAGAGTTCATGTAATACAATAAAGAGTAAACAGTCAGTAGTTTTTACATATTTAGTGATGAATTCAAGATTAAACCAAAGATAGTATTTACCTAATTTATATTCAATTGCAGCAGTTGGAATTTTATCAGTAAATTCTATTGATGAAATTTGTAGAATCTGATTTAAAATAGGTACTAATTCTGTTCTTGTGAGTATAGCCCTTGTAACTAATGATACAAAGCTTTTTATATCTTTTGTTATTTTTATTTTCTGTAGTTCTTGGGTTATGTTTAACATATTTTCCCCCTTTTTATAGTTTTAAATTATTGTTCCAAATGCAACATAATATGGTTCTTCTTCTAAAAATTTGTATAGATTATAAATATTAGGATTATTTTTAGGTGAATACATCCAGTCAACTACATGGGACAGAAGTGACAATGAAACTTTTGTGTCATCTATAATTTTGATTTTCTCATTAAGTTTTAAGTTTGAGCGTGTATCATATACTAAAAGTGTTGCTGGAAATTCCTTTATGACCTGTAGATATTCATAGTCGTAAATTTTTTCTATTTGGTCTTTTACTTCGCAGTAAGCTGGTACACGTAAAACAAATAAAGGATAAAATTCTTCTGGTATTAAACATTCGCGGTCTGTTTCTGTTGCGAGACCGTAGGTGTTAAACTCTTCATATACAGGTTTTGACAGTAGGGATATAAGTGTTGGTTCTATTAGTTTATTAGTTATGTATAAGATATATGTTGAAAATCCATCATAATAGAACACAACTTTTGCTGCGTTGGGTTTGATTAACATTCGTTTGGTTGTAGTTATTCCTGAAGAATGTTTATTTAAGATTTTGATATTAGTTTTATGTTCTGTTTTTTTCATTATTACAATCTCTTGTTGATTATGTTCAAGTATAAAATTTCTTTTATACTCAAGTAATTTTAAAAAATCATATTCGTGATAAATTGGAGCAAACAAACTATTTTGTTCTTCCAAAATTTCAGATTTAGCAAAATATTTAGAACCAAAGAAGTTTGATGTGTTATTTTTAAGCATAGATTCACGGTGTCTAATTATTAGGTCTATAATAAGTTGTTTACGTTTATTTTTTGTAAGTTTTGTAGTTTCTTTTAATATCTTATCAATAATGTAACTTCCTTTAGGGATATAGTTTTCAAGTAGGAATTCAGCAAGTTTTTCTGTATCAGAGTAAGTTATTATACCTTTCTTTTTTCCTTCGTTTTTTAGTGTTATATCATACAATAATAAATCTTCTTTTGAATTACTGTAGTACTCTTCAGTATTTCTATTATATATTTTGAATAAAGGTTTACTTGTAAAGTTTATCAGTGTAGAACTAAGCACTTGGGATAATGGAACATCAATATGTTGGAGTTGAAAGACCGTAATATTATTGTAGTATTTTTTTGATGATGATAAAACTTCAAGTTTCATAAATTTTGTTTCTCCTTTTGTGATTTATCTATATAATTTTTCTTTATTAAAATTCGTAGTTTCATAAAAAAAGCATAGTTTATGTTAGAAGTGGACATACCAAACCATGATTTTTCATGAGGTAAATTTAATATACATCTGTATGCAATATCAGTGGCTAAATCATTAAGTGTGATAGATTCAATAATAGGTTTTCCATCTTCTGCACAAAGAGGTGAGGAGTAAAGATTTATATCTCTTGCAATATTTGTAATTGATGTTATATTTCTATATATCTGGACAACTTTTGTTATGATTTCATGTTCAACATCAGTTTTTGCAAGTAAAAACTTTAATAGTTTTCTCACACCAACAACATAATCTAAGAATTGTTCTGGTGTAATATCTTCTTTAGGAAGAGTTAAATTTGAGATTATCTCATACTTTTCAATTTCGTCAAGATTGTCATAAGTTGATATTAACATTTCAACCATCCATTGTATGTTTCTTTTTTTGAGTTCGTAATGCTGCTGGAATAATTTTGAAGATAGCTCTGTTTGCGATTTGATTGATATGAGAACTTTTTGATGTAGAGTAGGCAGTAATGCATAAATATTTTTTGCTTCATCTGTAGCAGCAAATGGTAAACTGTGTTCAACACAATTGTAAATTAAAGATGTTAAGTTTCTCTCAACATATTTTTTTCCATATTTTACTGTGGCAATACTTAAATAAGCGATAATGTTTCTGTTTAGCATACCTAATCTGCGTCCGTCTAAACTATGTTCTGTTTGAAGAAATTCTTTAAGGAAATTAAACAGGTATGGAACAATTATTTTTTCATATTTCTGAGATATTTGGCTGTATAACTTTTTAGCTGTGTCAATAAGTTTTGGCAGTGTAGTGGATACTACATTGTTATTTTTATGAATGGTTTCTATCATTACAGCATCGTCTTTAGAAATATTAGTTATAACTTTCTTTATGTCTTCAGTATCTATTTCATATATTTCAGGAACACGGATAATGAAAGCAAAACGGCCAAGTAAAGCAATATCTAATGGTGCTACACCAATATATTCACCTAGAGGATTCATTGCTGCAAAAATATACTTTAATGAAGTTATTGGTCTGCCCATAACGGTCCTTGAACGAATAATTTCAAGCCATTTATTTTGCATTGAAGGCATAGCACGGGAAATCTCGTCAATTAATATAAATTCTTTATCCCAGATGGATAATGGTGTAGGGACATAGTCCACAATACCTTCTTGTAATGATTTAGGGTTTGGATAGCCAACTATGTCATCAAACAAAGCTTTTGATGCATCATAAGCAATAAATCGTAAACCTAATGAAGAAGCAATGGCACTTACAAGCATAGTTTTACCACTACCGTGTTTGCCTATTAGTAGGACTGGATCACCTGTAACAAGTCCTGCAAGAATAGCATCTTCTACTTTGGAATACCCGTAGATTTTTAATTGAGGTAGAACCTCTATTTTTTGTGTAGGATATGATATTCTTTTAAGTTCGGATTGTTTAACAATGTTTTGATTAGGGTTATCATTTTTGTTTAAATATTTTGTTATTGGTGTTTTATTCATTTTACCTCCAGAAGTGGATAAGTTTTATTTAAAATAATAATACCAGTTTCAGGTTAAAAATTTCATTTTTTGGTTTTATTGATTTTATCATTAATGGATGGATTGAATTTTTTAATACCCCCTCTATAATATAATATAAATTTAATTCTGCTGATTTTTATATTGATTTTACAATTATAAATTAAAAAAACGCAAAATTTTTAATTTATTTTGAAAGTTTTTAGACAATATTTGATAGAAACACCTTGATAAATCAATTAATAAAAATAAACATAAAAAATTTTACGAATTTTCGTATATTTTTGGAAAAACTTTAAAAATTTTTAGTTTTGTGATGAGTTTAGATTGTGGAATAAAATCTTAGAAGAGGTATAAAAAAGGGAAGTTTATTCTATAATTTTTTCAAATCCGATTATGGAATACAAAATTTTAAATTGGTTTAAGATTTTACAATTATTATAATGGTGGGTAATTGTGGAGAATCTTATCTCTATATCAGGATCTGGAAAATTTTCAGTAGATATGGTTGTTTGTGGTTTTCTCAAAGTATCTCTTTTCCATATTAAGTAGTTGTCAGCTGTTGAAAGTATGCAATATTTTATACTATCAAATATTTGTGCGCATTTTGCTAAACCAAATAAACTTTTTTGTGCAGATTCGTCTTTCGGTAGGGAATGTTTTATTCTTTGCCAATCAAGTATACGCCAGAAACCAAGTTCTGCTCCATATAAGTATTCTTTTCCGAACCCACCTGCAGGTTTTAGTTCTATTACTATTATTGGACGGTTTATATTTTTGTTATGAAGGATGTAGTCAGCTTTATATGGAATTTGGCACAATTTATATTGCCGTCTTACATAATTTATATCTAATACATTCCAGTTGAGTAATTTTAGTATGTTTTCCATACCAATACAGGCTGTTTCTTCTTCGTTAAGCATTGGTTGACAAAGCTTAAGAAGAATATCTTTCAGTTTTACTTTCATAGTTGTTTTTATGATAAATGTTTTTTTCCATTTAACTTGGTTGTAGTTAATGTTTAACTACTTCTATTTCAAAGTCAAATTTAGTTTTGTCAGGCAGGGAAACTTCAATATTGTATTCACCGCTGGTATGTAGTTGGAGTTCTACTTTACCATTATGTGAAACATAACTTTGTTCTTTATTTATTTGGACCGTCACACCATCTAAAGGGTTAAGTTGTTTTGTAAATAGAAGTTCAATATAAAGATTTTGATTTTCATCAGCGGTGAGTTTAATAATTATTTTAGTATCTGCAAGTTCAGCCTGACGAATAACATACTCCTTTAAAGGCATACTAAACCCAACAGCTCCAGCTCCCTCGGGGAGAGTTTGTAGTGATTTTATAAATTCTTGCAAGTTATAAACAGGCTTAAAGAAAAAACTCTCTTTTAAAATTTCAACTAAGTTTTTACCAACAGATAATTTAAGTTTAGGTTTTACATATTTTTTTCTGTAAATTGCGACAAATTTTTTAGCAACTTCTTGATTCTTATTGTATTCTTCTTGTGTTATTGAACTTACAATTTGTTCATCTTGTTTAATAAGATTTAGTTCTGTTTTACAAAACTCGCATTGTGATATATGTTGGTCAAGTTTATATTTTTTAGATGGTGGGAGTAAATTTAAGTAATACTTTATCAATATCTCGTCCTCAGGACATTCCTTAGTTTTTTTAAGAGTATGCTCTTCAAGCAGGATTTTAAGCAATAGGTCAAACGGAATACTATTTTTATTCCGATTTTCCATATAATTCTTTTTTTATTTTTAAAAATTTTTCTCTTATAGACTGCATTATTCGGGTAACTGTAGGCTCGCTTTTGTTAATTTTCTGTGCAATTTCTTTTTGTTTAAAATTCTGAAGCTTTAGGTTAAGAATTTCCTTTTCAACATCTTCAAGCGAATTTAAAAATTTTTCTACAAACTCTTCTGTGATTAGTTTAGAAAGTTCATCACTGGATATATCAACAAAAATTTCTTCAGGATTATGTTCTGAATTTGAGAATTCAAGTTCAGAATGTATCAGTTCTTGTTTTGTTTTCATAGTTCTTTTGTATTTATATGCATAATTTCTTATAGTTTTTCTTAGCCATACTGGAAACCATAACTCAAAATTTGTATCATTTTGTGCTTTTATAGCAAACTCTTCAAGTTTAGATAATAATGTATCGTATACTTTTGACAGAAAAATTTCCGCGTCAGTGTCTACAGTATCAATTTGTGCATATTTTTGGAACATAGCTACTATTTCCTGTGTAAACTGTATGAATAAATTCTCATCAAGTTTATTTGCACACAACTTGGTTATTATATCCTTGTACTTCCCCATAAGTATGGGGAAGAATTTATAAAATTCCCATTATTTTGTCAATCTTTCTTATTAAGAAAATACCATTTTAATCTAAAAAATTTCATTATGAAATAAATTTATATATTGTGGTATTATTTAATATGGTAGAAACTTATGCTACTACCAGGTAGGATGGAATAGATTAGAATTTAACCTGACATTAGAAATACGTTTTGTTATATATTGAAAGATAAAATAGAAATAAAGTATATTTTATAAGCTTGAAATAGAGCAAAAAGTGAACAAAAGCTCTTATGACTTTGATTGCTTCCCTAATAGAAATTTTTACTTGTAAAGTGGGAACATCTTACCTGGCAGAAAAACTAACCATTAAAGAGAGTTCCTTTGTATGAACCAGTATAAAGATATTGTAAAACAAGTTGCAGATGAAGTTATGTCTTATCTTGGTGGTTATTATAATGAAGCAGTATATGAAGAAGCCTTTGTTCACGAACTACGGTTACGAGGAATACCTTATGAAAGACAAAGAAATGTAGAGATTATCTACAAAGGTTTCAGTGTAGGCATATGCAGACCCGACTGTATTCTTTATCCCTTATGGAGTGGTAGTAAAGAAGAGTTTCTTGTAGAGATGAAATCTCTTGCTAAAATTGATAAACCACAGATAAGACAAGCAGAAATTTATTTAGCATCTATGAATATAGCTAACGGTGTTGTACTTAATTTTAATAAAAAAACTAATACTGCTGAAGTAGTAGAAGTATTAAAACCTACCCGTCAAGTAAAAAGAGAAATACATCCGCAACAACTAACTACTAACAAAAAAATAACAGAAAAAATTTTAGAAGGTATAGTAAAGGAAGTTTTAGATTATCTTGGTAGTGAATTTTTCTACTATAGTAAGGAAGGAGTTGAAATTTATATAAGGTGTGTAGCAGTGGAATTACGACTTAATAATTTAGAATTTCACTCACTGACCTATCCTGTACTTTATAAATCACAACAGGTAGCAGAGTACACATACGATTTTGTTTTTAGCACTGGCGAAGTCGCAAAAATTTTCGCATATAAAAAACAGGAAGAATTTCAACAACAGCTGGATGAGTTTAAATTTTATAATAAATTGTTTAATATAAAATCCGGTTATATTGTAGCTATACCTTTTGAATCTGAATTGAATCCAATAATTAGAGAGATTTTAATTTAAAGAAAATAATTTAGCAAAAGCGATAGAGGAAAAAATTAAGCAATACATATTTGTTGACCGACAGGCAAGACCTTCCTTAGTAGGTAGTTATGAGGTTTCAGGATAAATTTAGTTAAGAGTTTCAACTGGTAAAGAAGATTTTTTGATGTTATGAAGGCAGAAGAAAGTGTTGAAGAATGTGTAAACTAAGTTAAATAAGTTGAACGCTTTTTTGGACGAATTTAGATTTTATAAAACTAAATAGGGTTTCAAATTTATTATTAGATAATAAGTGGGGTTGGGGTAAAAACTTGGGGATGTAAGGTGGAATTATTAAAAAATTCTGAGGCAGCGAGTTTTATATTCTTGAGTACCTTTTTATATTTAGAATTTGCTTTCGTTGAGGGAAATTTTTCCGAATAAAAATTTCATAAAAAAGTTAACAGAGCTATCTGTCTCTGGTAGGGAAAAGAAGAGGAAGGTCTTTCTGTGGTTATGTTATTATGCACTGTAATGCTTCTGTTTAACTTTGAATTATTATTTCTTCAAGGAAGTTTAATAATTAATTAGATCTCAGGATATTTCTAAACTCTTAGTTTTTGAAAGAAATTTATACTCCAGTTTTATATTGTCTTTCATTCGTTAATACTTTTTTAAGTATTTATGGGTAAGAACAATGTTGCCACTACCATTAAATAATACTACTTTTGAAACTTTTAGTAATGTGTGGAGAAAGTGGGAAGATTTTTGTGATAGTGTAGTATATCATCATTTATCTGTGCCAGAAATTATATGCCAAAATAACAAACAGTTTTTCAGTCCTGAGTTTTTGTGGTATGTTGTAGTTCTTAAAGAAGTGTATTACTGGTTTATGGGAATACAATACAATGTTGAGAACTATTATGACTACATCTCAAATATAATCAGTTCTACAATTAACTTATTTCAAACCACGACCTGTGGTGAAAATCAACAATTTAACGAGTTTATTTCCTTATTTAAAAAATTAGTGGAATTACTAAAAGAACATACTATAGCTAAAGAGTTTGCACAGAACAGTTTATGGAGAAAAGAATTAAATTTGCCTTATGAAGAAATCTATAAGTACAAATACAATTTAATTTTTGGAGAAGTTACTCTTGAGCAGTTTTTTCAACAGGGAAACCACAATATCATAAACTTTCAACCACAGATAATTGAAAGTTTGGTTACTAAACTTTCTTCAAGTGAACTTCATTTAACTCCACAACAGGTAGTTAAGATTTACCGCAATGCAGAAAATATGTCCATTCCAGACCGTATTCGTCGTGCGTTATTCACTGGTGGATATTTTAATCTTTTACTTTTTTCACAACATCAACAGGATATTGAAGAATTTTATAAAATTTTTTCAGAACCAACAATTTATAATTCTTTAGGTAAAAATCGTGAAGTATTATATTATTTAGATGGTATTAAAGATGTGCTACAGACAAAGCTGAATCGTCAACAACTACATTCTATTTGTGAAACAGTTATTCAACAACTTGAACAGGGAGACAATGATCCTGAAATATCTGCTTTCATACAACAATTTTATGATAGTAGTAGAACACATATACAAGATTTTTTTGAAAGTTTAAACACTACCGATCTCTCTAAAACTCAGATAGCCACACTCTATCATATGATAATTGGTTGGATAGCAGCTCTACATCCAATTAGAATAGAAGAAAATTTCGTCCAAGGTTTAAAAAATATAAACAAAACTGACACTTTTATAGAGAATTTTAATCTTGTAGTGAAAACTTCAATTGACTTATATAAGCAAAAATTAAGGAATCAAGATATATTTGGTTCTGAACAATTCCTTTTTTGTTGGTTTTTACTAAAATCATACACAAAATTATTAGTAGAAGAGCTGTATGAAAATAGATAATATAAATAAACATTTAAACGAAATTAAAGCAAAGCAAACTCATAAATTAACCGAAGGGATTCTGTCTGGTTCAGAAATTATTTTACACGATAGAAATTTCATAAGGTTTCTTAAGGAGAATTATCCTTCAGTGTATGATTTTTTTATGAATTGTGAACATTCTAACGAATTAGTTCCCACTGCAGCTGTCTCTATAAATCCTAAGACAGGTATCCCTGTGTTATATTTAAATCCACAACTTGTTAGTTATTTTTTAGAATTTTCTCATAAAGAGACAGGATATCATTTTTTAGCTAAAATTTTGCTTCATGAAATGTTACATATTGTACTCAAACATTTTAGATATAGTTTCAAAACAGAATTAGAGAATAAATTGTACAACATTACTGCAGATGTTATTATAGATAACCTAATAACAATTTATACAGATGACGATAAAGCACCATGGCGGAACTGGGAAGAGTTTTTCTCTACGAATGATATAAAGACATTAAATGGTGAAAAATTCAGTGTGATTTATAATCATTCAAACTATGTATTAAATTTTTCAGATATTTATATTTTTCACAGGATGCTTGAACTACCTTATGAACAGAAACAAAAGATTATTGAAAACACACAATTAATTGATGAACATCGCTGGAGTAGTTATGGCGAATTAAACAATTTAAACCAAAAAGGGAAAAAAGTAAGCGAACCTGAAACTGACAGTGGTCAGCAAAAACAGTATAGAGAAAAAACGGAAGGGAAGGACGAAGAACAACAAAAATCTTCCTCTGCAATATCTAATGCTTCTGATGTCTTTATTGATAATTTACTAAATAAATGTCGCGAGAGACAAAATAAGTTAGATAAAATGCTGACAATTATTCAAGAAAATAAATATTTTGACTGGAAAAACAGGTTAAGACGATATATTCCAATGATAAGTTCTTCTGTGGTCTCATACACCTGGAAAAAAGTTAATCGTCGGTTACCAGAACTTGTCCCCGGTGTAAAAAGAAAACTAAAACCTGGCAGTGTATTGATTGTGTTTGATGTTTCAGCAAGTATGCATAATTATTATGAAAGAGGTACTATAGCAGAAGTTATAAATACTATTTATGTAACTTTTATGGAAATAGCAAAGGTTAATCTTCTTAGTGAAACTCAGGGAAAACTTTACGAAGCAGAAGTTGATGACAAAATGATTGGTAATTTTAGAAAATATGAAAGTATTCACAATTTTAAAGAAAAAGTCAAATTTACCCGTGGTGGAGGGACAAATTATAAAGATGTTTTTGACCGTATTTTAGCAGAATGGCCTAAAATAGAACCTGGTAAAAGAATTCCTGACCTTACAATTTTTATCACAGATTTAGGTGTTAATTTAAATTTTCTTGAAGAATATAAATATAAAATTTTTAGAGGACGACTTATATGGTTATATTTTGCTGGAAGTGTTTATAAAGAAGACATAGGAAGGGATATTAGAGTACCACTTGGCGAAGTAATTGAAATTTATTCCAATTAGAAACATATATCCGAAGGAGGTTTTAAAGATGCAATGAGATACAATATAGAAGATAAATGGGACACAATTCCTGAAGTTGATTACAAAACATTAAAAGAGATTTTAGACCTACTTTATACGATGGAAGATCCGCCTTCTCTTTTAATTTTTGGTCCGCCAGGAATAGGGAAAACACAAATTGTTACAGAATTTGCTAAAGAAAAAAATATGGATGCAAGAATTAGGTTCCTTTCAAGAACCGAACCTACTGATTGGTTAGGTATACCAAAGACGAAAACCGATAATAATGAAGAATATACAGTTTTTGTAAGGCCAAAATTTCTTAGAGGTAAAACTGAAAATAGACGTATATTATTTTTCTTTGATGAAATAAATACTGCACCACCACAGGTTTTAAACTCAGCTTTAGATGTTATATTAAACAAACGTGTTGAAGAATATGAACTCCCTAAAGATACAATGATTGTGGCAGCTGGAAATTATGGTAAAGAAGATGGTACTTATGTTGAAGAATTGTCAAAAGCTGTGAAGACAAGATTTATCCAAGTAAGGTTAAATCCGGACCTTAAACAATGGCTTAAATGGGCAAAAAGTAAAGGAATTCATTCATCAATTATTGATTTTTTATCTACAATGAATAGCATTAGATATTTGCTTGATATTGAAGGATTAAAACAGGAAAATGCACAACAAGTTGCTACACCACGTGGTTGGGAAAAACTTTCGGACCTTTTATATGCTCTTGAAAAAAAATCTAATAACAAAAAAACCGAAGAATATAAAACTATGGTAACAGTTCTTGCGTGTGGTATTCTTGGGAAAAAAATTGCTGATGAGTTTTGTACTATATATTTTGGTGTGAAAAATATTATGGAGCTTATATTTAAGGAACCCGGATATATAATTCAAGAAATATCTAAAACTCCCGCTACATTACTACAATTGGTAAGGTTTGTTTCTACATCTGTAAAGAATGGAGATCCTAATCAAGACAAATATGTAGAGAAATTAGTATCAGTACTTAAAATTCTTCAGTCAAGTTATTACTCTTCAATAGCACAAATAATATTGGAGAATAAAAATCTTTCAAAAAAAATACAAAATTTGGATCAAGATTTGTTTAACAATATTCTTACTTTTTGATAGAACAAAATGAAGGATGAATTTATAACTGTTAAAGAAGTGCAATATATTCTCAATAATTTGGTAGAGGACAAAAAAATACTTGTTCTTGTTCCTTCAAAATATAGAGTAGAACAATTAAAATATGTTCTTTATTCTGTATTTAAAGACATAAGTAGATTTGACATCCGACAAATTGAGGATTTTGTAATACTTTTATATGGTTGCAAGTATAACAAAAATAACATTAATGAAATTCTCGAATTATCATTCAACTGGTGGGAGATGTATATAATTTCTATTTATAATTCTATTGTTACCAGAAAATTAAATATTTTTGAAGAGATTTCAGAGTTGTTGCGGAATTATAAAACATGGAATCAGATTTATATTACAGGGAAGAAAATAGCTAAGTTTATACAAGAGTTTATAGAATACAACTTTCTTGTTGATGATTTATGCAGTGATACTATTGACAGTGTAAACATTCCAAATGAATATAAGGAGGTGTTTAAAATATATTTACAAAAACAACCTGTGGACAGAATAAAATGTTTTAAAGAAGTTATATATAATTTTGATTCTTATAAAGAATATCTCCGCAAGTATTGTTACTGTATTTGTGAAAATCTTAATTTTTTACCTAAAATGTATAACTGTTTTATCGAGAAACTCTATGAGTTTTTCGGCGATAATATTAAGAATATAAACTTTGTAGAACGAGCAATTATAAATCAGGATATAGAGAATGATAATATCTTATATATGAACCTTAAAAAGGTTATGGATTTAATTAATGAAATAAAACAAAAAGTAGAATTTTTTTCAGGAATTACTGCAATAGATGAAGTTCAATGGATTATACAGAAAATTATAGAAATAACCAGACAGAAAGAAAATATAAGCATATGTTTAATATCAGATGATGAAACATTTATATCTACATTTGAGTTTATAACACAACTATACAATGACAGAGTAGAAGATAAAAAAATTGTGATAAAAAAAGAATTTTATTTTAAATCGGACATAGTATGGCATATACTAAATGCTGTAGCTAACTTCTTGCGCGGATACTTTAGAATTAGTGATATTGAAGTTTTGTTTACTTCAAATGTGTCAAAGTTTAAACTTGAAGATGAAATTTATAAAAAAATTGTTGCGCCATATTTTAGTTCAAGTTTTAAATTGTGGTCTGAGATGTTTCATCATAGCGAGGAAGAAATCAGGAATGTTTTATCCTCTGCGTTTTCCTATGGAGAATGTAATAATACTGACGAAATTAACAAAGTTGTTGAAAATATTATGAATCTATACAAAACACTTCAAAAACTTAAAACCAGTGGTTCTGTTTTATCTTCCATAATAGAAAACTTTATTAACGAAAACATTCTTACCGAAAATGTTAAACAAATCCTTAAGGAAGCAATAAAAACTGAAGAAAAAATGGATAAGTTATTTTCATTTGAAAATAATGGATTTAAACTAAGTCCGTTTGAAAAATTTGAACTTATAGTGAGATATTTAAGTATGAAAGAGTTTAGTGTTGCTGAATATGACCAACAAGGAATTAAAGTTTATCTGTTACCATCTTCTGAAGCACAATTTTTAGAATTTGACTATGTATTTGTTCCAAATTTGACGGAAAATGTGGATAAAATTCTACCTTTATACTTATCAGATGAAATACTAAACAGTATTAAAATACCTGATTCCAAATTACGGGGATTAATAAAAAAGCTACAAATTCTTAACTGTATAAAAAATGCTAAAAAAACTGCGTTCCTTTCACTACATCGTGTTGAACATGGTTTAACTGAGAAATATCATTCTTTCACAGTTGAAGCGTTAGGGTTTGAGATAAAAAATTTTGAAGCAAAAAAGATGTTATATGAGTTAGAAGCAGAAACTTCAAAAAATGAAAATATGGATCTATTTATATTAATGTTTAAGCAAAAATTGAAAGAAATTTTAACTACCCAAGAAAGTTCTAAAGAGACAAAAAACACAAACATTAATATTTTTATTTTTGATCCGAGGGATATAGTAAGGGATATCTGTTGTATAAAAATGAAAATTGATTCTATTCTTCTTTCACAATACTCTAAGAAAGGTGTTATGAGGTATTTTAAAAAAGATGTTATAAGTTATACTAATATTATTGACAGATTCATAAATAAAATACGAGAGAGTAACTTTAATTTTGAAAATTCGTGGGAGGAAATAAAACAAGAATACTTAAAATCACACCCTGAACTTATACTTGACGAGTTTGAATATTATGCTACAAAGGAAAGAACAAAAATTCTGTTCAGGTTAGAACAAGAGTTTTTCAAAGAAATTGTTGGAGATGATAAGTTTAGTTTTTATAGAGAAAAAGAAAATGAAGAATTGACAAAAATGTTGGTCCAAAACGGGCAAGAGTTAAAGTTTATATTACTACCTGATTGTTATGAAGAAATAAAAACTTCTCATAGGAGTATTATAGTTTTACATTTTTACACTAAAGATGCATTATATTTAGAAAGATTGAAAGAAGAAGAAAAAAAACTGTCTAATTTTTTATTATGGTTGCTTTCAGATAAAATAGAAGGCAAAAGTTTAATAATTAGATATGTAAGCACAAAATTTCTAAAACAAACAAAATTAGAGATTTTGAAAAATCACAAAAATATAAACATTGGCGAAATTTTAAAAACAAAAGATAAATATGAACAATACAAATGCTTGTGTTCATATGCAGATATTTGCAAAATTTTATTTCTACTAAAATAAATAATAAAAAAAAGAAATGAATGGAGAACTTACTGTAGTTTCAGCTTCTGCTGGTACTGGAAAAACAACAAAACTTACATTTTATTTTCTAAAAAAGTTAGTTGATGAAATTCAAAAAAATGAAAACAATGGAAAACAATTAAGTTTGTTTCAATTAGCAGAAATTTTAAACAAGTTTGTTGCTATCACTTTTACTAATGCTGCTGCTAACCAGTTAAAAGATAAAATTATGCAAGTACTTAGAAATCCGTCAGAACTTAAAGTAGAACAACATAGTGATGAAGAAAAACAAAGGATACAAGAGGTGTTCTCTAAATATACCCAAATTTTGAATCAGTTACCTCTTTTACGTCAGTTACGTATCTCTACAATACATAGTTTTTGTATAGATATCGTTCGTGCGTTACATTCAGAGCTACACCTTTCTGTAGATATTGATTTTTCAGAAGATGAAGATTTATGGGAAACAGCGATAGAATTATACTTTCATAGTGTGACAGATAAAAATATAAAGAAATTCATATCTTATATTGGGTACAACAAGTTAAAGCATATATTATCTATTGTAGGAAAAAAATATTACTTCTTTGTGAATACTTTTGGAACTATATCCACAAACTTAAATCCCGAAAAGATTAACTGGCCAACATTTGAAGATATTGTTGGAATTTTAAATTTTGAGAATACATCATGGAAGGACGAACACGAGAAAATTAGACAAAAACATTCTTTTAGAAGAAAAAAAGAAAGTGAAATAGATGAGAATGTATATAATAATTTCTATGAACTTTTGAATTCAACTTTTAATAGCGAACTTTTGACAAAGATTATTAACGCATTTTCTTTTATTATTCTACAAGTAGGTCAATGGTATGAAGAGATGATACGATACAAAGCCATAGGCGATTATGATGGGATACTTTTTCTTGTAGCGAAATATTTCAAAAACAAAAAAACAGAAGAAGTGTTAAAATTACTTGAAGAAAAAGGTATCGGTATAAAATATCTTTTTGTAGATGAAGCACAAGATAACAGTTTTCTTCAGTATTTTATAATAGATAAACTTGTAAATTATAAAGACCCAAAGATATATTGTTTTATTGTTGGTGATCTTAAACAATCAATTTATCACTGGCGTGAAGCTTATCCTGAGTTTTTTAAAAAACTTATTGAACTTGTTAAACAGATGGAAAAAGTTTCAACCCAACATAAGTATATTCTAAGTTCAACTTCGTATAGGATTTCTAATCGGCAATTACTTGACGAAATTAATGGATATACCAGTAAGTGGAAATCAAAGGGATGGGATTTTTATGATACCAATTTAGAAATTAATCTAATAAATTCTGATATTAGAATGAACAGTAATTTAAGTAACTTAACTGCAATGACAAATATTAAAAGAGATTCAGTAAATACCAGTTTGGAGCCAGATTCAAACAAGAATACTTTACAATGGTTAAAAAATATTAAAAATTATACAATAGGTGTGGTAGGTCGCTCACGGAATAGTTGTAAGAAAATTAGGGAATATTTAGATAGAGCTTTAGAAAAGACAGATTTAGACAATAAGATTTTGTTTAGAGACAGGGCAGGATTTGATATAAGAAATGAAAAAGAACTTTTGTGGTTTAAAACAATTTTAGATTTACGACTTAAAACTCGTCCAATTGATATGTTAAAACTTATTGCTTTGCTTGATATAGAAGATATCGTGAAAGATATTGAAATTGAAAAAGTAGAACAAGAAAAAAATGCATCAGAAATGTCTAAAAATGTATCTGATGAAGATGTGAACAAAAAGAAAGATTCTGAACAATATATTAATAAGTTATTGCTTTTATTATTGACAAAGAAAAATGAAGTTTTAAATCTGTTAAAAGATATAAATGATAAAATTGGTGAAAAAATATCATTGCAATATTTTAACACAAAAAAGACAATTACACAATCATTAGGAAGTTTTATACTTCAAGAATGTACAAAAAATAAGATTTTTGATTTTCAAGAACATAGGAACCTCTTGCATTTCTTATCTAATTTATACAGAGTTGAAAAAAAGACAGATACATATAACCCGTATTCATATTTTTCTGTTGTTGATGATATATTTAAATACGAGGTTTATGACACACCAGATGTTTGGGGCCAGCCACAGAAAGGTGTCGTTGAAATAACTACAATACATTCTGCTAAAGGTCTTGAATATGATATAGTATGTCTAAACTATAAAGATATTAATGACCTTACCAAAAATGATATAGATGGAAATCGTCTTGGCTATGAAGTTTATCCTTTTGAAATTCTTCTTGAAAATAATAATATTGAGCTGTTATGGCTACCTGTTAATTTAAAAAAACTTATAATGAATAAAAATGTAAGAAAAACTCTTCTGAATTATTGGGGAAGTGATAATTATATTATAAAAACTTTAAAGAAATATATTCATAGCAATATTCAAGAAAATTTTAATCTTGCGTATGTGCTGGTAACTCGTGCAAAACAAAAGATAGTAAAATATTAAATTATAGAAAAAACTAAACGAACAAAATGTTTAATACGAAAACAATATGGCAACAGTTTTTTCGTTGTCCACAATGTTGGACATTAAACAGGGATGTAGCAAAGTATTGTAAAAATTGTGGTAAACAAGTTAACCAAAAAACAATTGATGAAATAGAGTTTAAACAATATGTCATATCTTATGTATATAAAGAAAAGGAACTTTCTAAAGATGAGATAAACTTAATAAAGCAAAGAATTAACCAATGGGTCAACTCTGTTCCTCACCATAACTTAGCAAATCTTGCTGAAAAAATATCAATATTTTCAGCAAAAGAAATCCCGCTTTATGAAATTGTTATATCATTTCTTTTTGAAGAAAGAAAGATTTTATGGCATAAAGTACCGTATTATGGGACCGCAATACATAAAAAAAGTGTAGATATTTTTAATATAGATATATGGAATTTCCCTGTTGTATTAACAAAAAAAGAATTTGAAGATTCAAAAAAAGAATATGTTGTAGATGGTACGCAAAAAGTTGAGATATGTATTTCTTGTAGTGGTGATGGAAGAATAGTTTGTAGTAGTTGTTCAGGCAGAGGTTTAGTAGTTTGTAGTAGTTGTAAAGGTAAAGGGCAGAATATTTGTTTTTCTTGTGATGGGAAAGGAAGGAAAAAATGTACTTATTGCGATAATGGTAAAAATAAATGTTATCATTGTAATGGTCGTGGTTTTACAGAATCAAGAGAATATGTAAGTGGCGAATATAAAACTATAACAACTCCATGTAGATACTGTGCTGGTGGAGGTTATATTTCTTGTGATATATGTGCTGCTACAGGATATGTGTTGTGTTCATCCTGTGATGGTGTAGGGAGGATTAGATGTAGTAGATGCGATGCAACAGGAGTTGTACAATGTTATAAATGTGATGGTTCAGGAAAGATAAAGTGTGACAGTTGTAATGGCCAGGGTGAAGTTTTAACTTACAACTCTATTGAACAAAAATTTTATATTAAAACCTCAAACTCTATAATCTGGGATTCATTAGATATAAAAATACTTTTTGATGAAAACAACCTTCGTTGTGGTGAAAGGATTGAAGAAGTATTTAAGAATCAAAAAGTTTGTGTTGTTGAAGTTATTTCTGACAGTATTGAGAACTTAAAACAGTTATTATCAAATAGTTTAGATGAAGTTATCAAGAATAATTTAATTTTATCATTAACTAATGACTTACCTAAAGACAATCACTACACTAAACTTGCTGCATTAAAAGTTTCAATCAATAAACTCCCTGTTTACCAAATAAAATATAATTTTCAGTCAAAAGAATACAATATGTATTTATCTGGCAGCAGTATATTACACTCATCAATTGTTGCTATTGAGGACCCTTTGAAAGAATTTGTTGAAAGTTTGGTAAGTAAATTCAAAGTTGATATAGAAAATTCTGATTTTGTATCTGCCTGGGATACATTTTCAAAAATTGAAGATCTACAATATAATAAAAAAGAACTTATATCACTACTAAAGCTTGCCATAGATAAATCTCCAACGGATAATACATTGAAAATAATGTTTATAAAACCCAAAATAGTGTTTAAATTCTTTATACAATATTTAAAAAATTATTGTGATAAAGTTAAAACTAAAAGTATTTTGTTTAAAATTGGAGAGTTTATTTTTGAGAAATTTTGTGTCCAGTGGATAGAAAATAACCTTCAGAAAAATAAGATTAAAAAATTGGTAAAATTTATGAGTTTGTTCTATAAAGTTAAAAATATACTTGATGAAGAAAATTTTAAGCAACTAATAAACACAGAAATTTTTAAACAGTATACTGTCAAGATTTTTAACAAATGTTTTGTTGAACATAAAAATTTATTGTTCGCATTGAAAATAGCAAAGTTGTATAATCCCTTTTTTGAACAAAAAATTAACATTGAAGAACTTCTAAAAACTATAAAAGAAAAATGGAAGAAAGCAAATTATTTATTTTGGTTTTATAATACGATTTTTATCCCATTGTTTTTACCTATTATATTTTCGTGGTTATTTGAAATGTCTTTTAGGGGAATTTATAGTTTATACTTATCGGTTATTTTATTAACATTGATTGTAAACTCATTGATATTTTCAATATTGCCATTTTTGCGTAGTAAATATGGGCTACACTTTTTATGGATACCATCTACTATTATGTTTACTTCTATAGTTTTTAGTTTGGCAAATAAATTGTATGTTTTGAATGTTCAGTTTGTTAGTGTAGAAGTTATGATCAGTTTTTCTTTTTGTTTCTTTATGTTATTTTATGTCATTGCAAAAATTAGAAAAAATAAACTTTTATCTAAACAATAAAAATTATGAAAGTTAAATGTTTCAATTGTAATGAAGAAGTTCCACAAGGAAATTATTGTGATCAATGTGGTATTTCATTAAGGGAAGAAAAAACTTATTATGTTTTTTCTGACACAACGAAACAAACAAGTGTGGTTGAAACCAAATTAAAAGAGTTAGAAACTCCTGTATTAAAGAACAATCTAATACCTGCTAAATACACACTTATTCGTGAACTTGGCAGAGGTGGTATGGGTGTAGTATATGAGGCAATAGATAAAACATTAAACCGTAAAGTAGCAATTAAATGTCTAAAAGAAGAACTTACGATGAGACAAAAAATAAAAGAAAACTTTATAAATCACTGTAAACTTGTAGCACAGCTTGACCAACATCCAAACATTGTAAGAATTTTTGAGTTTTTTGAACAAGATAACAAGGTGTATGTTGTCCTTGAATTTGTAGAGGGGAAAAGTTTAGATAAACTTATAGATGAAAAAGGATACCTCACATTAAAAGAAGCCATAGAAATTATTATTCCTGTAGCTGAGGCATTAAGTTTTGCACATAGGAACAAAATTATCCATCGTGACTTAAAACCGTCAAATATAATAATAACATCTGATGGTAAAATAAAAGTTTTAGATTTTGACATTGCACGAGAACTCAAAGATTCACTAACTCGGCTAACAGGTGTAGCTGATACCTCAGGTACATTCCCTTATATGGCACCTGAGCAGGAACGAGGTATCTACAGTCCACAAGCTGATATTTTTAGTTTAGGTGTAATTTTTTATGAGATGCTTACTGGTGAACTTCCATTTAAAGGTCCTAATTTTTATTTACAAAAAGTTATGTCTGAGTACAAAAAGTTAACTGAGATTTTTCCTGAGATTGACCCTCAAATTGACAAAATCATAGCTAAATGTTTTTCAGTAGAACCCAAAGACAGATACAATTCAGTTGAAGAATTAAAGTATGATATTGAGAAATTAA
>JANXDG010000066.1 GCA_025059805.1 Endomicrobiia bacterium
ATATAACCTAATTGTTTTTCCCACTCGCCATATAATATACCTTTAGATTTTAATTGATAACAATATTGAATGTAATATTTCAAATTTTGTGATGGATTACAATTTTGAAATTTTGTACCAACAAGTGGTAAAAATATATGTGCATGAATTCTAACTTTGTATTTTGACACAAGTTCATTTATTACTTTCATAGTTTCTTTAACATCCTTTTCTTCCTCGTAAGGGAGGCCAAAAATAAAATCAAGGTTAACTTTAAACCCTGCCTTCGTAAGAAGTTCTACTGCAGAATATATATCTTTCACAGTATGATTTCTGTTACATAAATTTAAAATTCTGTTAGAACCTGATTGTGCACCAATTATTATATTGTCGTTGTCTGCATAATGTTTAAGTAACTCTACCGTGTCTCTGTTTATATGTTCAGGACGTACTTCAGAAGGAAATGTACCAATGAAAAGTTTACCCTTTGGTTTTATTATTTTTGTGACTGTTTTAAACAACTCTTCAAGTTTTTCTAAGTTTAAAACTTTACCATCATTAGAACCGTAAAGGAACAAACTTGGTGTGATGAATCTTGTATCATAAAGACCTTTTGAAGCCATTGTTTCAACCATCTCACAAATTTTAGAAATACTTCTATGTCTTAATTTCGTACCAAAAATTTGTGAGGTTTGACAAAAAGCACAACTATATGGGCAACCACGAGTTATCTCTATAGGTCCATAACGGTTAAAATATTCACTTATATTTGAGTACTCATCTAAGTTTACAAAATGTTCGTTTCTTTTATTTATTACTATGTTTCCATATTTATCAAAGAACGCTATTGATGGTAATAAAGACCAATCAGTATCGTCTAAGATTCTTTCAATCAATTTAATAAAAACCTCCTCTGCTTCACCTAAAACACATATCTCAAAACCTAACTTTAACGCTGTTTGTGGTGAACCTGTAGGATGAGCACCACCACAAATTAAAATTAAATTTCTGTTAGTATTTATAGTTTTTATTTCTCTAACAACATTAAATACTTTTTCGTATTGAAATGAAGTAAATGAAA
Source organism: Endomicrobiia bacterium (assembly GCA_025059805.1). GTDB lineage: Bacteria > Elusimicrobiota > Endomicrobiia > DTEH01 > DTEH01 > JANXDG01. The sequence continues at coordinate 1,061 of JANXDG010000066.1, forward strand.
TACAAACAATTAAATTTCTGTAGCGATTTGTATTCGTTGTCTCACGAAGGGTTTGCAAAAGATCTTCTGTGGTATATGATAAATACACATCAACTTTGTCTAAAATATCCTTTCTTAATTGTAAACTACCAAGGAGAGAATTTATGCTATATCTGTTTTGTCTGTTATAGTAAAAAATTACTGCTGATTTTGACATTTTTGATTTTTTTACTAATTTTACCACTTGTGTTTCAATTGTTAAATTTTGTATTAATTTAATGTATGAAAACCTATGAATGTGCAGTTGTCGGTAGGACCTGTATTGACTTTATTGCTATTGTAGAAAAGTATCCTAAAAAGAATACTAAAGTGCCGCTTATAAAATACGATATATGCCTTGGTGGTCAAGCAGCAAACGCCGCAGTTGTACCCTCAGAACTCGGTGTGAAAACAGTGCTTTTAAGTTATGTAGGTAATGACGAATATGGAAAATTAGCAAAAAAGTTTCTTTCCAAACATAAAAATCTTGATGTCATACTTAATAAATCCTCATATACTCCCTGCGCATTCATATGGACAGAAAAACAAACAGCAGAAAGAACTATAGTATACCAAAAAATTGAAAGTGATACTTTATATTTCAAAAACTTAATTAAAAAAATATCTTCAAAAACCAAATACATCCTTTTTGACCACCAAAGTTCAAAATCTATTTTTAATGCAATACTTGAAATTCGTAAAAACAAAGTTAAAATAATGATGGATGCAGAACGTGAAGATCCATATATGTTTAAACTTTTAAAATACATAAACTATCTTATTTTTAGTAAAGAAATTGTAAAATTTTTAAAAATAAATGTAAAACAATTGTTAAGAAAATTTATTAAACTTGGTCCTGAGATTGTATGTTGTACTTTAGGTGAGGAAGGTGCTATTGCTATGGTTAAAGATAGCGATAAGATTTATTATTCTAAAGCAATAAAAGTAAAGCCAGTGGATACAACAGGTGCTGGCGATGTTTTCCATGCAGGATTTATGTATGGAATTATTAAACAGTGGAGAATTCAAGATATTCTTTCTTTCTCAAATAAGTTGGCTGGTTTATCAACTAAATACATTGGTGGCAGTAGTTTTGTCCACTCTGCAGCCAAAACCTTTCCCAATGCGGGTTTGGGAATAGGGGTTGGAAGTAGGGGTTTAATTTGGATTTCAACCTTAAGCAATTGGTGAAATTTTTCGTATCTTATCAACAACCTTTGGTAACACTTCAATTACTTTGTCAACCTCTTCTTCTGTTGTAAACCTTCCAAGCGTAAATCTTAAAGATCCGCGGGCTACTACTGGGTCAACACCTATGGCAAGAAGCACATGGGACGGTTCTAAACTTCCTGAACTACAGGCACTTCCTGAAGATACACATATACCTTCACTGTCTAAAGCAAGTAGTACAGCTTCACTTTCAACTCCACGAATACAAATATTGATATTGTTAACTAATCTATTATTTAAGTCCCCATTTACAACTACATCGGGTATCTTGCTAATTATACCGTCTAACAATTTATCTCTTAATCTTTTAATTCTTTCATTTTCTTCATTCATTACATCTTGTGCAATTTGAGCAGCCTTGTATAATCCTGCTATACCTGAAACATTAACAGTTGAGGAACGCATATTAAACTCATGTCCGCCACCGTGTAGAAGTGGTTCTATTTTTGTTCCTTTACGAATATATAAAAACCCTACACCTTTTGGCGCGTAAAATTTATGTCCGCTTGCAGAAAGTAAGTCAACTTTGAGTTCTTCAACATCTACTTTGATATGTCCGAATGTTTGTACAGCATCAGTGTGAAAATAAATTTTAGGTTTATTTTCTTTTTCTCTTTGTTTATTTATTTTTTGTAAATGTTCACCTATTTCTTTTAAAGGTTGGATAGTACCAATTTCATTGTTAGCATGCATTATAGATATTAAAATTGTATTTTCAGAAATACTTTCAAAAATTTTTTCTACATCCACTATACCTTTAGAATTAACCGGAACATATGTAACATATGCACCTTCATCTTTAAAATTTTCTACTATAAACTTTACAGGTTCTAACACTGCATGGTGTTCTATAGTTGATGTAATTATATGTTTAATCCTTAAGTTCCTATGTGCGAAATAGATACCTTTGATCGCAGTGTTATTTGATTCTGTCCCTCCAGAAGTAAAAATTATTTCCTCAGGTTGACAGTTAAGCATATTAGCAATAAAATTTCTTGCAGTTTCAACTAATCTATAACTTTCTTGACCAATTGAATGTAAACTTTGTGAATTACCAAAGATTTCATCAAAATACGGCTGGATAAATTTTTTCACTTCAGGATCTACAGGTGTTGTTGCTGCATAGTCAAGATAGATTTTTTTCATATTAATAGATATAGTCATCTAGTTGTCTAGTCGTCTAGTTGTTTAGGTATTTAGGAAGATATTACATTTTTTTGCCGCAGATAGAACAAGTTTCTTTATATTCAACTAAATTACCGCAATGTGGACATTTAACAATACGTTTTTCACATTTTTGACATTCCATAATTTCTGCACAAGGTAGTTCACCATCACAAAACGGACATTTACATAAAACAGGATGTATTTTCTTTTTTGATATATAATCTTCAATTGCTTTGTGTAAAGCGTCAACGCCAAGGTTTGAACAATGCATTTTTTGTGGTGGTAGTCCACCTAACTCTTGTGCTACCATATCACGAGTAAATTTTAATACTTCGTCAATAGTTTTACCTTTCGCCATCTCTGAAACCATAGATGATACTGCTATTGCAGCACCACAACCAAAAGTTTTATACTTAACATCTTGTATAGTTTTTCCATCTTCAGCAATTTTTATATAAAAAGTCATAAGGTCACCACAGACAGGATTACCTACAGTGCCTACACCATCAGCATCTGCTATTTCACCAACATTTCGTGGGTTCATAAAATGTTCCATCACTTTTTCCGAATACTGTGCCATAAAATTTTCTCCTGATAAATAATTTTGATATAAATATTAAATTTTACAGAGTAATTCAATAATGACAAAAAATAACAATAAGTTAGAAAAATAAAAGTGAGTAATAGTGAGAAATTAATTTAAACCTTATCTTCTACTCTGCCTTTTGGTGGTATATAAACAATCTTTAAAAACATTAACCCTATGCCAAATGTAGAAACCAGTGTTATTTATTTTGTGGAAAAAGTTTATTTTAATATTAAAATTTCAACTCTCCGATTTAAAGCTCTACCTGCGGATGTTTTATTTGAAGCAATAGGTTTACTCTCCCCGTAAGCTTTTACTTCTATACGGTCTTCAGATATACCGTTCTCTACAAGATATCTTTTTACAGATTCAGCACGATTAGAAGATAACTTCATATTACTTTCCTCTGAACCCACAGAATCAGTATGTCCTTCTACAACAATTTTATTTTCAGGATAGGATTTTAAAAGTTCTATAACATTTGACAACACATTTTTACTTTGTGGAAGCAGTTCCCATTTACCTGTTTCAAATAATATCTGTGATTGTAGTCTAACCCTGATAGCTTTTTCTTCTTCTATTATTTTGATTTCCTTAGGTATCTCTTTTACTTCAGGTTCAGGTTTAGCAACTTCAATAACTATTTTTTCTTCTGTAGAAGCAGTGTTACCAACAGCATCCTCTGCTGATAACGAAATTGTATAATTACCTGCAGGCACTAATTTTGAATATATATCATCTTTACCGTCCCAGGTTAAAGTTTGTTGTGTTTTCCCCACACCACTAAAAGTTTTTACAACATTGTTTTGTTCATTAGATATTTTTACTTTCCATGTACTTACGTCTTTATTATCATCACAAATGATATCTAACTTTATTGCAGGAAGTTCATCTTCCGTTGTCTGAGTAGATGGCAACTTTAATTTTGTCGTAGATACTCTAAGTTTAACAATAGGGGGTGTAGTATCAGAAAGCAGTTGTGTAGCGTTAATCCTTTCGCCTTCGTAGAAAATATCACCAAAATATATGGTGCAACCTAAAGGATTATCTTTTGTTTCAATAACAAAAAAGAAGCCACCTGATATATAACTTAAGTTTTTATCTTTGAGATCTATGGTATACTTTTTCCAATCTTTTGTCAGTTTTACTGGCCCGACTTGGAGTACATCGGAATCAGGATATTTCCCTTTTATACCTCCAATACCAACATATGAGATTATCTCACCACCGGTATCACCGCGTGCATAAAATACCAACTTTTTAGCACCTCTAAGGTCATACCCACCTTTGTAACTTCCCCAGTTGCCAGCTGGGTTTTGAAAATAAATTCCGATCCATTTTTGTATCCCACGAGGGGAATATCTTAGTTTTAGTGATGGGTAACCATTAAGAGTTAGCACTTCGTTACTTGCAGACATATTTATATCAGAAGCATCGCCCATATATCCTGTAGGAGCATAATAATTTTTTTCCTTAGGTGATGAAGAAAAAACATAAAAAACATCAGTATAACAGAACGAACCAATAAGAAACATGGTGTAAATACATAAAAGTAAGATATTAGTTTTTGCTCTCATATATCAAACATTGCTTGCCTATATAAAACAGACTTCACTTTTTGTTTCTGACAAAATTCTAACCGGTAAATAATATCGTATAGCTATAGAAAAAACTTATTCTTTTCTAATTTTAAAAATTTTTAAATACCGAAGTTTATTTTTCGTAAACAATTTCGTCAAGGTAAATAACACATCCGTCAGGATTATCATTTGCGGTAACAACCCAGCAAAACCCACCAGAGATGTATGATAAATCAAGGCCTTTAAGATCTATAGTAAACTTCTTCCATCCTTTTGTAAGTTGTACAGGACCAGTAGTTGATGCATCAGAATCGCTATATTCACCGCGTATTCCCCCCATCTTAAATTCACAAATTTCACCACCTTTTTCACCTCGTGCATAAAATGTAAGTTTTGTAGCACCTCTGAGGTCAAATCCTCCTTTTATAGTACCCCAGTTATTAGCAGGGTTCTGCCAGTAGATACCAGCCCAACCTTGACCTTGAGAGCGTTTTGCAGAATATTCTATTCTGATACAACTTACTCCTTCTTTTGGATTTTCCCTCCAGTTTTCGTTAAGTTTTATATCACCGTAATCTCCCATCCAACCTGATGGGATATAATGGTTTTCTCGTGAAATTCTGTCCTTATAAACATAGAATGGTAATTGGGTTTTATATCCAACAAGTATACCTGTATCTTCCACTTGTGTTTGTGTTGTTAGTGTTGGTTGTGTTGGTTGGACTGTAGCGGCTGCAGGTTTCTCAGTTTCTTTTGTTGCAGCAACTGGTTGTGGTTTACTGATAGGTTCTTCTTCAACTACAGGTGCGGTTGCACATGCGAAACATAACGCACATACTGCAGCTACTATTGTGTTTTTCACTACTTCATTTTTGTGTTTCATATTTTTATTGCTACCTCCTTTTTATAGATTTTTAGATTAAATTGATTTTTATTTCACAACTGCTATTTTGTTTCTTATGATTCCACCATTGTGTTTTATTGTAAAAAAATAAATTCCAGATGATACTTTTTCTCCAAAGTTGTTATCTAAAAACCATTTTGTGTTAAATACATCATAAACATAGATAGTTTTTACCAATTCACCAGCAATATTATAGATATATATTTTTTCTGTATCATAAGGTAACAAACTGAAAGTTATATATTCACAATTTATAGCAGGATTTGGGTATACATAAACTTTATTATCTTTCTCAACAATAACAAATTTGTTCCATACTTTTTGTAATTCATTATATGCTTTTTTAGGGGATGTTATATAACTATTATATATATTAGATGATATTTTCATTATTCCAAACCATTCTTCATTCATATTAGGATCATCATAATCAGAATTTTGCCAATCAGTAGAAGTGTCTTGGCCTGAGTTACCTAAAGTGTTTGAAGAACTTTTCCACCATTCGTCTGTCCATTCAAAAACACAACCGCCACTTGCTACCCCACCATTTAAAGTAAGATTTCGTTCAATATCGCGCCATTGTGAAACAATATATTTTGCTTGCATAAATTCATCTTCTTTACCGTTTCTTCCATCCCAGCTATCACAACCAAATTCTG
>JANXDG010000076.1 GCA_025059805.1 Endomicrobiia bacterium
TCACAGGAAAAACAACTTTGCGTGAACTTTGTGCAGTGATCAACCTCGCATCTATGACTATTAGTAATGATAATGGTATAGCACATATCTCCGCTGCTATGGACAAGCCCACAATAATTTTGTTTGGACCGAGTAATCCTATATGGTTTTATCCGTATAATAAAAAATCTGGTTTTATTTATAAAAATTTAAAATGTTCACCATGCGGTATACGAACTTCTTGTAAAAATAATAGATGTATGAAAGAAATATCTCCTGAAGAAGTATTTGATTATATAACTTCAAATTTTGATTACTATCTCAAATGAAAATTTTATGTTTTCTTCCAAATTATATTGGTGATGTTTTAATGACAACACCAGCAATACGTTTTCTTAAAATGCAACTACATTGATAAAGATGATATGGTTATATCTTCGCAGATAGTCAATTTTTTAAGAACAATAATATAATTGATACTGTAGGTAAGGTTACAGTGGGTTAACTATATGAGTTAAAATGTTATTGAAATGAAAATAACTGTTTTTCATTTAAACCAGCTAGGAGATATGCTTTTTAGTTTACCATTATTATATAACTTACGGAAAGTATTTAATAATGCAAAAATTGTTAGTATATGTAGTTCACTTGACTTATTAAAGTTTATTTACCAAACAACAAATCTTATAGATGATTTTATAGTTAGGCCGAGAGATTTAAAAGTTAAACATAAATTAAGCTTTATTAAGAGAGTTATGAGTGAAAAATTTGATATTTCAATTCATCTCTCACAATCTTTAGATGCAACTTTGACTGCGTTTATTTGTGGGATTCCGCATAGAGTTGGGTTTAAAACAGCCGCTATGTCATTTTTATATACACAAAAAGTTGAATTTATTCCTCCACCATCTGTATATAACAATTTGGCAATTTTGGAAAGCCTTAAAATTCCAATATTTAAACGTGATTATGTGGGTTTAATTAATGTAACTACTACAACAGATACTTTTAAAAAGTTCAATATTACCAATAACGATTTTATTGTTGGAATTTCGCCCGCAACATCAAAAAGAAGAAAATATAAAATGTGGTCAAATAAAAAATTCGCTGAGGTGATAGAGTATTTTATCAAACACTATTCAGTAAAATGTTTTCTTCTTGGTAGTTTAAATGATTTCCATGTTTGTTTAGATATAGTTAATAATATAAATATAAATACTTTTAAAAACATCGTTAACTTAGCAGGGAAAACTACGTTGTTAGAGGTGGCTTGTATATTGAAAAGAACAAACATTTTTATAGGTGTTGATTCTGGATTACTTCATCTTGCAAGTTCATTTGAAGTACCTGTTGTTGGATTATTTGGTAAAACCTTACCTGAATATATTGGGCCTCAAGGTAAAAATAAGATTGTTATCAAAAAGGATAATATACAAGAAATTACTTCTGAAGAAGTAATAAAAGCAGCAGAACTTTTACTGGGAAAACAGTTATGAATGTTGCACAAATTTATTGTTCATATACACTTGGCGGTGCAGAGTTACAAATGTTTGAGATAACAAAGTTGTTATATAATAAAGGAATAAATGTAGTATTATGCTGTCCGTTTAAAAGTAAACTTTATTTTAAAGCATTAAATGAAAAAATTCCGGTTGAAAATTTGAATATTATTGGTTCTTTAGATTTTGTAGGTATAGCTCGTCTTTACAAGATAATTCAACAGTATAAAATAAACGTTGTGCATATAAATCAAGGAAAACTATTATGGCCATTAGCAATTTTAAAAATTTTGTTAAAAGATAAAATAAAAATAGTATTTCATAGAAGAACAACAATACCATTAAAAAAAATGTCATATTGGACTTTAAAATATATGGATGCTATTTTTGCTGATTCTACTGCTGTAAAATTAACACTTTTAAAAGCAGGTGTTTCAGAAGAGAAAATATCTGTTATTTATCCTGGTATAGATCTTAATAGGTTTAAGATAGATATGACTACAGAAGAAATGAAAAAAAAATATGGGTTAGAAAATAACTTTGTAGTTGGCTGTATTGCTGCAATGAATCCTCCCGAAGGTAAAGGACAAAAATATTTAATTTCAGCGATAGCAATCATTTCATCTATTTTTTCCGATATTCGTTTACTTCTTGTTGGAGATGGCAAGTTGCGAAAAAAGTTAGAAAATTTTGTTGAAAAACTTAGAGTTGGAAATTATGTAATTTTTACTGGATTTCAGGAAAAAGTTGAAGAATATATTTCAGCAATGGATATTTTATGTTTACCTTCGGTTGGAGAAGAATCTTTTGGTGTGGTTTTGATAGAGGCCCAGGCTATGGGAAAACCAGTTATAGCAAGTAATGTTGGTGGAATAAAAGAAGCGTTAATTGATGGTGAGACAGGCTATATAATTGAGCCAAGAAATGTAGTACAGCTAGTAGAAATTATATTAAAACTTTTATATGATAGAAATCTTTACAAAAAGATGTCATTAAAATGTTATGAGTGGGTCAGAGAAAATTTTGATATTATTAAAGTTGTGGAGAAAATTGAACAAATTTATAATAGAATTTTTTAATAGTTATTTTATAAAAGTAAAGATGTATTTTTGGTTTGTTATGATTATATCGTTTCTTGTGATTTTTCATAGACTAGGAGAAGCACCATTAGGAGGAGATGATTGTTATTTTTCAGAAAAAGCTAAGGAAATGGCAAGAACTGGTGATTATTTAACACTTAAGTATGGGTATGCAATAAATTTTGACAATAAACCACCATTTATTTTTTGGATGAATTCCTTTGTTGGTAAAATTTTAGGTTTTAATAATTTTTCTATGAGATTAGGTAGTGCTGTACTATGTTGGATATGTGTAGTTTTAACATTTTGGTTTACAAAATATATTTTTGGTTCTGTTGAAGCATTTTTATCTTCAATTGTTCTTACTTTTACCCAACAATACCTCTATCATGCTAGAAGTGCTGTTACAGATGGTCCATTAGCTGTGTTTATTAGTTTTGCAATGTTTTGTTTTTGGGTAGCATATGCTAAAAAAAAGCCAATTTTATATTATCTTATGGGGTTATTTACTGGATTAGCAGTTATGACTAAACAAATCAATGGTTTCTTTGTGTATGCAATAATTGTTGTATTTATTATACTTACAAGAAATTATAAAATATTAATAAATCCACATTTTTATGGCGGAATAATAGTTTCATTTATTATATTTTTACCTTGGCATATTTGGAGTATTGTAGTACATGGTATGCCATTTGTGACTTCTTATTTTGGCTCGATTTTTAGTTTTGTTTTTAAAGGTATTGAAAACCGAGCTTCTGACCCATGGTATGAATATATAAGAAAAATAGTTGAAAATTATTGGCCTTGGTTTCCATTTTTAATTGCCAGTATACTATACGAGATAAAAAATATATTATATAAAAAAATTGGTTCAGAAGAAATTAGAAAAAGAGTATTTTTATTAACCTGGTCATTTATCCCACTATTCATACTTCAGTTAGGTAAAATTAAAACAACACAAAATTTAACACCAATTTATATACCATTTTCAATACTTACAAGTTTGTTTCTAAAACGAATAAATGAAAACACCGCTGGAAAGGTGGTAAAATGGATTGTGTTGTTAACAAGTGTAGTTACAATTATTTTTCTTCTTACACCTATTATACCGAAGACTATGGATAGTAGAGAGTATGTGGAGTATATGCCACTTATAGATTCTGTGAAAAAGATAAGTTCGGTAGTTTATACTCTTAAACATACTTTTTGGTATTTTAGTAATGCCACTTGGTTTTATGCTGATAGACGTGTTATAGGATTGACAGAAGATGAACTAATTAACAAACTCTTTCTTAATAAAAAAAGTTATTTTTTACTTTTTACTGATGATTTTTATCGGTTAAAAAGAAGATTTTCATCTAAAATAAAAATACTTAAAGCTTCAAAAAGAATAGTTTTATTTACAAATTTATATGATGAAAATTAGTGGTGCAACAATTGTAAAGAATGCCGTCCTATATGGATATCCAATTGTAGAATCAATAAAATCTTTACTTCCTTTAGTTGATGAATATGTTGTAAATATAGGGAAGTCGCAGGATGATACAAAAAAATTGATAGAATCAATTAAAGATCCGAAAATAAAGATAATTGAAACAGAGTGGGATGAAAGCATAAGGACTGGAGGACTTATTTTAAGTATTCAGACAAACTATGCAATCAAGCATTGCACTGGAGATTGGATTTTTTATCTTCAAGCTGATGAGGTTCTACATGAAGATGATTATGATGAAATTTATAATACGATAAAAGTTTTCAATGATGATCAACGAGTAGATGGATTTGCATTTAATTTTCTGCATTTTTATGGTAGCGCTTGGACTTATAAAAATGCACGAAACTGGTATAAAAATGAGGTTAGAATTATAAGAAACAATGGGAAAATTTTTTCTTACGGAGATGCACAATCGTTTAGATTAATTGATGGGGAAAAACCTAAAGCAAAACTTATTAATGCAAGAATTTTTCATTATGGTTGGGCACGGCCACATTCAGTTTTAATAAAAAAAGTAGTTGATTTTAATAAACTGTGGCATAATGATGAGTATATAGTAACAAAATTTGCAGATTTTGATATATATAAATGTCTTAATGAACTTGATAATTTAGAAGTTTTCACAGGTAGACATCCAAAAGTTATGATGGGGAATAAAGAGTTTTTGTCACTTGAAAATTTTTTGTTTATTATGCAGCTTAGAGAAAAATATATAAAACAACGTTCTATTTTACAGTATTTAAAGGCTTTATCAAAAAAAATACCAATTGGTAGATATAGAGGATTTAAGAAAATATAATGAACTTAAAGACTATTTTGGGTAGATTATTAGAGAGTTTATTGTTTTTGTTTATGTTTTTTTTGCCAATTTCTCGTTCTGCGCAAGCTATTGGTATTTTCTTATGTTTAATAGTATGGTTAATTTTGATTGTGTTAGGTAAAGGTTACAGAGATATTATACAAAACAAGATAATATTATTTTGTTTGCTCTTTGTAAGTAGTCTATTTATAAGCACATTAGTTAACGGTGTTAACATTGTTTCTCTAGATGGACTTATGAAAATATTAAGCTGTGTTGTTTTGACATTAGTAGTTTATCAAGGGATAGAAAACATACAATGTCTTAAGAAGATAGTAGTTGCATTGGTTGTAAGTACGAGTGTTGTTTCAGTATATGGGATATTACAATATTTTACAAGGTTAAATATTACAAATTCCGACAAAGTAGAAATATTCAATAGAGTGCATGGTATGCTTGACACAAACAGTTTTGCGGGTATACTTGAGGCAGCCATTATGTATAACTTTTCATTAGTTTTTTTTTATATGAAAAATTTGGTGTTTTGGTTATGTTTTTTAGTTATGCTTATTTGTTTAGGGCTTACTATGACACGAGGTGCTTGGTTTGGAGTAGTGGTCGGTTTTTTAATAATAAGTTTGGTAGTGAAAAAATCACGATGGGCGCTACTTTTTGTAGGTTTGGTTTTGATATTACTTCTAACATGGCCTCATGGAAGAGAAAGAATAATTAGAACATTAAAGTTAGAAACGGAAAGAGAACGTATGCTTATGTGGAAACATTCAATAAAAATGTTTATTGAAAACCCTTTATTTGGTAATGGCCCAAACAGTTTTTGGAAATCTATACAACATTTAGAATCCAATATAGATAAGGGACATAAACATTGCCATAATATCTATCTTGGTTTAGCTGCTGAGTGTGGAATATTTTCTGTTGTTACTTTTTTAATTTTTTCTTTGTTTACATTATATACTGCGATCAGATTGTTGAAAATATCGTTTTATAATTTTTCAGACTATCTTATATTAGGTGCTGTAGGGTACATAGTAAGTTTTTTGATCCATGGTTTTGTAGATTATACACTTTATGGAGAGACAGGATATTTATATGGATTTTCGGTTGGGATAATAACTTTAAGAGCTTTTGAAAATAAAAATAAGTATGAGAATAAAATATAGAAACTTAGAAAAAATATTTGTTATTTTTAAAAGTTTCTTACCTGTAAAAACACAATTAGTTAAAACTTTATATAGTAATAAAATCCTTGTTATATCACCCCATATAGATGATGACATTATTGGGGCAGGTGGGAGTTTAATTAGACATACATCGCTTGGAAAAAAATCATCAGTTGTATATGTTACCATTGGTCTAGAAGAAAGAATTAATGAAGCTGAGGCAATAAATAGGATAGTTGGGTATGATAAGCAATTTTTTCTTGGCTATAAACCAGATCATATTAAAAAATATAATTATTTTAAAGAAGAACTTGTTAAAATTTTGTATAATGAACTTCCGGATGCAATCTTAATACCGTTTTTGGTTGACAACCATAAAGATCATATAATTGTAAACAAGTTATTTCTTGAAGTAGTGGCTGATAATAAAATAGAAGTGGATATTTTTTGTTATGAGGTATGGACACCTTTATTTCCAAATTTTGTAGTAGATATTAGTAATGTGATTGATATTAAAAAAAGATGTATAGAAATTTATAAATCACAACTTATAACACATAATTATGTAAACCAAACACTTTCTTTAAATAGCTTTAGAGGGAAAGTTTACGATGTTGATTATGCAGAAGCATTTTTTAAAACAGATGTGAGTTATTATTTATATCTTTGGAGGAAGATATATGGTTAGGGAAAAACTTTCAGTATATATAATTACTTATAATGAAGAAAAAAAGATCCGAGATTGTCTAGAAAGTATAAAATGGGCTGATGAAATTGTTGTTGTAGATTCATATAGTACAGATGCAACAGTAGAGATTTGTCGTGAATATACTGACAAAATATTTTATGCAAAATTTGAAGGATTTGGTAAATTAAGAAACTTAGCAGTAAGTTATACATCTTATGATTGGGTTTTAAGTTTAGATGCAGATGAACGTGTCTCTGAAGAGTTAAAAGATGAAATTTTGTCAAAACTTACAACTGGTCCAGATGCAGATGCGTATTTTATACCTCGTAGGTCACACTTTTTAGGATACTGGATAAGATATAGTGGTTGGTATCCAGACTATCGTCAACCACAATTTTTTAACAAAAAAAAGATGAAATACGAAGATGAACATCTTGTACATGAGGGGTTTAAACTCAATCCAGGAGCTAAGATTTCGTTCCTTAAGGGACATATAATTCAGTTTCCTTTTTTGACATTGGATGAGTTTATAAAAAAAATGGAGAAGTACTCAAATTTAAAAGCACAACAAATGTTTAACGAAAGGAAAAAATTTACATTAATTCAGCTCGTTATCCATCCATTTATTTGCTTTATAAGAATGTATATTGTGAAACTCGGTTTTCTTGATGGAGAAGTTGGTTTTATTCTCGCGTTATTATACTCCTATTATACTTTTATCAAGTATGTAAGGTTATGGGAACTATATCAATTTAGCGTTAAACAATGATAGTTTTGACTTAGAGCTGATACTTGAAATTCGGTTTTAAAATAGATAGAATAAATAATAATTTAAATAAACTAAGGGATGATAAAGTTACATAAACTAAATGGGACAGAAGTAGTAATAAACGCAGACCTTGTTGAAAGTATTGAATCAGTACCTGATACAAAAATAATTCTTACCTCTGGGAACCAGTATATTGTTAAAGAACCGGTTGATGAAGTTGTTAGAAAGTTTATAGAATATAAGTCAAAAATAGAAGTAGAAAAAGAGAAGCAAAAGAACTTAAGGAAAGAATAAGCGAAAAGGGAATGGATATAACTACATTAATAGGTGCAACGGCAGGGTTGTTGCTTATAGCTTTTGGTATAATGATGCGTGGTGGAGGTATTGATATCACACAGTTTCTTGCCTTTTATAATTTCCCTTCAATACTTATTACTTTTGGTGGAGCAATTTGTGCTACTTTGATAAATTATCCATTGTCACAGGTTGTTGGTGTAGTAAAAATTGTTAAAAAAGTTTTCACCGAACCTGGTGAGTCAGCTGCTGGGATCATTGAACAATTTGTTGCTTTGTGTCAGAAAGCAAGAAAAGAAGGTATATTAGCTTTAGAAGATGATGTTAAAAAGATGGATAACGATTTTATGCGTCGTGGATTACAAATGGTAATAGATGGCCATGATGCAGATTTTATTCGCAACCTAATGGAAACAGAGCTTGCTTTTATTCAAGAACGGCATAAGATTGGACAGGAGATTTTTATTGCGTTAGGTACATATTCTCCAGCATTCGGATTAATAGGAACGGTTATTGGTCTCATATTAATGTTAAGAAACTTACAAGATACTGCACAGATTGCTTCGGGTATGGCTGTAGCTTTGCTTACTACGTTTTATGGAGCAATGGCAGCTTATTTGTTGTTTTTGCCTATTTCAGGCAAACTTAAACGACGTAGCGAAGAAGAAATTTTTATAAAAGAAGTAATAATACGAGGTGTGTTACTTCTACAGTCCGGTGTAGCACCTTCAGTAATGGAAGCAAATTTGCAGGCATACTTATCTCCTGCCTTAAGGAAAGCTGCACTTGCAAAAGAAAAGGCTGCGAGAGAACAAATGGCAGCAACACAGACATCAACAGAAGGTAAAACTGAGACAGAAAAGAAATAAGTTTTAAATATTATGCCAATAAAAAAATCTGAAGTTGGCGAACTCGGCAGACCCGCACCTACATGGATGGTGTCATATTCTGACCTTGTAACTCAGCTTCTGACATTTTTTATAATGTTGTTTGCATTATCAGCGGCAGCTACTGAAGACCAATTGAAGAAAATAAAGAAAAAAATTGATGATTATGTTGCACAGAATCAACTTGAACGTTTTGTATCAACGAAAATTACACAGAAGGAAGGCTTAGTTGTAAGTTTTTCAGAAAAATATATGTTTGATTCAGGCAAGGCTGACATATATCTGGAAGCAAAACAGGTAATAAGAGGTATCGCTGCGTTACTTACTGACGAACCTAACAGGATTTCTATTGAAGGCCATACTGATAACACACCAATCAATACCCCTGAATTTCCATCAAACTGGGAGTTGTCAACAAAACGTGCAACAAATGTTTTGAAATATTTATTAGAAGAACTTAAATTTGATCCGAAAAGGTTAACAGCAGCAGGTTTTGGTGAATGGCATCCTGTAGCACCAAATGATACTCCGGAAAACAAGGCTAAAAACAGACGTGTAGATTTGATTGTGCGTAGGCTTGATATTGATGAAATGCGCGAATGGAGAAAGAAACTTGCAGAAAATTTAAAAAAAAGTGTAAAGGGAGGTTAATATTTTATGGCAGAAGTAATATTAGAAAATGTAACAAAAAAGTATGGTAACGTGGTAGCAGTAAAAAATGTTAATCTTGATATAAAGGATAAAGAATTTTGTGTTCTTGTAGGACCGTCTGGTTGCGGGAAAACTACCACATTACGTATGATTGCTGGATTAGAAGAAATCAGTGAAGGAAAGATCTATATTGACGGTAAAGTAGTAAACAACCTTCATCCAAAAGATAGAGATATTGCGATGGTGTTCCAAAATTACGCTTTGTACCCACATATGAAAGTTTATGATAACATGGCATTTGGTTTAAGAATTCGTGGATATTCTAAGAAAGAGATAGACATGCGTGTACAAGAAGCTGCTGAAATTCTTGGAATTAAACATCTATTAAATAGATATCCAAAAGAACTTTCAGGAGGACAACGTCAACGTGTAGCTGTTGGTCGTGCAATTGTTAGAAAACCAAAAGTGTTTTTGTTTGATGAACCACTCTCAAATCTTGATGCGAAACTTAGGGTACAGATGCGTGCTGAACTTAAGAAATTACATGAAAGAATACAAACGACGATTATATATGTTACTCATGATCAAGTTGAAGCGATGACCTTAGGTGACAAAATTTGTGTAATGAAAGACGGGGTAATACAACAGGTTGACCAGCCAATAAATCTGTATGATCACCCAAAGAATAAGTTTGTGGCAGGTTTTATTGGTTCGCCACCAATGAATTTTGTACCTGTAGATATTAAACAGGAAAATAGCAGTATATATGCTGACGAAGGCACTTTTAAACTAAAACTCCCATCAGAATTTTATGGAAAACTTGATACTTACAAAGGCAAAAAAATGATACTTGGTATAAGACCAGAACATATGTATGATAGGTTATCATATTCTGGACAGATAAAAGAAGGTTCTGTTGCTAAACTTATGGTAGATTTTGTTGAACAACTTGGTTCCGAGACATATTTACATTTAACCAGTGGTAAAAACAGTTTTGTAGTAAAAGCTGACCCACACAATACCGCTAAACCTAACCAAATTGTAGAAGTAGTAGTTGCTTTGGATAAAATACACCTATTTGACTTGGATACCGAAGAAACAATTGTTTAAAAATTTTTATTTTCTAAATAAGGATATAAAGAATTCAATACTGCGGTCATATCTTCTTTCTGCATCTTTGGGAAAGAAACATCCGGGAATCTCACCATTTCTTCTGTGATATAATACGCATTCACAACATTTACCTTTCCTGCTACAAGGTTCATATGTACAACTACATTCTTTTAGGTTTGCTTGTAAGTTACATATTTGTTTATTCATATTTGGAAATCGCCCTCCTTCAAGTATTAAAAGTTAGGATTTTTCAAATATGTACAAACAGCACATAAGTAAGGTTAGTAATGTTATAATACAACCAATTTTGAAACTGTTAGGACTGTAATAAAGATTTATTTCATGAGTCCCTTCCTTAACGTATATACCGCTCATAAAAATATTACAGTGGTATATTTTGGTCTTAATACCATCAACTATACAATGCCAGCCAGGATAGTAATTTTGTGAGATTACCAAAAATACTGGTGAAGATGTGGTTATTAGAGAAAAAATCTTGTTAGTATGTACTTCTAATTTATGAATTGTAAAATTATGAGGTTGATTTTGTTGCGAAACAAAGTTTGTATTTTCTTTTGTATGTATTATAACCGTGTCAAAAACCTCATTTCCTAAACTTTTAATTAACTCTAATGATTTTTCAATATTATATTCTACTATTATTTTTGTTACAGGATAGATTTGTGGTAACACGAAAGGATTTTCATATACTTTTATCTCACCGAGTTTAACCAAATTTGCTAATGAGGTTTTTTGTTCAGTTACAGAAAGAATATACTTTACATTTGCTATTGATAGATATGGTATAGCATCATCTAACGATTTTCTACTGTAAACAAAATTCATAAATTTATGGTAATTTGTTAATTCAATATCCTGACCACGGAAGTTGTATAATTTGTATTCTAAATTGATATTGCTAAAAAGTTTATCTCTATATTTTGCAAAAGTGTCGTACAATGATTTACCTAAAGTTGTTGTTGCAACTTTTTGTGTCAATGGAGTATGTGCAAAGCGATATGGTAAATTATCAGACTTACTTTTTTCCATAAGAAAATTTGTGAGCTCGCGTTTCTCGTCAAGGATTGATTTAGGTAACAACATTGAAATTTTTGTAGAATAAAAGAATAATTCCATAAATGATAAAATAGGAAGCAGGTAAAGAAATATTTTCAGTATTCTGTACTTTTTAGAAATATGTTTAACAGTCTGTACACCTTCAGCACAAAATATAGCAAATATAAACATCACAATGTAAATTATTACAGCTGGGTGACGGAAAATTCTTGAGATTGGTAGATAGGTATATACTAATTCATATAATATGAAATTCTCACCTAATGAAAATAAAATTGTGATTACTACAATTGTTAGATAAAAAATTTTCTCTGTTTTATATTTAGATTTTATAAATCCTAAAATTGTTAAAATCATACCTAGAAAACCAATGTAGAATGTGAAAATCCAGTAGTGACTAAGTGTCAAAACACTGGTATTTTCAGAAACTTTACTAAACGTAAACTGCCAGTTAAATGGATAAAAGAAGTTGAAAAGGTCTGAAAATTTTAAAGAACCAAATACTGCTTGTTGATAACTCATACCAAATTGTCCATTTTGTTGTCCTATACGAGTAGAGTGGAGTAAAAATTCTAAAGTAGGTAATGCTTGTATTGAAGATAACAAAACGGACAAAATAATAGACAATAATAAAGAATATAGAGGTGTAGATGTTCTAAATTTAAAACAAAAAAACAACGAATAGCAAATTAGAAAGAATATAGAATAAACCCACATCTGTGCATGCCCAGCAAGAAACTGTATTGCAATAGCAAAACTTAACATAATTATTTTTTTAAAATTAAAAGTAAAATTAAAATTATCCTGAGTACGTTCTAATAAAAATATTAACAATGGTAACCACACTATAGTTGCAAATACGCTTAAAAATTCTATCCTGCTTATCATAAAACCGTTTAGTGACCAAATGATAGCACCTGTTATAGCAGGGATATATCCAAGTTTTTTATGTCTTAACAATAAAAACATAAATAACATTGACAAAAAACAATGTAGAAGTATGAAAATTTTGTATGCAGCTGCAAAATCTTTTATTAAGTAAAACACAATACTTAAAGGATAAAACACTTGTGATTGCAAATTAGCCATTAACGGTGCACCACAATGGTTGTAAGGATTCCATAAGGGAATAAAATCTGTATAATCTGTTTTATAATTCCATATTTTAGATACAACTTTGTTTATAAAAACCTTCCAAGGTTTAAACTGCAAGATCACATCTCTTTGGAAATATGTTAATTCTGTAAAAATAATCTTATGGAAGAAAAAAAGAGGAATTACTATTAATGTTAATACGATGAAATATCTATATCTTCTTTTCATTTAGCAAAGATTATTAATAGTTAAAGATTATTAATAGTTTAAATTAAACAACTTAAACGCATTCATATCTAAAATATCTTCTACATAATTTGATTCTAAATTTCTTATTTGTGCAACTTTGTTCAAAATGAGAGGTAAATTCAAAGGTGTGTTAAGTTTTCCACGGTATGGTTCAGGAGTTAAGTATGGCGTGTCAGTCTCAATAACTATGTATTCTAAAGGAACATTTTTTACTATATCTAAATTTTTGTAGTTTTTAAATGTTATTATACCGGTTAGACCTATGAATAGTCCAAGGTCAATTATTTTTTTTGCGAACTCTAAATCACCGCTGAAACAGTGCATAACACCAATGCTAACTTTGTACTCTAAGAGTAGTTTATACACTTCGCTAATACTATTTCGTGAATGTACAACTATTGGTAATGATAATTCTTTGGCAAGCTTGATATGAGAAATGAAAGCATCAATTTGTTTTTCTTTTTGTGAGAGATTATAATAAAAATCAAGTCCTGTCTCACCTATAGCAACTAACTTACCCGAATGTAAAACTTTATTTACCAAAAATCTCAATGTTTTTTCATCAAAATCTTTTGCGTTATGTGGATGTATACCAACACTACAATATAAAAATGGATATTTTTGAGAAAAATTTATAAACATATCAATTTCTGGTTCAGATTCGCAGATGCATATTATTCCTTTAATATGCATATTTTCAAGTTGTTTCAAAAGTGTGTCAAGATTAAACGAATTTATTAATTTTTCGTTGAACAGATGAACATGTGTGTCAAACATAGGTTTTAATAATGGGCATAGCTATGTATAGTTTTTTGTTTTAATGATTCATTATAATCTTTAACAAACTTTTTTAGCAGTTGTAACTCTTCGTAGGAACACCAAGGTTTTACCTTGCCAGGTACGCCATTAAAGATAAAAATTGAATTATTATGTAATAATGGGTCAACAGTGTCATCTAATCCCAGCTGATAATAAAGTTGTGTTTTTGGCACAGGCGAAAGTTCACATAGACGAATCCGAACATAATATTTTGAAAGTAACTCTAAAGAATGAAAAACATCGTTAAGAGTCTCGTACGGCAGTCCAGCAAGTAGATAAACAGAAATTTGATGTGGTTTATATCCAGCATTTATAAGATTTTCAACTGCTATCTCAAATTCTTTAAATGTAATTTTTTTATCAGTGATATCATGAGTGAAATCCGAGGTGAACTCTAAACTTAACCTTGGATCTGTAAAGTTGAGTTCATACATTAATTTTGCAATTTCTTTATTTATAAATCTTGGATTTAGACCATTAGGTGTGAAAAATTTTATTGGTAAGTTTAATTTTAGAAATTCGTAGAACAACTGTTTTGTGGTTGTAAAATTTAATAGTTCATCATCATAAAATACAAAATTTTTACATTTTGTTTGATTATACAATGTATAAACTTCGTTAACAAATTGTTCAACAGTTTTTGCTGTATATTTAGGAAAAATTTTTCTGCAAGCACAGTAGGAACAGTTGTAATGACATCCGTAGGAGAAACGTGTTACAATATAATATAGGTTTTTATAATGCGAGTAATCCGGTGCAGGAAAGTTTGTAAAATTTAAATTTTTTGCATCCAAACCTATATATGCAAAAAGTTCAGAAAAATTACTGCTAACAAAAATATAGTCAACTTTATTCGTAAACGTAAGATATGCATGTTTTGGAACTAAGGTTGGATAAATTCCACCTAATAAAATTTTTGTCTGTTTCAAAGTTTCTTTTGCAATATCTAAAATTTCTCTTATTCCGAGATACCAGTATGTCATAGAACAGGAAATGATTAAATAATCAGCATCGTTGTTTTCCAAAAAGAAATTTTTAATAATCTCTTTGTTTATACCGTACCGTTTATATTTTAACGGTATATCTTTTAGGATGTTTGGTTTATCTACTATTGTTGATGGTAATTTTCCAGTACCGTCAGGTTTTACAACTAATGTTTCAAAATAACTTCTGTCAAGACAATCTAAAAATACAACTTCTATATTATGAGTTTTAAGAATGTTTGATAAGTAAAGCAACCCCAATGGTTTAATCCATACATCATATGCTGAAAAGTCGTATATTGGTGGATTTACAAGTATAACTTTCATTAAAATTTAAACTATCAAAATCCATATCTTTGTTTCAACAGTTTGAGTTATATCTGTGTCTTTATCTGCAAGGATATAAACTTTTTTCTTAACAATAAAATTATTTGTTTAATTATTTGGAAAAACTTAAGTATTGAAAATCATACTATAATTTTTATAACTTATTTTAAATATGGTAGATTTTAGATTGATATTTTTATTTTTAATTTTTATGGTTTCAGAAACTTCTGGGTTTAGTAAAAGACAACCTGTAGTAGCAGGACAGTTCTACCCAAGCAATAGTCAGGAGTTAAGAAGTTTAATAGGAACATATTTTGATAAAGTAACATCCTTACCTGAGATAAAATGTAAACCACTTGGGGTTATTGCACCGCATGCAGGGTATATCTTTTCAGGTCAAGTAGCGGCGTATAGCTATAAGTTTTTGTCAAAATTTAAATTTACCAATCCAATAATAGTTTTGGTTGGAGAATCACATAATTTTTATTTAAAAAAACCTGCTTTATTTACTGGTAACTCATTTTTGACACCGTTAGGTGAGGTAAAAATAAATCAAGAATTTGTTAAGGATTTATTGGCCAATTCTGAAATTTTTGAGAATAATCCCGAAGTACATATCCCCGAACATTCATTAGAAGTACAACTACCATTCTTACAGTATATATACAAAGAATTCACAATAGTACCAATTCTTGTAAGCAAGTTTGATTACGAATTTTCATATAAAATTGCTGAGAAACTTTCTGAAATTATAAAAAAATATTCAAAGACGAAAACTATAATTATTGTTTGTTCTACAGATATGTCACATTATCCTAAATATGAAGATGCTGTAAGAATAGATAATAAAGCAATAGAACTTCTTAAAATTTATGATCCTAAAAAGTATTTTTTAGAATTACCAAAGATTGAACATGAAAAAGTAAAAAATTTACATTGTGTATTTTGTGGCGAAACCGCCGTTGGAATTTCTATGATTACTACTAAACTTTTAGGAGGCAATAACATTGAAATACTTAAGTATGCAAATTCTGGTGATGTACCAATTTATGGTGATAAATCTCGCGTGGTTGGTTATCTTTCTGCTGCTTTTGTCATAAAAGATGAACCATTGGAGGGAAAACAAATGAAAGAACAAACTGAATTTAGTATTTCAGAAAAAAATCAGAAAATATTGTTAAACCTTGCTCGTAGCGCAATAAAAGAGTATGTTAGTAGTGGTAAAGTGATAGAGTATAAAACCGATGATAAAGAGTTATTAGAACCTAGGGCAGTATTTGTAACATTACATAGAAAAGGAGAATTAAGAGGTTGTATAGGGACAACTTTTCCACAATACCCATTGTATCAAGCGGTTATAAATATGGCAATAGAAGCGGCAACTGGCGATCCAAGATTTCCACCAGTATCTGTTGATGAATTGGAACATATAAAAATAGAAATTTCTATACTGTCTCCACTAAAACGTGTGTTTTCACATAAAGATATTAAAGAACATATCCATGGTGTAGTAGTTCGTAGTGGTGGAAGGACAGGATTATTTTTACCACAAGTGTGGGAACAACTACCGAAAAAAGAACAGTTTTTATCTCATCTTTGCTTCAGTAAAGCTGGTTTACCACCGAACGCTTGGCAAGATCCTAAAACAGAGCTTTATGTGTTCACAGTATTTGCATTTGAAGAAAAGTAAATTTAAAGAAGTCTTATCTACACCAGCCTACACATTCAAGCATACCTATGTGATGTCTACTTTAATGATTGAAAGGTAAATGGCTCCAACGGGATTTGAACCCGTGCTTGCGGCTTGAGAGACCGCTGACCTAAGCCAGGCTAGTCGATGGAGCCATTTAATTATTTAATTTTTACAAAAAGTTTTGTATAATATTCAATATGGAAGAAAAAATAGATTGGAATCTTAAATTTTTCAAAGATGTTTTAGGTCTTGAAAGTTTACATTTCGGATATTGGCAACATGGTCAGAAGTTAACTCTTGAAGAGTTTAAAGTTGCACAAAAAAATTATACGAATCTACTAATTTCAAAAATTCCTTTAGAAGTAAAAACTATACTTGATGTAGGTTGTGGTACAGGAGAGATAGCTGGGGAACTTGTAGAAAGAGGGTTTCAAGTAGAATGCATCTCTCCAGATAGTTACCAACATTCTTTGTTTATACAGAAACATATTAATGCTAAGTTTTACCTTACAAAATTTGAAGATTTTGTTGCAGATAAGAAATATGACCTAATCCTTATGGCAGAAAGTTGTCAATATATACCTTTGGATAAAATGTTTAAGAAGTTAGAAGAAGTATTGTCTCCTGATGGATATTTACTTGTTTCTGATTATTTTAGAAAAGAAAATTTGGCATATTATAAAACTACACATTTGTTAAAAAATTTTTATTCTTTTGCTATAAAGCATAAGTTTAAAATTATTTATGACGAAGACATTACTGATAATGTCATTCCGACTTTAACTCTGGCGAAAATGTTGTACTTAAGATATGCGTTACCTTTATTAGAAATACTGACGGGTTATTTTTCCGAAAGATTTCCTGTTCTATCAAAAATATTATCGTTGATATTACATTCATTGATAAAAAAAGTTAGGCACTATGTTTATGACCACATGTTGAATAAGTTAGATGAAGAAAAATTTAAGAAATCTGTCACTTATAGAATAATCTTGTTAAAAAAAGAAAATCAAATTCATAATTGATTATGTATGCAACTTTTTGTTGAAATATATCGTATTATTTTGCTATTATTTCTTAGGAGAAATAAATGATAAAAGAAGCTATACAAAAAGTTGTTAATAGACAAAATCTTAATGAAACTGAAATGATAGAAGTTATGACAGAGATAATGTCAGGAGAAGCTACTGAAGCACAAATTGCTGCGTTTATCACAGCGCTACGGATGAAAGGTGAAACAGTTGAAGAAATAACAGCTGCTGCTAAAGTTTTACGTCAGTTTGTCACACCTGTAAAACTTACTAAAGGTAAACTTGTTAGTATTGGTCGTAAGGAAGTTACTAACATTGATTATGATACCGTAACTGATACTTGTGGTACTGGTGGCGATGGTGCTAGAACTTTTAATATTTCAACTGCGACAGCATTTGTAGTAGCAGGATGTGATGTTCTTGTAGCTAAACATGGGAATAGATCTGTATCTTCATTCTGTGGTTCTGCAGATGTAGTAGAACGGTTAGGCATAAAACTTGATATTACAAAAGAACAAGCAGAGAAATGTTTATCCGAGGTAGGTATAGTATTTCTGTTTGCACCTGTTTGGCATCCTGCAATGAAGTATGCAATTGGTCCAAGAAGACAAATAGGTATAAGGACAATTTTCAACATCATAGGACCTTTAGCGAATCCTGCGTTTGCTAATACACAATTGTTAGGTGTATATTCCGAAGAGTTGGTCAAACCAATTACAGAAGTTTTGAAAAACTTGGGTACAAAACGAGCTTTTGTTGTTCATGGTAAAGATACTATTGATGAAGTTAGTATAACAGGAGAGACAGTTGTAGGTGAACTTAATAACGGAGAGATTAAAGTATATACTGTTACTCCGGAACAGTTTAATATCAAACGCGCAAATATAGATACCCTGAAGGGTGGCGATGCAGAACAAAATGCTAAAATTATAATTGAGATACTTTCAGGGAAAGATAAATCTGCAAGACGTGATATAGTTGTCTTAAACTCAGCATTTGCGTTAGTAGCTGCCGGAAGGGTAAAAACTGTAGAAGAAGGGATGTTACTTGCTGCTGAATCAATTGATAGAGGTTATGCTTTACATAAATTAGAACTTTTAAAGCAATACACAAATGGATAACAAAATACTGATAGAAAATATTAATACAATTATAAAAAAGATTTTAGAAGAAAAAAGCAAAAGTGTTTTGCACAGAAAAAATGCGTTACCTATGGAGTTATTGATTAAAAAAATAGAAAACTTACAATATGAGCGAAGAAGTTTTAAGAATTCCATTAAACGTAAACAAGATAGAATATCAATTATTGGCGAATGTAAAAAAAGTGTTCCACTAAAAGGAATAATAAGGAAGAATTATGATTTAGAAAATATTGCGAATTTATATTATAACTCAGGCGTTGTTGACGCTATATCTGTTCTTACCGAAGAAAAGTTTTTTCTTGGTGACATATATCATTTATGCCGAGTTAGAGAAACTGTACCATTGCCAGTTTTAAGAAAAGACTTTATTTTTGATGAATACCAGATATACGAGAGTGTGTATTATGGTGCGGACGCTATATTGTTAATCTGTTTATTACTTAGTAATGAAGAACTTAAAAGATTTTATGAAATAGCAAAAAAATTATCGTTAGATGTAATTTTTGAAGTTCATACTGAACAAGATATACAGAAAGTTTTGGAACTACAACCTGAGATTATAGGAATTAACAATCGTGATTTGTTAACTTTGCGAGTAGATCTTAGGACTACTGAGAGACTAAGAGGGTTAATACCTAAAGATGTAATTGTTATTTCAGAAAGCGGGATTAAGTCTAAAGAAGATTTTGATTTTATATCAAACCAGAATGTTGATGCGGTACTTATAGGTACTTTCTTTATGGAAGCAGCTGATATTAATCAAGCAATAAAATCTTTAATTTAACCGTTGCGAAATAAATAAATGACAAAAGTAAAAATTTGTGGTATTACAAATAAAGAGGATGCATTCTGGGCATCAAGTTTAGGTGCAGATTTTATAGGACTAAATTTTTGTAAAACTTCCATAAGAAAAGTATCTGTGAAAAATGCAAAACAAATAGTAGAAACTTTACCACAGTACACGTCTGCTGTAGGTGTCTTTGTTGACGAAAGTCAAGAAGAAATTATAAAGATATGTAAGAAAGTACGAATTAACATTATACAGCTTCATGGTGGTGAGAATATAGAATACTGCAAGAGTTTAAAACAAAAAAAACAGGATTTTGTAATAATAAAAGTATTTAAAATAAAGCAAAGTTCTGAAATACAGAATCAAGGGGAGTACATCAATAGCTTGTATGAGGCGATAATACAATACTTACCTTACATAGATTATCTTATGTTTGATACATATATTGATGACCAATTAGGTGGTACTGGTAGAACTTTTAGTTGGGAAATTGTTGCTATGTTAAAAGAATTGTTTATTAAAAATAATATTGAAATCAAGTTTTTTATTGCAGGGGGTCTCAATGAAGAAAATGTTAAAGAT
Organism: Endomicrobiia bacterium; assembly: GCA_025059805.1. Lineage (GTDB taxonomy): Bacteria > Elusimicrobiota > Endomicrobiia > DTEH01 > DTEH01 > JANXDG01. The sequence continues at coordinate 20,226 of JANXDG010000076.1, forward strand.
GTAATTGAACTTTTATCACCGTGGGCTGTAGACGTAGCTTCTGGTGTTGAGAGGTTACCACGAAGGAAAGATTTTGAAAAAATGAAAAGTTTTATCCGTAAAGTGAAAAGTCTATGATGTATGTAAAACATATTGTTTTGATATTTAGTTTTTTGAGTATTTTTATAAATAATTTATGTTGTAATGATGACACACCTATTGCTGTGATTACTAAGGTAAAGGGTAGTTCTGTGGTTATACGGCGAAATTCTAAGATTAAACCACAACCTGCAGCACCAATATTTGTAAATGACAAAATTTTAACTTTTTCATCTTCTTATGTTGAACTTATTTTTGATGTCGGTATAACTTTAAGGATTGAAGAAAACACTGTCTTTGAAGTGAAAACTTTCTTTGGAGAATCTCGATATAGAAAACAACGAGTTAATATTGGAGTAAAAATTAATTCAGGAAGTACATTAGTCGATACCAAACTCTTAGAAGATATATATGAACTTGGTTCTTTCGTTATGGTTACACCTTCGGCAGTAGCTTGTGTTCGCGGAACTGTTTTTTATCTTCGTGTGGATGATGCACAGACAACAGATGTTGCAGTATTTGATGGCGAACTTGATTGTTATACAGGTGTCGCAGAAGAGGATATAGAAAAAATATTTTTTGCTGATGAAGAAGATGTTGGATTTTATGAGATAAGAAAAAAGGTTTCCGTTACTAAAGATAAACAAGTGACGGTATCTTCTGATTTTACTATCTCAGCAGTTACAGACCTGTCGTTTGATATGATTGAATTTAAGAAATCAGTGGTTGAGAATTTTATTAAACAGAGTAAAAAGAATAGAGAAAATTTAGATAAATGGAAAAAAGAACGTGTTCAGTGGTTCAGGAAACAGAAAGAAGAATTTAAAAATGAAGCCTATAAATACAAGAAACAGTTTATTGAAGAGTTTGGTATAGAGAATAAAAAATACAAAAAGTGAGGTAGAACAACTATGGATGAAAAAACTAAAGAGTTAGTAAAACAGAAAATTGAGGAAATAAGACCAATGTTGCAAAGAGATGGAGGTGATGTAGAACTTGTTGAAATTACTGATGACAATGTAGTTAAAGTGAGACTCAAAGGTGCATGTGCGCATTGCGCGATGTCTATAATGACACTAAAGATGGGTATAGAAGGGTACTTGAAAAAGAATATTCCAGAGGTAAAATCGGTAGAAAATGTATGAATTAAATTTTTTTGTAGATTATTACGATAGAGAATTAAACTCTTTTGGAAAAGAAAGTTTCGAAATTATATCTGTGCATAAGAGATGTATTAATTTTTTGAATAAAAGAAAACAAAAGGTTATATCTTTGATATTATCAGATGAAATACCATATATTTTTTCTCCATATAGTATTATAATGGATAAGCAAAAGTATAAAGGAGAAAATTTTTATGATATATTTTCTATTCATAAAAAGTTTTACTGGCAGGGGAAGAGTTTAGTGTGTTTTAATATTTCAGGTTTTACTAAAATCAACTTTGATTTTCGTTATGCTGAGCAGTACAAGTTAGATTCTTATTCTGATATTTTACACAACAGCAGAAATTTTGAAGGTTTATATGAAAACATTCTTGTGATAAAAAGACTTGTATCAACAAACAAAATCACACCCGAAGTACTTTCAGGTATAGATACTACACTTGTTTGTATTAAGAAACAGAAGTTATGTCAACTTCGTAAACATATTAATGAAAACATAGGTTTAGGGAGAGGCTCAACACCGGAGTTTGATGATTTCCTGTGTGCTCTTGTAGTAAGCTTAGAACTTTTCGCAAGGATGGTGAATAATAGTCAAGTAAAAAAGTTGTTGGATATAGTAAAATTAGCTTCTTATAGTTATATGAACAGAACAACAATGCTAAGTCGTATATTTATGTCTTATATTTTTGATGGCCGTTTGCCTAAAAAACTTTCGCAATTGTTTATATCAGGGTTAAACAGAGATAAAGAAGGAATACTTAGATGTACAAAAATTATTCTTAACGATGGTGAAACTTCAGGCAATGTTTTTTTATATGGTATTTTGAAATCTATGGAGGTATTAAATGAGAAATATAGTTAAGCCGAACTGTTTTTATGATTCTATAGTACTTATGCAACTTGGGCAGGAGTTGTCAAGAAAGTTTGGTACTGAAATAACTTTAATGATGGGTACGGAAGCAAATAAAAGTTTGTTGAAAGACAGAGGACTTTTATCCGACGAAGGTAAAAAAGCAAAGGCTAACGATTTAATAATCTGTTGTGATGAACAGGTTGATATTGAAAGTGTATTATCTGCTGTTGAGAATCTTAGTGTGGTACAAACTAAGAAAGTAGATATTGTAGAATCTTCTTACGAAAAATCAGATAGAGCAGCGAATTTAGTGGTAATCTCAATACCAGGCGAATTCGTATTTCACGAGGTGAAAAATATAATAGAAAAGTTTGAACCACTTCCTGATAATGAACTGCTTAACCACAAACTTTGCATTTTTATTTTTAGTGATAATGTTTCTTTAGAAGAAGAGGTGCGACTTAAAAAACTTGGTCTTGAAAAAAATATTCTGATTATGGGTCCGGATTGCGGTACTGCAATTGTAAACGGCATAGGTTTAGGTTTTGCAAATATCGTTACAACTGCTAGAGAGGATGAGTTTGGTGTTGGGGTTATAAGTGCTGGTGGTAGTGGATTACAAGCCATCACTTGTATGATTAACAACTATGGCGTTAAACTTACCGAAGCGATAGGTGTTGGTGGGCGTGATTTATCTGACGAAGTTGGCGGGATTACTACTATTGAGGGGATAAAATTTTTTGAAAATGATAAAAGGACTAAGGCGGTAATTTTGTTTTCAAAACCACCTTCTGAACGAGTTAGTAAAAAAGTCATTGAGTTCATAAAAAATAATTGTAAGAAAAAATATGTGATAAACTTCCTTGGATTAAGAAAATATAAAGACATTGATAGCAAAATAATATTTGTAAACAATACTAATGAAGCTGTAGAAAGAGCATTAGAAATAGCAGGTTTTGTATGTACGAAAAAAGCTGAAGGTGAACTAAAAACAAATCAGAATTTAGATATGTGGGTAAAAAAAGTAAAACAAACAGGACGGAAATACATTCGTGCTTTGTATTCAGGTGGTTCACTGTGTGAAGAAGCTATGGTTGTACTTTATAAGAGTGGAATAAAAGAAGTTTATTCAAATGTTCCGTTAGACAAAAAATATAAAATTAATAATCCTTGGCAAAGTTTTAAACATACATTTATAGATTTTGGAGACGATTTTTTTACCCGTGGTAAACCACATCCTATGATAGATTTTACTTTTCGTAAAGAAAGAATACTTAATGAAGCACAACAAAAAGATGTTGCAGTTATAGCATTCGATCTTATATTAGGTATTGGTGCGCATCCAAAACCGTTAGAAGAGATAAAAGAGACTATTGTTAAAGCAAAAAAAATATGTCGTTCTGAAATAATTTTCAGCTGTGTTCTTATAGGAACTGAACGTGATCCTCAAGGGCTATATCGTATCAGAAAAGGACTTAAAAAGATAGGTGTTTTAACATTTGATACAAATGTAAAACTTGCCAGGTTTTTATCAAAAGTTGTAAGTTAATGAAAGACATACTTCTGTTGATTTTTTTTGTCATAGCGGTGATTTTTGTTACAAAAATTGTGTTTAAACTTACTACATTTATTGCTAAACTTTTGTTATGGATAGTTTGCTTAACCATTGTTGTATTTTTATTTAACTATGTAGCACTGCCTAAACTTGGTAGGAAACCTTTACCTTTAAAGGAATATGTTTTTAATTTTATTAAGCCGTCACAACTTAAAAGACAAGTTTTTACAAAAGCAAAATCTGTGTTTAGCAGCAGGATACTTATTTCAACTGAAACAATAAAAGCATTACGTGACGTTCTTCCTCAGAAAAAAATTAGTAAACCAGATAAACACAAAACAGATAAGGTTAACAAAGAGGTTTTTAAAAATAAGTGAAATATAAACTTTACTTTGATGGTAACAAAACACCTCAAGGAGTTTCCTGTTCTTATATTGTGCAGGAAGAAAAAGGAAAAAGGATTATTGAAGAAACTAAATTGCTTGATAAAAATACAACAGTGCCAGAAGCAGAATATCATGGTGTTATCAAAGGTTTAGAAAGATTTATTGATTATTGCAAAGAAAAAAATATCAATTTAAATGAAGTTGAGTTAGAGGTATATGGTGATTCACAATTAGTGATCAAACAACTTACAGGCGAATACGAATGTAAAAAACCAAATTTGCGTGTTTTAAGAAGTAAAGTACGATATTTATCAACACTTTTAGGTAATGTAAATTTCTTCTGGGTAGAAAGGAAAGATAACCTTGCCAGATAAAAATGTCCTTGAGTTATTTAATAACGCAAAAAATATATTAATTTATAGCTACGCTAGGATTGGCGACGCTGCACTTACATTGATATTGGTTGACAACTTAGGATATTATCATAGTACGAAAAGAATATTTTTACTTTGTTCTGAGAGGAACTTTGAAATTTTTAAATATAATAAGTATGTTTCTGAGATATTTATCTGACCATCAAAAATTGATATCCCGTCTGACATAGATCTTGTGATTTCCCTTGCTGTGGTTGACAACTAGCGGGACTTCTTAATATTTAAGTTTTTACGTGGAAATTTGCCAAACGCTATGTTTTTATTTTATGTACGTGATGAACTTGAGGGATATGGTTCTGATATATGTATATACCACGATAAAAAAGGAAATATAGTTAGCAGAATACAGAATTTGACGAGGTTCTTAGTCGGGCTGGAGAGTCTAATACAACCGCATATAAACATTCCTGTTGAAATTGAAGAGAAGTTAAAATATATTATAAAGGGAAATATCAAAGGATATAAAAAAACACTCCATTTAAACCTTTCCGCAGCAGATAGGACTAATTTTAGAAGTTATTTTACCCGTAACGTTCCAGTTAATATACTTGATAAACTATTAAATTTTTTGAAAGACAGAGATGTCATAGTTCTAACAACAGCAGCTCCATGGGATAAAGATAAATTTTGCTATTTAAAAAATAAATATCAGACGCACACAAACTTGAATTTTATTGATACACCTGATTTATATCATCTAATCGGTGTGGTAAAGATGGCTGATTTGGTTGTAACGCCTGAAACTTCGGTTGTGCATATAGCTTCTGCATTAAACAAAAAATTGTTGCTGTCTATGATTCTAAAAAGAAGTTTAAAGAATGGCCACCATGGAGTGATGAGTTCAAGGTTATACTACCTAATATTCCGTATGTTATGTTAAGTTTAGATTTTGACAAACTATGTAAGGAGATTCTTAAGTTTTTATGAAGAAAAATAATGTAATAATTTTGTTGGGATTGTATCTCTATAGTTTCTTTTCAATAATGGGTATTTCAGGGATGAGTATTGCAGCTGGTATTACAATATTAGGTATTATTACTTCTTGTTTAATTGACAAATGAAATAAAATTAAATAATATTTATCATTTATTTGATTTAGATCCCATAGCGGGATTTTGTATTTTGTATGTTCTTTTAAAAAACAAGATTGATATTATAGATATACACTCACCTAAGTTTTATTGGTTATGTGTTTTCTTAGGACGTTTATTGAGTAAACGCGTTTTTATCACACGGAATGTTGAATATAGAAAGAAAGGTATAAAAAAGTTTATCAATAGATATCTATATAAAATGTGTAATGGTGTAATCTGTATCTCTCAAAAAATTAAAAATGGTTTAATTGAAGACTTTAAGTTGCCAGAAAAAAAAGTCAAAGTTATTTACGGAAATCTGAAAATTTCTGATCAAGTTATGCCTAAAGATATAAGAATTAGTTATGGAATTTCAAAGAATACTATTTTATTGTCAATTATAGGACGAATTGAAAGAAACAAAGGGCAGGATTTTGCAGTGAAAGTACTCTACGAACTATTCAAAAAAGGATACGACTGTAAGTTGTTTATAGTAGGAGCGAACGAAGATAAAAAATTTTATTCAGAACTTACTAAAATGATAGAAGATATGAATTTATCAAATAAAATAATATTCACGGGTTTTGTAGAAAATGTGATGGATTACATTTACAGTTCTGATGTTATACTTTGTTGTTCGCTGTTTGAAGGTATTCCTAGAAGTGTCATTGAAAGTTTACTTATTGGGATACCGGTTGTGAGTACGCCTGCAGTACGAATGGAAGAGATACCGCTTGATAGTAAATATTTATCTTTGCTTTTTATTGTTGACCGAGATGTGCAAAAGTTTGTAGAGAAAATACAATATGTTATAGAAACGAGGTTGACAAAAGATAAGATACTAAATAACTACAATTTTGGTATTAGTAAGTTGAGTGATGGCGTAAACGAATATTTGGATTTTTATACTTCTGTCTGATGAAGACTTTAAAGGTTTTAATAGGTGTTATAATGTTTATTCTAAGCATATATTTATTTTCATATTTTAGATATAAAGACACTGCTTTTATTTTAGTCTATCATAGGATAGATAAATATTCTGGAGGATTAAGATCATTATATGTGTCTCCTGAAGTTTTTGAAAAACAAATGAAGTATCTACATTTTAGAGGTTACAAATGTATCAGTTTAGACGAGTTGGTTCGTCGGTTGAAAGATAAAGAAAAAATAAATAAAGTGTTTTGTATAACATTTGATGACGGATATGCTGATATTAAGAATGCATATGAGGTTTTGAAAAAGCTTGGTTTCAAAGCTACTGTCTATCTACATATGGAGGCTGTAAAGATAGGTGAATATGCATATCCACATATGCCATCTGCTAAAATGTTAAATATAGACGACCTTAAAGAAATGAAGGATGTTTTTTATGTTGGATCACATAGTGTTTCGCATCCTGATATGTCAGTTTTGGAAAAAAATGATGTTGTTTACGAAGTAAGTGTATCAAAACGTGAACTTGAAAACACTTTTCATAAAGAAATTAAACACTTCTGTTATCCTTATGGAAAAGTTTTTAAAGATTATCAGCAAATACTTCAATATAGTGGTTATGAATCTGCTGTGACATTGAAATCAGATTTTATAAAATTAACTGATGAAATAGATTTATATCAACTGCCACGAATAGAATGGAAACATATTTCGTCTATGAGTATAAAAGATTTTTTAAAGAATTTTGAGTTTTACCTAAAGATATTATGCGGAGTGTGAAAATTAGAGAATGGGTAGAATATGTAATAGTGTTTAAAATCGTAATCGCGATAATCTTACTACCAGAATTTTTTTTAAAACAATTACTTCATATTTTAATACCGGCTGTTAAATTTTTTCTTTATTTTAGACAAGAAATGATGATAAGAAATTTTGTTACTTGTTTTCCTAAAACCAATTATAGAGATGTTGTAAAGATTATCAATGATGTATGGTTTAATATTGGTTGGACATTTATTACATCAATTAAATATATTTTTGATTCTAGAAAGGTTCGTCTTAAAGTAAGACTTGATAACTTAGAAATTAAAGATTTATCAGGAAATACGATAATAGTAACAGCGCATATTGGCAACTGGGAGCTTTTAGCACAAAGGTTAGTACTTGAAGGTTATAAAATAGCGGCGATAGTTCGTCCTTTAAGAAACAAACTTATAGATGCTAAAGTAAAACAATTTAGAGAAAAACTTGGAGGTAAAGTATTTTATGCTCATCAACTAAAAAAAGTGATAGATTGGCTTAAATCAGGTGGGATAATTTATGTTTTACCTGACCAACATATTATTGAAGGTTCTGTAAGGGTTGAATTCTTAGGAAGGCCAGCATATACTTCACCTGTTGTAAGATTGTTGAATAAAAGATTAAACAGTAATATAATTACTATGTTTTGTATAAGAGAAAAATCTTATTATAAGGTATTTATGGAAAAATATACACCGAAATCTTTATCTGATATTAAATCGGATTTGGAATACAATACACTACAGATAAATAAAATTATTGAAAAATATATACGGATGTATCCTTCACAATGGATGTGGTTACATAGAAGATGGAAAGAAAATTAGAAACGTATATACGTTACTTATCGTCGTTAGTACTTATACCTATTGCAATTTTGTATTATTTTATTTTCTTGTTATCAAAAAAGATTTTCGTTAAACACCAAAAAAGATTTGAAAATATAAAAATTGTATGCATAGGTAATGCGACTTTAGGTGGTAGTGGGAAGACAACTTTAGTTGCAAGGTTAATATCTGATCTTAAATCAAAAGGGAAAAATGTAGCAGTTGTAATTCGTGGATATAAAAGAAAATATAAAGATAAGCATGTTATAGTTTTGTCGTCAGGAGATAACTTAACAAGCTCGTATGTTTATAAAGTTGGCGATGAAGCAATGATGTTGTTTGATAAGTTTAAAGTACCAATTGGTGTTTCAAGTAATAGAGTTAAAAGTATTAAAGAGTTATTTAATTTTAGGCCAGAAATTGTAATATCTGACGACGGTTACCAAAACTTTAAATTTTATAAGGATTTAAATATTTTAGTAATCAACCTTCATGATTTTTTGTATAAAGAAAAAATGTTTTTATTCCCATTAGGTAATTTAAGAGAACCTATAAGTAGTGCGTTGAATCGTGCGGATTATGTTGTGTTAAATCATGTGCGTTATGTTCCATATGAAGTACTTATGAAAGTGATTAATTTAATTAAAAAAATCAGAGGCGAAGTAAAACTTATTTTGGCATATTATAAAATAAGGAATTTCGTTAGTTTAATTCACAAGAGGGAATTTAAATGTGACGAATTTTTAATGTTATTTCCAAACATAAGTATAGCATGTGGTATTGGTAATCCAACAATTTTTTTGAAAACTTTAGAAAGTGAAGGTTTTACTGTAAAATATAGATTTAGTTATCCTGATCACTACTGGTTTAAACTTAAAGATGTTAAACGTTGGTGTAACATTAGTAATATTCCAGTTGTTGTTACTTACAAAGACGCTGTGAGACTACTACCGCTTATAGACCATTTAGAAACTGGTTATGTGGAGAAATTATATTATTGTGATATAACAATAGAATTTGACCAAGGTGAAGAGTTATGGCAGGAATTGATAAATACCCTATAATTTTTCTTGACCGTGATGGTACAATTATCGTTGATAAAGTTTATTTGAACAATCCTGACGAGGTTGAATTTATTGACGGAGTAATTGATGGTTTAAAAAAACTATATGATAATGGATATAAACTAGTTATTGTAACAAATCAGTCTGGTGTATCCCGTGGTAAAGTTAGTTTGGATAATCTTGAAAAAATTCATGAGAAAATTAAAAGTATATTAAATGCTCATGGCGTAAGTCTATTTAAAATATTTTATTGTCCGCATTTACCAGAAGATAACTGTGAATGTAGGAAACCAAAGATAGGAATGGTTAAAGAAATAGAAAATATTATAAATAAAGAAAAATCATTTGTTATTGGAGACAAAGATAGTGATATCGGTTTTGGAAAGAACCTTGGAATAAAGACAATTCTTTTACTGCCAAACGAAAAAAATAATGAATCTGGCACGACTGAAAAGCCGGATTTTGTTGTATCAAGTTTTTATAGTGCAGTAGAGATAGTTTTACATGAATATGAAAAATGTAATGATGGGAAAGATTTATAAAGCAATAACTGAAATATTTCTAAAAAGATCACCATTTTTACAAATATTAGTTGTTTCAGTTACAATAACTCAGTATTTAGTTAATTCAAATTATGCATATAATTTAGAAGAGATAATAATTACTAATACTGGATTGATAAATTACAAAACGTATAGTAGTTATGAAAAAGAAATTTTAAGGTATAGAATTGGATGGGAGTTTATATATGCTGGCGATGCTGAAATGGGTATTATACCAATTGAGTTATATGGACGCAAGATTTATCGTATATATACGGAAACAAAATCTAACAAGACAATAGACGCTATATACAAAGTACGTAATAAGACAGAATCATATGTAGATTATTATGGTTTTTATTCGTTAAGATTTTATAAAGATCAGAATGAAGCTGGCTATGTTTCAAAGGATAATGTTGTATTTGATCACAAAAACAATTTATGGTATAATCTTATTGATAATACAACAGGTTATATCCCAAGATTTGTCCAGGATGTGGTATCTTCATTATACTGGCTGAGGTTGCAGGATATAAAAGTTGGTGAAGTGTATACTTTTAAAGTTTGGGTAGGTAAAGTTGTATATCCTATGATTGTAGATGTAATTGAAATTTGTAAAATTAAAGTTCATGGGAAAGAATATGAATGTTTTAAAGTTGAGCCTCGTGTTGACCTACAAAGTTTTCCATTATTTAAAGCAAAAGGAAGATTATTTGTATATTTGACACGCGATAAACGAAAATTGCCAGTAAGATTAGAAAGTAAAGTATTTATAGGTAGAGTTATAGCAGATTTTGTAGAAGAAAAATAAATTTTTGTATTGAACCAACAATTTTCAGGAGGAATAATTTTCTAATGAGAGATTTAATTATAGTTACTGGCGGTGCAGGGTTCATAGGTAGTGCTGTTATATGGAAACTAAATAGAGAGAAGTTTGAAAATATATTAGTCGTTGATTCATTAGATGATAGTATAAAATGGAAAAATTTAGTTGGTCTTAAATTTTATGATTATGTTGAGAAAGATGATTTTTTGAGAGATATCACTGATGGTAAATATAATAGAGTAAAAATAGACACGATATTTCATCTTGGGGCGTGTTCGTCAACGATTCATCCTGATGCTAAGGTATATGTAAAAGATAATTATGAATATTCTAAAATATTATGCAAATTTTCTGTTAGTAAAAATATAAGATTTATCTATGCTTCTTCTGCAGCGACATATGGTGATGGTTCATTTGGTTTTTCTGATGATGAAAGTCAACTTGAAGTTTTAAGACCGCTTAATATGTACGGATATTCAAAACATTTATTTGACCTTTGGGCGAAAAATAATGCTTTACTAAAAAAAATAGTTGGATTAAAATATTTTAATGTATTTGGTCCAAATGAATATCATAAAGCTGAGATGCGAAGTTTTGTAGTTAAAGCTTTTGAACAAATAGTTGCATATGGCAAAGTAAAATTGTTTAAATCATACCTGCCTGAATATAAGGATGGTGAACAATTAAGGGATTTTATCTACATTAAAGATGCAGTAAATATGACATTTCATTTTTTTAAGAATAGAAATTTATTTGGTATCTTTAACATAGGTACCGGTAAACCTCATAGTTTTAACGAATTAGTTAAACATGTATTTGATGCGATGGGTAAAGAGGTTAAAATTGAATACATAGACATGCCGGAAAGTATTAAAAACCAATACCAGTATTACACCTGTGCTGACATTAAAAAATTATTATCTACTGGATATAATCTGCCAGTAACAGATTTTGGTGTTGCTATTCATGAATATGTAAAGAAATATATTGCGCTCAGTAAATATTTAGCAGATTATGAAAGTTAATATCTATGAAAAAATTTTATTTGACCACGCCAATATATTATGTTAATGACGAACCGCATATAGGTCATACATATACAACCATACTTGCAGATGTTCTCGCAAGGTATTATAAGTTACTCGGATATGATACCTTTTTCCTTACAGGCACTGATGAACATGGCGCAAAGATTTATGAAGCTGCTTTAAAAAACAATATGGATCCTAAAAGTTTTTGTGATACAATAGTAGATAAATTTAAATCTGCATGGCAAAGTTTAGAAATAAATTATTCACGATTTATAAGAACAACGGATGAGCATCATGAAAAAACTGTACAGCTTATATTAAAGAAAATCTACGAACAAGGCGATATTTATAAAGCAAATTATGAAGGTCTATATTGCATACAATGCGAACGTTATATCCCAGATGACGAACTTGTTGATGGCTTATGTCCTGACCATAACATTAAACCTATTTTACAGAGAGAAGAAAATTATTTTTTTAAGTTATCAAAATATAAAGAAGTTGTATATAATAAAATCTTATCAGGTGAACTTGAGATTTTTCCTGAAACACGACGTAATGAAATTCTTGGTAAACTACAGCTTAAACTTGAAGATATAAGTATTTCCCGTAAACATCTTAAATGGGGCATCCCTGTACCTTTTGATCAACAACAGACTGTTTATGTATGGATTGACGCTCTGGTTAATTATCTTTCAGGGATAGACTTTTTTAACATTTCCTTAGAAACTCTTGATATGAAACATTTTTGGCCTTGCGACTTACATATCATTGGCAAGGATATACTTTGGTTTCATGCTGTGATTTGGCCAGCAATGTTGCTATCCGCTGGAGTTGAACTTCCGAGAAAAATTTTAGCACATGGGTTCTTCACAGTTGAAGGTAAAAAAATGTCTAAAACTTTAGGCAATGTTATTCGTCCAAAAGAATTATTAGAAATTTTTGGAGTTGATGCGACACGGCTGTTAGTATTATCTTCTTTCCCTGTAGGTTCTGATGGTAATTTTTCTATCATAGAATCAAAGGAAAAATATAATAAAGAATTAGCTGATAATTTTGGTAATTTAGTATCTCGCACATTTGCTATGTTATCAAAATATTTTAATAATGAAATTGTACCAACAGAATGTTCTTCAGAAATGAAACATACCATATATGAAGCTGTAAATAGTTATAAATCGTTTTTTGCTGAGTTATCACTAGATAAAATACCAGATGCTATTTTTTCTCTTACATCTTATGCAAATAAGTATGTTCAAATGAAATCACCATGGATAGTTGCAAAAGAAAAAAGAAAAGATGAATTAATATCTATTTTGTCAGATTTGTTGTATTGTATTAAAGCTTCAGCTTTACTTTTTTATCCAATAATGCCTAATGTTACTAAAAAAATAGTAGAAAGTTTTAATGAAACAGAATATACTGAGTTTGATTATAAGAAACTATTAGAAGAAAAAACGATAACTATACGAAATCATAAATTTAAACCAGTTGATATTTTGTTTAAAAAATTGAAATAAATGGGAAATATTGCTTATCTATACAAAGACAATTTATATCTAAATATTACCAACAAATGTTGTGTTAGATGTTCTTATTGTATAAAATATAGATGGAATAAGTTATTCCGTGGGTACAATTTAGGTTTAAATGGAGAACCTACTGTTGAGGAAGTAAAGAAAGAATTAAAGAGATTTTTAAATTCAAATGTTAAGATAAAAGAAATAGTTTTTTGTGGCTATGGAGAACCACTACTTCGTTATAATGTAGTAAAAGAAATCTCTCTCTGGGTAAAAAACAAATTTCCGCAGTATAAAATACGAGTTAACACGAATGGACTTGCATCTGCTTATACTAAAGTAAACATCTGTAAAGAATTGTCAGGAATAATAGATAGTATTTGTATATCATTAAATGCTCATAATGAAGAGGTTTATTTGCGACTTCATAAAACATCAATTAAACATCCGTTTAGAGCAATTATAAACTTCATAAAACAAGCAATTAAATACATTCCAGTGGTTACTGTAACTGCAATAAAACATCCTTTAGTTGACATTGCTAAAGTAAAAAAAATAACTGAAAAGTTAGGAGTTAGGTTTAGGACAAGGAGATATTTAACCTCTTACGAATCTAGGTAGTTTGAACTTTATTTTTTCTTTTCTTTGCTCTTTTTCAATGACTCATTTAAATCTAACACTGCAGGTAAAATTTCGTCCATATGTTTAACAGGGATAAGTTTGATTTTTTCTTTCACATATTGCGGAACTTCGTCTAAATCTTTTTGGTTAGCGTGAGGGTAATAAACAATTTTTATTCCTTCACGATAAGCCGCAATAAGTTTTTCTTTAAGACCACCAATAGGCAGGACTCTTCCTTGTAAAGTAATTTCTCCAGTCATTGCAACTCCTGGTTTAACTTTTCTTCCAGTGACAACTGATGCTATTGCTGTAGTTATAGCTGTACCTGCAGAAGGACCATCTTTTGGTATAGCACCTTCAGGTATATGAATATGGAAATCGTATTTTTTAAAGATATCGGAATTTATTTTTAACTCGTCTGCAATTGAACGTACATATGACATTGCTGCTTGTGCAGATTCCTGCATAACTTCACCAAGTTTACCCGTAAGTAGGAGTTTGCCAGTTCCTTTGTACATAGTAGCTTCTATCATCAAAGTTTCACCACCATATTCAGTCCATGCAAGACCTGTTGCTACACCAACATTGTTAGGTGATATTACATCTTTTATAAACTTAGCCGGACCGAGGTACTTATGTACATCCTCTTTATCTATAGTAATAGAAATACTTCTTTTACTACTTTTACCTTGTTCTTCGGAAAGTGTGATTTCCTTCAATACTTTTCTTACTATATTAGCAATTTCACGCTGAAGATTTCTGACACCAGCTTCGCGTGTATATTTATCAATTATTTCTTTTATAGCCTCGTCTGTAAATTTAATTTCATTATCTTTAGCACCATGATTTTTTAATTCTTTCGGTACTAAATATTTTTTAGCAATCTGTAGTTTTTCTTCCCAAGTATAACCAGAAAAATGTATAACTTCAAGACGGTCAAGTAGTGTTGGAGAAATTGTATAAGTAGTGTTTGCTGTACATATAAACATTACGTCAGATAAGTCAAATTCTACATCTAAATAATGGTCAACAAATCTATAGTTTTGTTCCGGATCTAACACTTCAAGTAACGCTGCTGAAGGATCACCACGCCAGTCAATTCCTATTTTATCAATTTCGTCAAGTAAAAATACAGGATTTTTTGATTTTGCTTTTCTCATAGATTGAATAATACGTCCAGGTAACGAGCCAATATATGTTCTTCTATGACCACGAATTTCCGCTTCGTCACGAACACCACCTAAAGATACTGAAACAAAATTTCTACCAAGCGCACGTGCGATTGATTTCGCGATAGAAGTCTTACCTACACCAGGAGGCCCTACGAAACATAATATTGGTCCTTTTATTTTTTTGACACGTTTTAGTACAGATAAGTATTCAAGCACACGTTCTTTAACTTTTTCTAATCCATGATGGTCCTCATCCAAAGTTTGTTTCGCTTTATGGATATCTATAACATCTTTAGTTTTTACACTCCAAGGTAAAGAGATTAGCCAGTCAAGGTATGTCCTTACAACAGTTGCTTCAGGTGAATACGGCATCATTTTTTCTAACCGTGATAGTTCTTTAAGCGCAGTTTCTTCAACTTCTTTTGGCATCTTTGCTTGTTTAATTTTTTCTCGTAATTCTTCAATTTCTTTTGCAAAATCATCTTTCTGCCGTAATTCTTTTTGTATTGCCTTCATCTGTTCAGTAAGGTAATATTCTTTTTGTGCTTTCTCAATTTGTTGTTTGACACGTTCGTGTAAACGTTCTTCAATTTTTAAAATTTCTTTTTCTGCAATAATATGTTTTATTAAATTCTCAAGACGATGTCTTAAGTCTGTTAGCTCTAAAAGCTGTTGTTTATCTTGAAGTTTAATATTTAAATAAGTTGCAACAGTATCAACAAATTTTGCGGGTTCTGATATACTTTTTACACTTAACAAAAGTTCAGGTGGTAGTTTACGATTACTTTTTATATATTCTTCAAACTCTTCTTTAGCTTCTCTAAACAAAGCTTCAACTTCTAAATTTTCTTGTTCTGTTAATTCCTTGTCTTTTAATATTTCATACTCAACTTCAATATATCCTAATGCTATATACTTGTATGAGAGAATTTTTACACGTTGGATCCCTTCAACTAATATTTTCATTGAACCGTCTGGTGTAGGTAAAGATTTCAAAACTTTTGTAAGCGTACCTATAGAATAAACATCTTCAAACTGTGGTCGTTCACTAGTGGGTTTTTTCTGACAACTTACTATAACGAACTTATCCTGTGATGATACTGCAACTTCAGCAGCACGTATTGAGAAATCTCTTCCAAGGTTTAACGGAGCAATGGATGACGGGAAAACCACCGTATCTCTTAACGGAATAAAAGGCAATTTGTTAGAGGTAGTTCCATTTTCTATTTGATTCATATTTTTATTTAAACCTACTATGCAGTTTTATGTATTTGTTTATTATGTAGTCGTATAGGCTTAATCTTTTCTTGTACCACTTCTTTGTTAATTATACATTTTGATACAGTTTTATTCTGCGCCAATTCATAGATTTCGTTAATTAGTATGTTCTCAAGTATAGATTTTAACCCTCTTGCGCCAGTACCACGCTGTTTCGCTAAGTACGCAATTTCTGTTATAGCGTCATCAGTAAATTCAAGTTCAATCCCTTCAAGTTCAAAAAGTTTTTTATACTGTTTCACCAATGCATTTTTTGGTTTAATTAGTATATCTCTTAGTTCAGATTCGCTTAACTCGTATGTATAGGCAACTACAGGTAAACGTCCGACAAGCTCAGGTATTAATCCGTATTTAATCAAATCTTGTGGTTGTATATATTTATACCAATGTTCTACCTTACCATTTTTTTCTTTCTCTGAGATAAAACCTATAGATTTTTTGTTTAAACGTTCTTCTACAATTTTCTGCAGTCCTTCAAATGCACCTCCACATATAAAAAGTATGTTTTTAGTGTTTACAGGTATAAATTCTTGGTATGGATGTTTGCGGCCACCTTGTGGTGGTACGTTTGCAATTGTGCCTTCTAATATTTTTAACAGTGCTTGTTGTACACCTTCACCAGAAACATCACGAGTGATAGATGGCGAATCACTTTTCCTTGATAGTTTATCAATTTCGTCAATATATACAATCCCGTGTTCAGCTGCTTTAATATCAAAATTTGCTGATTGTAATAACCTCAAAAGTATATTTTCAACATCTTCACCGACATATCCAGCTTCAGTATAAACCGTAGCGTCTACAATAGCAAAAGGGACGTTCAACATTTTTGCCAATGTCTCAGCAAGAAGTGTTTTTCCATTACCAGTAGGACCAATAATTAAAATATTTGATTTCTGTATTTCAATATCTTCGTCTTTTAATAGAAATACGCGCTTGTAATGATTATATACAGCTACTGATAGAATTTTTTTAGCTTCTTCCTGTCCAATTACATAATCGTCAAGGAATGATTTAATTTCTTTTGGTGACGGTAATACGAAAGATCTTTTTTGATTTTTAACTCTTTTTAATCTATTTAGTAACTCATATGAGAAAACCACACATTCCTCACATATGTACAAATCATTTTTACCTATAAATTTTATTTCGTCGGGTGTCTGTGTCAATTGTTTATTACATAAAATGCATAATATCTTATCTTTCATTATTTAATATTTTTCCTGCTAATTATAACTTCATCTATGATACCGTATTGTTTGGCTTCTTCTGCTGACATATAAAAATTGCGTTCAGTATCCTGTTTTATTTTTTCTTTTGGTTGGCCAGTGTGTTTTGCAAGTATGTCAATTAATTTTTCTTTAGTATACAATAATTCTTTTGTTTCAATATCTATATCTGTCACACTACCTGAAATACCTTCGCCATAAACTAATGGTTGATGTATCATTATTCTTGCGTGTGGTAAGGCATAGCGTTTACCTTTGGTTCCAGCAGCCAACAACAACGCACCAAAACTCATCGCCATACCTACACATACTGTTGTTATAGGACAACTTATATATTGCATTGTATCATATACAGCAAGTCCCGCTGTAACCATTCCACCGGGTGAGTTTATATAAAGAAAAATATCTTTATTCGGATCTTCACTTTCAAGATATAAAAGTTGCGCAATTACAAGATCTGCAATGTCAGTAGTGATTGCACCTCCATAGCCACCAACAAAGATAATTCTATCTCTTAGAAGTCGTGAGAAAATGTCATATCCAACAGCTGCACCTTGATTCCAACGTTCTATTATTGTTGGTACTATTGCTGGCATTTTTACCTCCTCAAATAAATTTTTTAGCTTACAATGAATACTTCTATTTTTTTGGAGTGATATCTACTTCCTTAATCTTAGCATGAGATATAATGAATTCAATAATCTTGTCCTCCAAAAGATTAGATGCGATAACTGGCAAATTTTTTTCAAAATATTCAGTTATAAGTTGTTCTCTGCCAGGATATAAATTGCGAAGTTTACCTTTTTCTTTCTCAAGTTCTTCGTTTGTGATCTGAATTTTTTCTTCTTCCATAATTTTCTTAAGTATATATTTTAACTTAATTTCATCTTCTGCTTTCTTTCTTAGTTGTTTTTGTTGTTCATCTGTTAGCGTTAATTGGTTATTCTCAGTATAAGTTTGTTTATTTTTTAGAGAATCTATTATTCCCTGATAATGTTTTTCAACTTCAGTCTCAGGTAGGGGAAAATTATGTTCCTGCAATAATATTTTATAAATTTCTTCTTTTAATTTACGTTTAGTATCGTTCTCAAACTCTTGTTGAAGACGAGTTTTTATGTTATTTCTTAGTTCTTCTAAGTTACTAAATCCAACCTCCTTTACTATCTCTTCAATTGACGGTAAAACTTTTTCTTTAATTTCTAACAATTCAACCTCAAAGGTTGCCTGTTTGCCCATAAGTTCTACCTGAGGTATGTTATCTGGAAACTTTACCGTAATATTCTTTTTTTCACCGACGGACATACCAATAAGACCTTCTTTGAAACCTGACGGTAATGAGTTTGATGAAAGGTTAACTAAAATATTTTTACCTGCATAATTTGTCAGTTCTTTCCCATCAATAAAAACTTTGTAATCTACAACACAAAATAAAGTGTCAGGATTTGATAATACATCTTGCTTATCAATTGTAGTTTTTTTAGAAGGAACAAGTTTCCCATAATTGTGTCTTAGTTCTTCAATTGTTCTATCAATATCGTTTTCAATTACTTTTCTAACTTCTTTTTTTAATTTTAATCCTTTATATGCTTTAAGTTTAAACTCGGGTTCTGTTTCCAGTATAACTTCATAACTACATTTGTCGTTAAGTGGAAAGTTTGTTGAATTTATCTTTAGCGAATCTGGTAGATAGCTTATGTTATTTTCTTTTAATACATTGGGTAATGTTTGATTTATTGTTTTTTCTACAAAATTGGACATTATAGTATTTTCAAATCTTTTACGAACAATTTCTACAGGTGCTGTCCCTTTTCTAAATCCTGGAAGTTGTACTTCATTTTTTACTTCTAAACAACATTGGTTGTAAATTTCTTGACATAAAGATTTATCAACAGTGATCTTAATTTTCAGTTTACAAGGTGCAAGTTTTGTAATTTCTGAATAAATTTGTTTCATAGTTTTTCCTTTATATAATATAAAATACTTATTGTCAAGTGATTTTTGCTGAGATTAAAAATTTGCCAATAAACAATGTAAACTGAAACTTGCCGCGGAGAGGATTTGAACCTCCACTCCTTTCGGAACACGGTCCTAAGCCGTGTGCGTCTGCCAGTTCCGCCACCGCGGCAAAAAGTTTTATAATTTTCAACATATTGACATTAAGAAAATAATTTGGTAAAAAATAACAAAACTTAGCAAATTATAACGCTTATTGGTAAAACTTAGTTTTAGAGTTTAATTTTTAAAAAAAGGAGAAATATTTTTATGTTAAAACAAATTGAAATTTACGGTTTCAAATCGTTTGCTGAAAAAACAATACTAAATTTTAACGATGAAATCAATGGTATAGTAGGACCTAACGGATCAGGAAAATCTAACATTGTAGATGCAATAAAATGGTGTTTAGGTGAACAATCACTGAAAGAAATTAGGGCAAAGAATCCGTTAGATGTAATTTTTAACGGTTCTGAAAGTAAGCCTGCGTCAAACTGGTCTGAAGTTACGTTGGTACTTGATAATTCCAAAGGTATCTTCCCAATTGATTACCAAGAAATATCTATAACGAGAAGAATTTATCGTAACGGTGAAACGGAATATTACATTAATCGCACACCGTGCAGACTCAAGGATATAAAAGAACTAATTTTAGATACAGGTCTTTCCTCAGACGGATATGCTATCATTCCACAAGGAAAAGTAGAATTTGTAGTTTCTGCAAAACCAGAAGAGAGAAGGTTGTTATTTGAAGAAACAGCAGGTATCGCAAAGTATAAACTAAAACGTGAAGAAACATTAAGAAAACTTGAACGTGTAAAACTTGACATGGCACGTGTTGAAGATATTCTTGCGTATCTAAAAGAACAGATGGCAGCGTTAGAACAAGCAGTAAAAAAGGCTAAGAATTATCAAAAATATAAACAAGAATTACAAATGTTAGAATGTGCAAATGTCATCATACAAGTTGAAAATATAGAACAACAGTTAAATGCAAACCATCAAGTTTATAACGAAAAAACAACCAAATATACAGAACTTGCTTCAATGATTGCAAATGAAGAAGCAAACATCGCTGAGATTAAATTGCAAATATTAGAACTTGAAAAAGAATTCTTGAGATTAAAAGATGTAAATGCAGATGTTGACAAGGGAATATCTATCACTTCCCAAAAAATAGAGAATTTTAGAAACGAACTTAAAAATATTGATACCAATATTGAAAAATTAAGAAAAGAAATTGAAGAGTTAAATATCAGGAATGAAAACTATCATAAAGAAATTGCTGACCTTGAAGAAAAAAGAAAAACAATATTGAACACTTTAGAAGAAAAAGAAAAAAACAAGTCACTTCATTATGAAGAATATGAAACTTATAGGAAGGAAATTTCTGAAGGTCAGAATGTTGTAAAACATAAGAATAATCAATTAACTGAATTAGTATATAAACGAACAAAATTAAGAAATGATATATTAGAACTATCACGGGAACTACAAAAGTTAAACCTTGACAAAATATCTATAGAAAAAGAAATACAAACAAATAATAAAAACAAAGAAATATCAGAAGAAGAATTACGAAAAATAACAGAGCAAATAACAATACTTGAAAATGCGAAGATAGAAATTAATGAAAAATTGAACCAACTGCTTACGCAACTTCAACAGTATGAAAACAGCCTTAAAGAAAAAGAATATGCGTATGAAGATGTAAATAAAGAATTCTACCGTATAACTTCTTTAATTGAAAATTTTTCTTCAAATGTTCCCGTAGGATTTTATAATTTTTCTGAACTTATCAAGTTATTACACGATAATAATTTGTCAGATTTGTATGTTCCTGTAATTGATATTTTAAAAATAAAACCTGAATATGTATCTGTAATAACCTCATATTTGGGTAATAAATTATACTGGCTTGTGGTTAATAATGAAGAAAATGCAAGGGAAATAATATCTGTGATTAAGAATGCAAAATTAGGATATGTTACTTTAATAATTAAAGAACGACTTGAACAATTGCTTGGTTTATCTGTGGACAGTTCAATACTAAAACTTATAGATTACGAACCTCAGTGGGATAAAGTTATAAAATTTTTGTTTTCAGATATTACATATGTTGAAGATGAATTAAGAAGTGCATTTATAATTCATACTGGTGATAAATCTACGAAAGAAGTTTCTTATGATATTATACAACTTAAGAATCAAGTTTCTTATATTTCTGAAAATTTGAAAAATCTCAGTAACGAAATACAATTTTTAACAAAACAGATAGAAGAGCTTTTATCTAAAAAGACATCTCTTGAGAAAGAGTTGGTGTCTATTGATACAGAATTGAAAAGTTACTATGAAGTTAAAAAAGAGAAAGAAGAATATATTAACTCAATAGTTGAACTTAATATAGTTTTAGAAAATAATTTGAGACAAACAAGTAATGATATAGCACAACTACAGAAAAAAATTGAAGAGATAAATTCAGAAGTTAAACTTTTAGATGAACAGGAAAAACAATTGCGTGATGAGATTGATATTCTTGTCAATAAGATTTCTCAGTTGCAATCCAACAAAGTTGTTGAAGAATATGTTATGATAAATTCTGAGTACACAAGATTACAAGAACAATATAGAAATATAGAAAATGAAATAAATTCAAAATATCAGTTGATACAAGTCAACAAAAATAAGGTTGATACGTTTAGCTTTGAAATTAGCGAACTTGAAAAATCAAAAGAAACAATTTTTGTAAATATCCAAGAAGAAGAGAAAAAATTAGAGAACTTGTTAAACCAAAAGAATGAGGTATCACAAAAGCTGGATTCTCATATCAAACTTCTTGAGGAAAAAAGAAATTTGCTTGTTTTAAACGAACAAAAAGTTAAACAGTTAAACGAACAGAAGGAATTGTTACAACAAGAAATTAATTCTATTGAAATTGAAAAGACCACACTAATTAATACTAAAAACAATTATATAAACTGGTTAGCAGATAAATATAGTTTAAGTTTTGACGAAGCAAAACAGTTATATGGTAATATTAAAGAAGTTGATTTGCAAACAATTGAAAAACTAAAAAAACGTATAGAATCAATGAGTAATATTAATCTTGGTGCACCTGAAGAATATGCTCAACTTGAAGAAAAATATAATCATCTTGTAACTCAACAACAGGATTTAATAAAATCGCAGCAGGACTTAAAAGAAGCTATTACAAAAATCAACCAGCAGATAAGTGACAATTTTAAGGAAACTTTTGTAAAAGTAAGAGAGAATTTCATAAAGTTATGTAATATCCTATTTGAAGGTGGCAAAGCTGATTTGATACTTACTGACGAACAAAATGTATTAGAATCAGGAATAGAAATATTTGTACAACCGCCTGGTAAAAAATTACAAAATATAAATTTATTATCAGGTGGCGAGAAATCACTTGTTGCGTTTGCCTTGTTGTTTGCATTTTTTATGGTTAAACCGTCACCAGTATGTATTCTAGATGAAGCTGATGCACAACTTGATGAAACTAATGTTGTACGTTTTATGAAACTACTTAAGGATTTCTCACAAAATACTAAATTTATAATGATAACACATAATACTCGTACGATGGAATTCATAGATACTCTGTATGGAGTTACAATGGAAGAACTTGGTGTGTCAAAAGTTATTGCTATAAAGCTGCAGCCTGTCTCAGCAACTGTATAATAAATGTATGTATTCAAGGTTGGTAAACTACAGATCTACTTTGCTGCAAGTAATGAGATTATTCAAAAGTTAGAGAAAATTATTCAAACCTGCAAGCATCCCTGCCAGGTTGTAACTTTAAATCTTCTTATTTATCTACAGTCAAAATTTGACTTGACAACAAAAAAAGCTTTAGAAAATTCAGAACTTATAATTTGCGATTCATCTTGGATATCTTTAATATGTAGTATTTTTTCTCTTAGACATTTGAAATACTTGCCTGGAGTTGAGTTTATTAATGGCCTCTGTAAGTTTGCAAAAGAAAAAAATTATACTATATTTTTGTTTGGCGGTAGGGAAAATGTAGTTAAAACTGCTGCTTTTAAACTTTCGTCAGAGTTTGGTGTTAGAATAGTTGGTTTTCATCACGGTTATATTTTTGACTCAGCAGAAAACATGGTGGTGGAGAGAATAAACAAATGTGTTCCTGATATTTTGTTAGTTGGCTTACCAACTGAATTACAAGAAAGTTGGATTTATAAAAATATAAATAATCTTAGATGCAAACTTATTTTAGGTGTTGGAGGTAGTTTTGATATTATTTCTGGCAGGTTGAGACGTGCACCGAAACTTTTCCGCAAATTAAGGTTAGAATGGTACTACAGAACTTTGCAGGAACCCTGGCGTATCGTAAGAATTCTTAAGTTACCACTAGCGTTTAGTGTATTCTTTTTTGATTGCTTGATTTCAATTTTTGAGTCAAGAAAACGGGCTTTATCGTGAAAGAGTTAAACAAAATTGTCATTTCAAAATGTTACAATTATAATTGGGGAACAATTTTTAATATTTTGTTGTTACACCTAAAAAGTTTACAAATAACAAACTGTATACAAGGCAAAACTGTCCTTCTTAAACCAAACCTTTTAGGTCCACATAAACCTGAAGATGCAGTAACAACACATCCTGAGTTCATTCGTGCAGTTATAAGGTTATGTAAAAAACTAAACTGTAAAGAGATACTTGTAGGCGATAGCCCTTCAGTAGTAAACTTTGATGAAGTTGTAGTGAAGACAGGTGTGAAACAACTTTGTAGTGAAGAAAATGTTAAACTTTTAAACCTTTCAACATATCCAGTTATAGAAAAACCGTATAACAGATTTGGTTTGAAAAAAATTGTAGTTTCAAGAATTATTAACGATGTTGATTTCATAATAAACCTGCCAAAATTGAAGACACACTCATTAACAGTTATCACTTGTGCAGTTAAAAATATGTATGGTATCGTGCCAGGAATGACAAAATCGTTATATCACAAATATGCACCACATCCACGCGAGTTTTTAGATATCGTATATACAGTGTATAACTTTAGACATCCAGATTTAACCATAGTTGATGGCATTATTGGTATGGACGGTGAAGGACCCGCGGGTGGTGATGTTAAAAATTTTGCTCTTGTGCTTAGTTCACAGAATGGGTTATGTATTGACTGGTATGTGGCGAACAAGATTTTTCATATGTCTGAAAATCTACTCTACAAAAAAGAATGGTTACTACCAGCTAAAGTAAAATATATAGAAACTGATGAAAAATATTTGAACGAATTAAAAACACGGTTACCATCAACCATCCCGGTATTTTTGTACCTACCAAGTTTTGTTTTAAATATTCTGAAACAATTCGTATGGTTTAAACCTAAAATTGACAACAAACTATGTAAAAAATGTGGCAAGTGTTATGATATATGTCCTCAAAAGACAATAAAAATTGTTAACAAAAATTATGTAATTTTTTATGACAGATGTATAACATGCCTTTGTTGCCAGGAAACTTGTCCATACAAAGCAGTAAAAATACTAAGAAGTCCGCTATACCAAACTGCCTTTCTGATTAAAGAATTTGTTTATAATATGTTTAAGAAATTTTAACAAAAAATGTTAGAAATAAAAATTCCTCAAAGTATATCAGAAGCGTGTAAAATTCAAGTTGAACTGTCAAAAAAAGTAATTGAAGAAGACAGATTTGAAAAACTTGAGATTGTTTCAGCAGCAGATTTACACTATGGTAGTGACAAAGTTTTTTTGGGCTATGTTGAGATGAAATATCCTGAGATGGTTTTGGTTAAAAAATTTATGAATATTTTAAAACCACGAGATGTCTGGGAGTATAAAAGTGAATTTTTATGTTTTTCTGAAGGAGTGTATATTGTTAACTTTATATCTAATTTAAAACAGAAGCCAGATGTTTTAATTTTAGACGGACACGGTATAGCTCATCCAAGAAAAATGGGACTTGCAAGTTATGTTGGAGTTATCTGTGATATTGCAACAATAGGTTGTGCAAAGAAACTGCTATATGGAAACTATGACAGAGAAAGACTAAAACCGTATCGTGGTAGTTTTACAGAAATAAAAGACAAGCGCGGTAAAGTAATAGCAGTTGCTTTAAGAACAAAAGATAACACAAAAGAAGTTTTTGTCTCAGCAGGACACAAAATCTCACTTAACACAGCAAAGGAAGTTGTGTTAAAGCTTTCAAAATACAGAATACCTGAACCTCTCCGTTTAGCCCACATAATAGCTAAAAATTTTTAATATTTCTGTTTTTGTTGTTTTGATAATATTTTTTAATATACATCAGAAGTTGTGATGTTATTATAATTTATAATGTTAAGAAAGTCATAATGTTAAAATGTTAGAATGTTAAGAAAAGAACGGTAGACAACGCAATTTATTGCGTTGATATTCCAACAGAAACAAAAATGGTATACAACGAGGTTTAGCCTTGTTGGTTGTTTCATTTATACAAACTTTGTCAACGAACTGAAGTTCGTTGTCTACCAGTTTTACATATAAACAGTGCTTAAGTGTGTGCTACTTACTCATATTTTTTTTAAGATACACAAGCAGTATAGATACATCAGCTGGTGTGACACCTGAGATTCTTGATGCTTGACCTATTGTTTTTGGTTTAATTTGTGAAAGTTTAATTTTTGCTTCTTTAAGAAGCCCCGGTATTTTTTCGTAGTCAATATCATCGGGTATTTTTTTATTTTCTAATTTTTTTAGTTGTTGTGCTTGATGGATTTGTTTTTCAATGTATCCTGAGTATTTTATTTGTATTTTTGCTTCATTTATTAAGTTTTGTGTGTTCCAA
>JANXDG010000079.1 GCA_025059805.1 Endomicrobiia bacterium
AAAACAGGTAGTTCCATAGAAGGAAACATATCAACTGGAAGTTTAAATAGCGCAATTATGGATGTTATAAGTAAAAAAGTATAAACAACAATCGTGGCAACAGGTCTTTTTACTGCAACCTCTGTAAGTTTCATAAATTTACTACCCTCCCCTTATATAAAAAACACTTTTTAACTATTACTCCACAACTTCAACCTTCATACCGTCAACAAGTAATTCGCCACCTTGGTAAACAACCATTTCCTTTTCATCTATACCTGACAGGACTTCAACATAATTTTTATATTTAAGTCCAACTTTAACCTCTCTTTCATCAACAACATTACCTTCTTTAACAACAAAGACAACTTTTTTACTGTCAATATCTAAAACTGCTTCAGCAGGGATAACTAACGCTGTTTTCTCATAAAACACAAACTCACCTTTAATAAAACTTCCAGATTTTAAAACACCACTTTCATTATCTAAAACAACACGAACCTCCATTGTTCTTGAGATAGGATCAATATAGTTTGTAAGATGAATTTCTTTTGAAACAAATTGTTTTCCAGCATCTGTTTCAAACCTGACATAAGAATTTTTTGTAATGTTATTCAAAAGATTCTCTGCAATGTTAAATACCACTTTAACTTTTTGAGTATCGCTTATTATACAGATTGGTGTCTGTGGTGAAACCATCGCACCTGTGTCAACAAAATATTTTGCTAAAATACCGTCAATCGGCGATTTTAATTCGTATAAGCTATACTTCAATACTGGTTCGTCCCTGTCTATTTCACAAATAACTTCATCTTTTTTTACAAAACTACCTTCGTCTTTAACTTTTTTTGTTAACCTTCCTGCAACCTTTGGCATAACAGTTATTTCGTTTATACCTTTTACTTCACCTACAAAATTTATACTGTTAACAATTTTTTTGTATTCTGACCTAACAACTTTAACAACATAAACATACTCTGATTCTTTTTGTGACGATATTTTTGCAAGTTTACCTCTTTGTACCGCTTGAAAAATCCTGTAAAATCCAACTACTACAAAAAATAGTACCACTAAAGATATAACTATTATTTTTCTCATAGTACACCTCCAAATTTTTTAAGTTTTTCACAAATTATTATGTATTCTGCAAGAGATTGGTAATAATTAACTTTACTACTTGAAAGTGAGAGTTCTGCTTGTAACAACTCTATATAAGAAATCCTGCCTTCTAAATAATAGTTTTTTGCAACTTTATAATTTTCTTCTGCAACATCTAAATTTTCCTTTGATAACTTTAAAGTTTCCTGAAGTTGTTGATATGTAAGATATAAAGAACTAAGCTGTAGTTTTAAACCATCAAAAAGTTGTTTTTTTGCAATTTCAACTTGTTTTACATTTTCTCTTGCTTGTTTGTATTTTGAAAAAGTTGCACCACTTGAAAATATTGGCCAGTTCAAAACAACAACCCAGTTATATCTGTCATCCCATTCATCAAAATTTCTTTCATAATCGTCAACAGTCCAGCTGTAATTACCAATAAGAGATATTATAGGTAAACTTTCTGTCCTTACAATATGTAAATTGTTCACCAATATTTTTCGTTGTGTATCTACTATTTTTATTTCGTACATATCTTTAATATTCTCTTCTAACTTCTTTAGCTCA
Source organism: Endomicrobiia bacterium (assembly GCA_025059805.1). GTDB lineage: Bacteria > Elusimicrobiota > Endomicrobiia > DTEH01 > DTEH01 > JANXDG01. Next base: position 1,645 of record JANXDG010000079.1, read on the forward strand.
TAACTGTATTCTTTATAAAAACTTTCAAGTTCACCAACAGGTTCAACAATAGTATCTAAACATAACAAATTTTTCAACCCTTCCTTTGCTAACTCGTAACTATTTTTCATTTTTAACAAACTAATCTTTGCGTTAGAATAATTAAGTTTTGCTGAAGAATAATCTAAATAAGACACACGACCTTCCTTATACATTTCAGAAGAGACCTTATAGTTCTCCTCAGCAATCTCAACTGCTTTCTTCTGCACTTCAAGAACTTTTTTTGCAAGAAGTGTTTTCAAAAACATCTCTTTGTATTGTATTTCAAGATCCTGCTTTGTTTTTTCGTATTCATATTTCGCAATCTCGTAGTTTAAACAAGAAATTCTATAGGCTGAATAAATTTTTCCTGAAGAAAAAACTAACTGCGAAATGTTAAAATTTAAAGAATATAATTTGTCTGAAATTAATGTCGGAGACATCATGTTTTCAAAAAACATTCGTTGCTGTGGTGGCAATTTTGAAATATCCATTTGTGGTTGTGACAATTTTGTATATTGTGCCTGAATTGTAGCTTTAGGAAGCCAGCTACTAAACGTCTCAAACTTTTTATACTTTGCCTGGATAAGTTTTGACTCAAGAACTTTAAGTTGAGCATTGTTTTTATAAAGAAGTTGTAACCCTTCTTCAAAAGTAATTTCCTTACAAAATCCTAACACTATAAAATTTAAAGTTAAAACCACTATTAGATTCTTCATATCGCCTCCTTAAACTTGCTCATTAAAAACTTCCATTTTAATTGAAACATCTTCGTTTAATATTCCATGAAGTAAAATCTTCCAGAAAACTTCTTTAATCTCTTTAAGCTTCTCAGGATAAAAAAACACAGCAGATGATACTGCAGAAGCGTACATAAGAAGCATAGATGGTGCAATCTCAACAAAATCTAAACTAGTATCTATCTTTTTTATTAACCCTTTCCTAAACATCTCATCAACTAAAGGTAAAATTTTTCTTGTTATATCTAACAACTTCTGTTTCACAACATCAACTTTAGGTTCTACATCTGCCAGCGCTTTCCTTACACCATGAAAAAGTTTTACGTTTTTTAATTGGAATTCAATAAATTCATCATATATGTTTTTAAGTTTTTCAATTGGCGAAGTTTGTTTAACTAAAACACTATCTATAATCACACATAAATCATCTATTAAAGATAAAAGTATCTCCCTAAACAAATTTTCCTTGGTTTTAAAATAAAAAAACACTGTACCTTTTGCAACCTGTGCCTTTTGAGCTATCTCCTCAACTACTGCTTCGTAGTAATCCTTCTGGTTAAGAACTTCCTTGCCTGCTTGTAATATCTTGATGTAAGTTTCTCTTGTAGTTTTATCCTGTTGTTCCATAAATTACCACCTCCTTATCTGACTGACCAGTCAGTATTTATAATAATTCTAACTAAATGTCAAGAGTTCAAATAAAAAAATTTTTTGACTGTTTGGTCAGTCAGATATCCGACGAGCGTATTTTTTGAAGTATTTTAACATTAATTCCATAATTTTTTCTTCGGCGAGATCTTTGTTTCTATATCCAAGCACGGTAGGACCAATATCATCGCTAATTATTAAATGTTTTTCTTGACTATAATATCCTTTAATAATCTCATTTTCATATTCGTTCCTACCAACAATAATTTTTGTTCCATCAACATAAAAATGTCTACCATAACGCAAAAGTTCTACATCTTCAACTGTAAAGTCTGCAAAGTGGTTAATTAAATTTTTAAATCTTTCAATATAATTTTTGTCAGTAAGCAAACATCCACCTGAAATTGATACATCGTCAATTTTGTATTTCCTTGCAAGTTCAATTTGTCTTACTCGTTGTCTTCCCGAAATATCTAAAAGTTTGTCTCTGTCAACTAAACCTTGTTTTTCAAGAATTGTTTCTTTTAAAACCTTTGCACATAACGGGCGCAATACATAACCATCTACCTCGGCTTCTTTTTCAATAATTCTCATCTGCCAACCTCTCTGAGACATCGGTCGTTGATTCAACACTTCTCCTGTAGCGATAAAATCTGCATTTATTTCTTCCATATATTGTTTTGCTTTTTTAAACATATATATCTTGCAGTCAACACAAGGATTTAACCCCTTGCCATATCCATGTTTCGGATTAAGAATTAATTTTATATAATCCATACCAACTTTATAAACATAAACTTTTCTTTGTAACCTTTCCTCAAGTAGTTTAGTACGTGTATCTTTTTTGCTTGCAAGAAACGGTGTTGTAATTTTAAATGGATAAACATCAACACCAATTTCAGCAAGTAACATCCCTGCTAATGTACTGTCAAGTCCTCCTGAAAAAAGCAAAACACATTTTACTCTCATATTGAAATTTATATATCTAATTTTGTAAAAAATTTCAAACCTACTTTCTTTTTCCAAAGACAAAAAGAAAGTAGGCAAAGAAAAACTTACTTTATTAAAGGCAAGAAGTTAAGCAAAAAAGAACTAACTTTTTAAAAAGTAAACAAAGAAATTCAATAAGTTTCTTTTTGCTTACTTTTTCTTTATCTTCGGAAAGAAAAAGTAAGTTTCTTTTGGTTATTTTTATTTCACCTTAGAAATAAAAGTAAAAAGGAGATGTTAAATTATGCTGGTAGGAATAATATCAGACACACACGAAAATATGTCTGCAATTGACAAAGCAGTAGAAATTTTTAACCAAAAAAAAGTATCAATTGTATTTCACGCTGGAGATATTATATCACCAATTACATTTTCACATTTTGACAAATTAAACTGTCCAATACATCTTGTCTTTGGCAATAATGATGGTGAGAAAACAATGCTTAAAGAAAAATATTCAAAACGTGGTTCTATCATACAAACCCCGCCACTTGAGTATGTGTTAGAAGAAAATAACAGAAAAATTAAATTTATAATCTTTCACGAACCACCACAAAATCTTGAAGATTTAGCAAAATCTGGCGAGTATGATTTTATAATCTACGGGCATACACATAAACAAGACTTGCGTTCAGTTGGTAACACGATAATTATAAACCCTGGTGAAGCAGGCGGTTGGCTCTACGGTGGACAAACTATCACTATAGTTGATACACAAACAAAAAAAGTTGAGTTTATAAATTTATAACTCTCAACTGATAAACCTCAAAACACTCTTTATAAACTTTTCAAAAACTTCAATTGAATCTTTAAATTTCTGACATACAAGTTTGGTGTCAAGTTATGCATATTCGTTAACAAGAATATTTCTAAATGAAGCAAGGTAGGAAAGTTTCTCAGCTATGTTTGTAAGTATTATTTTGTCTGCTTTTAAAATATTAAAACTTATATATATATTTGCTGGATGAAGTTTTTTAGTAGAGATTATGTGGTTGCTTATATCAATACAAACTCCAATACACTCATTCACCTTATCTCAATAACAGCTTGTATATCATAATCAGAAAGAAATTTTTCTAAGGTAACATTTTTCTTCTTTTTAAGTTCAGAGATGTAAAAGTTAAGATTTGAAAGTAATTTTTTTATCAATTCTTTATTCGCCATAGGTCTTCTTAAGTAATTGAAGTTATTTTTCTAAAAAATATTTGTAATCAAGATATAAATCAACTATCTTTGTTTGAAATCTTTTATCTATAATTTACCTTTTTATAAAATTAACCTCACAGCTTTGTATAAGTAAAGCAAAGAAATCAACAATAATACCAACGCAGAGAGCCTTTCAATTACTAACATCCATTTACCTTTTTTAGGAAGTTTTGTCAGAAAACCAGTAAACACACCTGCTAAAAATATTGTTGTGGAAAGACCTAATGCAAAAACAAAAAGCAACAAACTTCCAAAAACAATATTTTGTTTTGTAGCAACTATGGTAAGAATTGTACCTAACACTGGTGTGGTACAAGGTGAGAACACTGCGCCTGAAGTTGCACCTAACATAAACCCACCTAAGTAACCTTTAAAAAGTTGTGGTTTGATAAAGTTGCTTAATTGTACACTTAAATTAAACAAACCAAACATTGATAATGAAAAAAATAAACAAATTATACTAACTAAAAAATTTACTATAAAACTGTTTTGTACCATACCAAAAACTTTACCTGTCAACGAAGCAACCAAACCTAAAACAGCATAAGTCAAACTTGTACCAAACACATAAAATAATGTAAGTAAAATTTTTTTCTTTTGTGTTTCTTCAGCCTGTGTACCTATGTAACTTATAATAATAGGAAGCAAAGGATATACACATGGAGTAAAACTTGTTGCAACACCTGCTAAATATACCGCTAAAAAAGATAGATTTTGCATATTTTAATAAATTGACATTCTGTAAATTTAACAAAAAAATTAAAAATAAAATTTTAAACTACTTAAGACCTTCCTTGGTGGCGCTTGTAGCCCTATAATTTCGTGATATTTAATATCAAACAAATTTTCAACAGTTATACCTATATCTAATTTATTTATTCTTTTTGTCAAAGATATGTTTGTAAGCAAAACTTTTTTTGGCTGTGTTTTTGTAGATTCCTTAAAAGAGTTAGAAATAACTATATCAAAACCTAATATTTTTGTAAAAGATAAAATCATACCCAAACTATGAACTGGATAATTATCAATATATTTTAACTCCTTTGTCGGGTCTAACTCAAAGTCTTTTTTTACATAATCATAATAAAGATGAAAACCAAAATTGTTATAACTAAAATTCGTCCTAAACTCACCACCATAAGTTTTTACTTTTGCAATGTTTGCAATATACCATCTTGTTGTATTTACTGTCCTCTCCCAATCTATAAGATTAACTACATCATAACTAAACCCAGAAAGTGTACAACCTATTATTCTAAAAAGTTTAAAATTAACACCAGCACGGTATAAGTTTGTTTCCTCAACTTTCAACTCATCATTTGCTTGATGCGCAGGATCCCAATAATAAAGCTCTGTATACGAAGGTGTACGATGAACATCTGAAACTATAAAAAATAAACTTAAAGGTTCAAAAACATAATAATTTAACTTTATTCCTGCTTGTGGAATAAATCCATATCGTGAATAATAATTACCAACTAAAGATGTATCAAAAGAAAATTTTTTATACACAAAAAAACTATCCATCCCAAAACGTAACTCATAATCATAAAACTCCCCAAGTCCTTTCCATGTCGGCAAAACACTGCTGAAACCTTTGCTGTCAAGAGTTTTAAACAAAACCTCAACTTTCGGTTGCAATGTAAAATTGTTAAAAATAAAATCAACACAATTATTAACTCCATACATATACGAGTTATGATAGTTAGAATAAATTGTTGGTGTTGAACGTTGTGTTGTGTAAAAATCATAACCCGTCCTAAAAAATATATTGTTTTTAACTACAATATTTTCTTTCAAATAAATTTTAGGCGAAACACTAAAAAATATTGTTCTTACTTGTTCATATTCTTTTCTGTTTAAAGCATAAAAATCCTGAGCACCAAATTTTTTATCTAAAAAACCGAACGAAACATCTGTGTTGTGTAACCTTCCATCATATAAAATGTTGTAACTCACAAGATCAGTATTTTCTCTATATCCATTAGTTTTTTTAATAGAAGCACTAATTGAATTCTGTTGCGAGCACAGATTTATGTAGGCATCTATTGTATCAAAACTACCATACGAAGTTTTGACAAAATTCGGTTTATCTTTTTTTGTCACAATGTTTATTATACCATTGAACGCAGCATCACTGTATTTTGACAAATTTTCATTTTGTAAAATTTCAATGTATTCAATATCTTCTACATCTACAGGAATATTAAAATTATGGTGGCCTGTTTGCGGATCATTTATAGGAATACCATTAAGTAAAACTTTTACCTGCTGGAAACTACCACCACTTAACGATATATCCTGTTGTGCGTCACTTCGTGTATAAATATTAATATTGTATAGTTTAAGTAACTGTGATAAATTTGATGGATTTATCTTTCGTATTTCCTCACTTTTTATTATTAAGTTTTCCCTTACTAACCCACTTTTTTCTGCATCCAAGTATACTTCATAACAAAGACCTAAACTAGCTAAGAAAGTTAGACTGAAACATAATATAGCATTCATAAAAACTACCTCCTTCTAAATCAATTGTTAACAATTTATACAAAATTGGTTAACTATTTTCAAGGTAAGCATTAACTTCTTAAATGCAGGCAATCACCAAACGAGATTCTTTTAATTTCGTTAGAACTTGTTTTTATCATAAGTTCACCAGTTTGAGGTAAGATTTTTAATGCTTTACCAACTATTTCTTTATCTATTGTAACTATTTTTACTTTACGTCCTAAAGTTGAACAAATTTTACTCCATAAATACACTATTTCTTGAACTCTTCCGCTTATAAATTTATTGCATTGAATTTCTAACTCTTTAAAGAAATTTCTTAAAAACTCATTAAGGTCAACATTTCCCCCAAGGATTTCTGATAAAGAAGTTGCCTGTAAATTATGTCGTAAGAAAAACTTACGGTTAATATTGACATTAATCCCAACACCTACAATGCACCAGTTTAACCTGTCAACTTCAACGTCTGCCTCAATTAAAATCCCACAGATTTTTTTATCATCAACAACAACATCATTTGGCCATTTCGTTTTTGCGTCAATAGAATATTTTCTTAACGTATTAGCAACAGCTAAAGAAAAAACATAATTTAACTGAAATATTTTATCTGGAGTAACATTAGGTCTTAAAATCAAAGAAAACCAAATTCCACCTTTAGGTGAAAACCATTGTCTTTTTAACCTACCCTTACCTTTAGTTTGTGTTTCTGCGATAACCAACACATTTTCTACATCGTTATTTTTTTCAACTATCTCTTTAGCAACATCCATGGTTGAGTTTACGCTTTTATAGAAATAGACTTGTTTCACAATACTTATATTTTCTTTAAGCAAATCTTGTGGAGAAAACGGAAAGTTTATAATTTTGTACCCTAAATTTTTTACTTTCTTTATTTTGTAACCCTCTGCTATAAGATTTTTTACTATTTTATAAACAGCAACACGGCTTATTTTAAGTAATCTTGCAATTTTTTCTCCTGAAACAAATTTTCCGTAATTTTGTTTTAAAATTTCCAAAACTTTAAGAGTATTGTTTTCCATAATTATAATTTTCTTTCACTCCAATTACCGTAAAAGAATATTAACGACACTACAAAAGCATTTACAAAATTTCCTACAACATGTGCAATCCAAATTCCCACCTCTTTAAAACCTAAATAGTTTGATAAAATGTAAGCAACTGGTATTTGAATTATATATAAAGACAAAAAAGTAGAAAACATAGGAATAACGGTTTCCCCGGCTCCTTGTAGTGACTGTGAAAAAACTACACCAAAAGTCGTAAATACGCTAGCAATAGTAATATATCTGAAATATACTGAAACTGTCCTAACAAACTCTTCTTCTGTATTAAATACAAATGCTAATTGTTTTGCAAAAATGAAAACAAGAATCCCTGCTACTAAATTAAAAATAAGATAGTAATAAACAGACTTCAATGTACTTTCCTTTGCTCTTTTTGGATTCTTCGCACCTAAATTCTGTCCAACCATTGTAGAAGCAGCAGCACCAAAACCAAATCCAGGAAAAAGAAACAAATGGTACAACCTTCCTCCAACACCATATGCCGCAACAACAACTGGACCGAATAAACTTGCAATCTTTGTTAAGATAACCATTGAGAAACTTCTCAAAAGCATCTGTATAGATCCAGGGAGTCCTATAAAAAGAAGCTTTTTCAGAATTTCAAAATCTAAATATAAATTTTCTTTAATTTGAAGGTGGACAACACCGTTATGTTTAAGCAATTTTCTTAACATAATTAAACTTCCGAACGATCTTGATAACACCGTAGCCACTGCTGCACCTTTGGCTTCCCACCGCGGGAAACCAAACAATCCAAAAATCATTATAGGATCCAAAATTATATTAACCACTACTGAGAATGCATTTATTTTCATAGGAGTAAGTGTATCACCTGCTGATTGAAACACAGCGTTCCCTAAAAACATAAAAAACATTGTAAACAAACCAACGAAAAGTATTTTCGCATAAGAACTGCCTACTTCTAAGACATAACTATTTGCACCAAGAAATTTCAATAAAAGATCAGAAGTTAAAAATCCTATTATCCCAATTATAGATGATATTATAATTCCTAAATATAACGCTTGTAATGCAATATGATCAGCCTTTTTATAATTTTTTTCTCCAAAAGCTCTCGAAAGCAAAGATATCAGCCCAATACTAAGTCCACCTACAAAAGTGCTTAGGAAAAACATAACAGTGCCAGCCATACTAACTCCTGCCAGAACATCTGAACCCAATTTACCAACAAATATAGCATCTGTTAATTCAAGTGCGATTGTAAAAAAATTAGCTATAATCACAGGTATTGCTAAGGAAAAAATTGATTTTGTTATATTGCCTTCTGTATGTCTTCTTACACCCCTCATAAGGATTTACTTTTTATTAACTCTACTTCTTTAATACCGAAAACTCCGTTTGTTACATAAATTTTTTCAAAATTATCTATATCATCTAATTTTATAATTTTTTCTTTAATCTTATCTTTATTGTTATCTATTAAATATTTCCTAAAAACTCCGTTTAAAAGTCCTGAGGTTATAGGCGGTGTAAAAAACCAATTTCTGAGTTTAAAAAAAACATTACTTCGTGATGTCTCTGTGACTTCATTATTTTCGTTTATAAACAACACATCAAAAAAACTTTTCTTAAAATTATTATATAATTTGTTATATAATCTGCGGTTAGTCGTTTTGTGATATAAAAAAACATTGTCTCTGTTAATTTTGTTATCTACTAACATAATTTTTTCTTTCTTTCTTGAACAAAAATTTTGTAAGTTATAATCATAAATTTCTATCTCAACTTTACCATCTTTTGACAACAACAACCTCACTCTATAACATCCAGATATACTTGAACTTAAAGAAATTAACTTCTTTAAAATTTCTTTTTCATCATAACAAAAATCAAAATAATCAGCTGAACTTCTAAGCCTGTCTAAATGGTAATCAAGTAAAAAAAATCCATATTTAAATTTATCTTTAGTTATATTCAATCTTAATCCATCAAAATCTTTTATTTCTTTATAAAAATCGCTACAATATAAAATTGTCTCTACTAACCTGAACTTTGGCTGTTGTTTAAATAAAAAATTACTTTTAAGTTTGCACTCGTCAAACTCTCTTTTTGCATCAGAATCAGCAACTATACCACTACCTATCCCCATCTCTGCCTTGTTATTCTTATCAACTACAACAGTTCTTATTGCAACGTTAAACACAGCATATTGTTCAGCTGTAAAAAATCCAATAGCGCCTGTATACACATTTCTTGGTTCTTTCTCAAGTTCTTTAATAATTTGCATAGTCCTAATCTTAGGTGCGCCTGTTACAGAACCTGACGGAAAAATTGCATAGAAAAGTTTATAAAAATCTATAGTTTTGTTTATTTTCGCTTCAATTGTAGATGTCATCTGAAAAAGTGTTTCATATTTTTCTATTTCAAAAAGTTTATTAACTTTTACTCCACCATAAGGACTTATTTTACCTAAATCATTTCTTAAAAGATCTACAATCATAACATTTTCAGCACGATTTTTAATACTTGATTTTAACTTTTTTGCTTGAAGTCTATCCTCATACACTGTCCTACCACGATCAATAGTACCTTTCATTGGTCTTACTGTTATTACTTCATCACATTTTCTAAAGAAAAGTTCCGGAGAAAAAGAAAGTATAGAAAATTCTTTTGTCCTTATAAACGATGAATAAGAAACGCTTTGAGCATCTCTAAGTTTCTTGTAAAACCCAAGTAATGAACCTGAAAAGTCAAACTTTGCTTTTATTGTGTAATTTACTTGATAAGTATCACCACTGAGGATATAACATTTAATTTTATCAATAGAAGATTTGTATTCGTCAAACTTTACATTTAAATTAAAATTTTTAATTTTAAACTTGTGATCTTTATATGAAACACAATGTCTGTTTAAAAAATCTAAAACTACTTTTTCATTTTCAAACTTTTGTGTTTTATGATTAAACACAAATGGTTTTTTAAAAACATAAAAAAACGCTAATGGGAATTCAAAATTGTTAGGTTTTTCTCCAAAATAATCTAAAAAATATCCAAGCTCATACGAAAAAAATCCTGCTAAATAATATCCACAAAACAGATAATTATAAATGCTATCAAAAAAACTTTTTACTTTGTCAGGTTGTTTAAGTACGAGCTTTTTTTCAGGTGAGAAAAAAATGTAAGAAAGATAATTTTCTTTATCAACTTTTAAAGTTTCAAAAATTGCAAATTCTTCATATTTATTATATACAATTTCAACTAACTTCTCAAAAATCTTACTCATCCAATCATTTGGCTAATCTTGCAATGATAATCTCAGCAGCTTTTTTACCTGACAGAAACATCCCACCAAAAATTGCGCCCATCCTCGGTGAACCAAAGAAAGCGTTCGCTGCCATACCACATACAATAAGTCCAGGACAAACTTCTTTCGTATTTTCTATAAGTTTATCTTCGCCAACTTCTGCCCACATTGATTGTTCACCTTTAACACTAACCCAACCTAATTTTTTTTCAACAATCTTTGCAACTTCGCAATCATGTCCCGTAGCATCAACTACATATTTTGCTAAAACAGCCAATGGATCAACATGCAATTTTGCTTGTTCTACTGCAGTCCAGTTTAAAACAACACCACATATCTTTTTTTCTCTTATCACAACATCTTCTACACTTAATAAATTAAAAATTTTTACACCTTGTTTTACTGCTTTATAAGTTAAAGCAGAAATAGTTTCAATACTGTTTGCTACATAAAGGTTATCTTTATAGTGGTTGTAATCTATTCCTAACTCATCAAGTATTGGTAACACTTCTTTCTGAAAAACAATTTTGTTAAACATAATACCACCGCCAGGCATACCTCCACCAATTTTAAGATGACGTTCAAACACTACAACTTTAACTTTATTTTTTGCAAGATAATAACCACATAAGAGACCACTTGGTCCCGCACCACAAATTGCAACATCAACTTCTGTATGTTCTAAAAATTCTTTAAGGTATGTTTCTAAAATAGCTTGAGTTATAAATTTTTCCATAACACAACTCCTTTTTTAATCAATCTATGTCAATAATTACAAAAATCAATAACGAAAATTCAACAAGATAAAATCTCTTTCGGAATTATATTCCCAAGCCCTAAAATACAATATGGATCAAAAGTTTTCTTAATTTTTGCCATTTCATAAATTGCTTGTTCACCATACATTAAATAAAGGTATTTACTTTTTAATTTTCCTATGCCATGTTCAGCAAAACCTGTCCCTCCTAAAGATACTGATTTTCTTATTGATTCAATATATATTTCTTCTGCAAGTTGTTTCTGTTTATCATTCTCAGGGAAAAGATTGAAATGGAGATGGTTCTCACCAATATGACCAAATAGTACCATTTTTATTTCCTTATATTTCAACATTATATTTTTATAGAAATCATAAAGTTCTTTAAATTTACCCTCTGGTACCGCAGCATCAACTGCAATTTTTGTTGTTCCCAACCTTTTAAAGTATGAATTTATATTCTCTGGAAGTTTATATCTTAATCTAACAAGTTTTTCATAGTCAGAAAAACTTTCAGCTACAACTGTATCAATACAGTTTATGCTCTCAGCAAGTTCTAACCATAAATCTAAATTTTTCTTTTCCGCTTCAATATAAATTGCACAACAGTTTTTGTCTAAATTCTTTTTAACCCTGTTTACAAATTCAAACTCTCCTAAGAAACCTAAAGAGTTACAGTCAAAAAATTCAAGTGAATAAATGTTAAGTTTATCTTTGTATCCCTTTATTCTCGTAACAACCTCAACTATATCATCATCTGTATTAAAAAACATAATCATTATGAACCTTTCTGGTAGGATATCAATCAATGCAACATCTACTTCTGTTATTACACCAAGTGTTCCTTCGGAACCAATAATTAAATCTATCGCATCCATACCTTCTTTGATATAATATCCAGCTGAACATTTTACATCTGGTGTTCTATACGATGGAATTTGAATTCTAAAATGTTCATAATCTATAAAACCATTTTTTTCAAAAATTTCACCTCTTCTTATCTCAAGTATATCACCAGTGGTAAGTACCATCTTTATTCTTCTTACATAGTCCCTTGTAGGGCCAAACCTGAAACTATACTCGCCAGAAGCGTTCGTTGCAACATTACCTCCAATAAAAGCATTGCGTTCAGTTGGAAACGGTGGATAAAACAAATTAAATTTTTCCAGCTCTTTAATAAAATTATTAACCACAACACCTGACTGCAATGTCGCTATTTTGTTTTCAACATCAATTTTTACTATCCTGTTTAATTCTTCGGTTGAAAGTACTACACCTTCCAAAGGTATTCTTCCGGCAACATTGCCAGTGCCACCCGCTGAAATTGTTACAGGAATTTTCTCTTTTGCACATTTTTTAAGTATATAAATAACTTCAGTCTCATCTTCAGGAATATATACTTTCTCTGCCTTGCCAGATTTAAAATTTGACGAATCTTCTAAATATGCAATAATTTGTTCTACATTCTCTTTTGTTTTCATTGTATGTCAAAAATAATTATTGACAAAGCATATTTATAATTTTCACTTTTTACTTTCAATCTATTACAATAAAGCAGTAAAATCTTACATTGAACTCTCATATATGATTTTGTATATATTTTTGTTATGGGCATAACTTCTAAAATAAAAAATTTAATAGACAGTATAAATACATTTAACAAAATAATAATCGCATATTCTGGCGGTGTTGATAGCGGATTATTAACATTTCTGTGTAAATACTTAAATAAAAATGTTATCGCAGTAACCGCAGTTTCCGAATTAATCCCAAAAGAAGAAATAGAGTATGCAAAAACGTTTACTAAAAAGTATAAAATCAAACATATATTTATAAAAACCAACGAACTTAAAAATACAAAGTTTACAAAAAATACGATATATAGATGTTACTACTGCAAAACTGAACTTTTTAGCAAACTTAAAAAACTGAAAGAAAAACTAAACTATGATGTAATTTTTGACGGTGTAAATCTTGATGATATGAAAAGTGATTTTAGGCCAGGGATAAACGCAGCTTATAAATTTGGAATAGTACATCCATATACTGAAGCAAAAATTACAAAACAGGATATAAGAAAAATAGCAAAAAAGTTTAATTTACCTTTTTGGTCAAAACCTGCTTATCCTTGTCTTGCTTCTCGGATACCTTTCGGAATAGAAATTAACAAAAAAATACTAAACATTGTTTATAACGCAGAAAAAATAATAAAAACTTTCTGGCAAAAATTTTTTAGAGTAAGACATCATAACGAAATTTTAAGAATTGAATTAAATAAAAAAGATATAAAAAATTTTATAACAAAAGTTGATATTAATAAACTTATAAATAAATTAAAAACTTTAGGTTATAAATTTATAACATTAGACCTTGAAGGATATACACCATCAGGAAAAAGATTTATAAATTTTATGCAATATGAACTTACAAAAAATACTAAAAGATTATAAAAAAAATAAAGTTTCATTAAAACAACTAATAAACTTTCTTTCCCAACTGCCATATAAAAAACTAAAACATAGCACTTTAGATATACATCGTCAATTAAGGCGCGGTGTACCAGAAATTGTTTACTGCAGTGGCAAAACTCCACAACAAATTCTTAACATCTTAAATACATTATATACACAACACAAATTCGCAATCGGTACACGTCTTGATAAACAAAAATATGAAGAAATAAAAAATAAACTTCCAAACCATACTTATTATGATGTTGCAAAGATTATCTATGTTGGTAAAAAACCAAAACAGAAAATAGGAAATATCCTTGTTATCACAGCGGGAACATCTGATATACCTATTGCAGAGGAAGCAGCGGTATTTTGTGAACTTTTAGGAAACAAAGTAAATCGCGTATATGATGTAGGTGTTGCTGGGATACATAGAGTTGTTGAAGTAATACCATATATAAATAAAGCAAAGGTGATAATTGTAGTTGCTGGGATGGACGGTGTCTTACCTTCAGTGATTGGAGGATTATCAAAAGTACCAGTGATTGCTGTCCCAACATCTGTAGGATATGGTGCAAGTTTTAAAGGATTGTCTGCTTTACTTACAATGCTGAACAGTTGTGCACCTGGTGTTTGTGTAGTAAATATAGACAATGGTTTTGGTGCAGGATATATTGCCAGTATCATTAATAAACAAAGCAAGTAAAAATGGAAACAATCCCAATAACAATTGTTGGTGGTGGAGTTATTGGTTGTGCAATAGCATATGAATTGTCAAAATATAAAGATGGTATTTTTTTATTTGAAAAGAATGCAGCTATTGGTGAAGAGCAATCAGGTAGGAATTCTGGCGTAATTCATGATGGAATATATTACAACAACGCACCACTTAAAAGAAAATTTTGTATTGAAGGAAATAAACTACTCTATGAATTTTGTAAACAACACAATATAACTTTTGCGCAAACAGGAAAACTTATCGTTGCAACTAACGAAACCGAAGAATTAAAACTTAACGAGTATTTAAGAAACGCAAGCGAGTGGAATATACCAGTAAAAAAAGTTTCTAAAGAAGATATAAAGGTTATAGAACCAAATGTTTACGCTAAAGCTGGTATCTTGAGTCCAACAAGCGGTATTATTGATAGTGCAACTTTCGTCCAAACTTTAGCAAAACTTGCTAAAGAACAAAAGGTTGAAATAATTACACAAGCTAAAATAGTTGATGTAAAACCAAACTATGACGAATTTTTACTTACTGTATGTTACACAAATGGTGCTTCTGAAACTTTCAAAACAAAACTGCTTATAAATGCAGCAGGACTTTATTCTGACGAAATTGCTAAGTTGGTTAACATAAAAAATAACTATGAAATTATACCAATAAGAGGTGAATATTGTAGATTTAATTCTCAGTTAAGAAAAGAAATCAATATTTGTAGTGTGAACATTTATCCTGTTGAAGAAACATACTGCATTGACGGAAAAGAATACAGAGTATTAGGTGTACATCTTACACAAACTTTTGAGTTATCAAACAATGGTAACAAAGTATTAGGTAGATATATTCTTGTTGGACCTACGGCTAAATATGTAAAAAATAAATCAGATTATGAAACGGGTCGGTACCACCCAGAATACTTTGTAGAAAAAGTTAAAAAATTTTTCCCTGCACTTAATGTTTCAGACTTAGAGTTAGATTATGCAGGTATCCGCGCAAAATTAAAAAATGAAGAAGATTTCGTTATCAAACAAGACGAAGTTTACCCAAACGCAATACATCTTTTAGGTATAGATTCTCCGGGTCTTACATCATCACTTGCTATAGCGAAATATGTTAGTACCATCATCCACAAAATTAATAATTTATGACTAAAGAAGTAATACAATTCAAATATAATTTTGTTTTCTCACAAGATAAAAAATTAGAATTTATTCTAAACTTTGACAACAAAACTTTTGAACTTTTAACTACAGATGAACCTCCATATCCTCGCTGGACTGAACTAAACTACCACAGATGTCCAAACTGCACACTTACAGAAGAACAATCAAAATATTGTCCTACAGCAGTAAATCTTTCACAGTTAATAAAAACTTTTTCAACATTTGTATCATACGAAACTGTAAAACTCATTGTTGAAACACCACAACGGACCTATATAAAAGATACAACTTTGCAGAAAGCGCTCGGTTCATTGATTGGTATCTATATGGCTACGAGCAACTGCCCTATATTGTCAAAACTTAGACCTCTTGTACGGTTTCACCTTCCAGTAGCAACTTCAGAGGAAACTTTGTTTAGAGTAATATCTATTTATCTTATCAACCAGTATATTCTTTATAAGAAAGGGAAGGAACCTGACTGGGAACTAAATAAACTCAAAAATTTATACGAAGATATTAAGATTGTAAACAAAACTTTTTGTACACGTATCTCAACGATAGTTGAAAAAGACGCGCCACTTAATGCAGTAATTGTGTTGAACTGTTTTGCAGAATGGATCCACCTGCTTAGTACAAAACCTGACTTAAACTTACTTGAACATCTACTAATGTAAGGAATTAAACTGATTTAAGAGTTGTAACAAGGGACAGTGATATACAAATATTTTAGTAGTTTTGAATTTCTATTTGTCACAAAGTGTTTAACATTTGGTGGGATGTATGCCAAAGAATTTGCATATAATGTTTTAGATTTTTTACCATCAACTACCAACTTAGCCTTGCCTTGAAGCACAATTATTATTTCTTCCTTATTTTCAGTTGAATGTTCAGGGACAGTTTCGTTTTTTCTTAACATCACGAAACCACAGGAAAAGTTTTTGCTGTTCTTGTGTCTATTTAGAACTTTCTTTGTTTCTTTGTATTTCTCAAGATTTACAACTTTTATAGTTTTATCCATAATGAAAGTTAAGAAATAGAAATCCTATATGTTTTATTAATATAAAACTCTATGAAGATAAGATAATTTGGACAGTATGCTTAGATTGAACTTTCAGCTGCTTTTATTTTTTTCTTAGAAAATAACAAAATGAACGCCCATACAACAACAGTTGCTACAGTTATAACCACACCAAGTAAAACATCTTTAACCCAATCTGGTGAAACAAGAAACAACTCGCCATTCCATAAGTGATCCACAAAACCAAATACTGCACCACCGTAAAACATCAGGTTCAACCAGTACAACTTTTCTGTTTTTTTCTTTATAAAAGTTGTCACTACTGCAGCTGCTGTCGGTATTATGTAACACATATGTTTTGTCCTCCTTTTATTTTAGAATTCATTATGTATACCGATTACAAAGTTATAACTATCATTTTGTGAACCATTTTTCAAGAAGTGTTTAAACCCTGCACAGATAAAATGGTTTCCAAGAAATTTGTATCTAATACCAACAAGATAATTTTTTAAAGTTGAACCGTCTGACAAAACTTCTGCAACTAAATCAAATTTACTAATATTATATTCTATTGCAGCTGCAACAAGTTTCTCACCACTGACGGATTTTTCTTCAGAAACATCATAGCCAAGATTCAAATGTAAACTTATACTGTTAAATTCTTTTGTGAATATAAATCTCAACGAATAAGCGTTAGAACCTAAACTGTTACTGAAAGAAAATGATAACAAATTTTCTAA
>JANXDG010000081.1 GCA_025059805.1 Endomicrobiia bacterium
GGATTTTTCATTTAACAAAAGTTTTTTTGTTGATTCAAAAATAGTCTCTTTTTTAACTCCAACAAGTTTAGCAGTACCTGCTTTTATACCTTCTGTGCGTTCTGTAACTTCACGCATTACTAACACTGGTTTACCTAATGAAGGAGCCTCTTCTTGGATACCACCTGAATCAGTAAGTACAAGATAAGAATTTTTAAGAAGCCATACAAGGTAAGGATATGAAATTGGTTCTATAAGATGGATATTTTTTTGTCCTTTAAGAATCTCAAATACAGGTTTCCTAACATTAGGATTAAGATGGACTGGATATACTATCTCTACTTTATTTTCAAATTCTTTAGCAATTTTTTTTAAACCTAAACATATCTGTCTAAATGGTTCACCGAAACTTTCACGTCTATGACCTGTCACAAGAATAATTTTTTTGTTAAAGTCTAAAAATTTAAAAAAATTTTTATAACAATCCTCATCTTTACTTATTATCTTTAATGTCAAAAATAATGCGTCAATTACAGTGTTGCCTACAACCCACACATTTTTCTTTATACCTTCTTTCTTAAGATTTTCTTTTGCAGTTTTAGTCGGAGCAAAGTGATAATCAGCAATGTGAGATATTAACACACGGTTTACCTCTTCAGGGAATGGCGCGTATTTGTTATAACTTCTTAATCCTGCCTCAATATGTGCAATCTTTATTTTTTTATAAAAACCAGCAAGGGCTCCTAAAAATGCAGAAGATGCGTCTCCTTGAACAAAAATGAGGTCTGGCCGAAAGTTATCCAAAACTTCTTCTATTCTTTCTATAATTTTTGATGTTATTTTAAACAAACTTTGGTTCGGTTCCATTATATGAAGGTTGTAATCAGCAGAAATACTAAAAAAATCAAGTACTTGATGCAACATCTCTTTATGTTGGGAAGTAATACATACTTTTACTATAAACTCTGAAGAGCAGGACTTAAACTCTTTTATAAGCGGGGCAAGTTTGATTGCTTCAGGTCTTGTACCAAAAATAAATAAAATTTTCTTCATTTGGTCATCGTTTTATTTTATAATACTCTATATACCAATCAACAAAATTTTTTATTCCCACTTCAATAGGTGTTGAAGGTTTAAAACCTATATCTTTTATTAGATCGTCAATATCAGCGAATGTCTCAGGGACATCGCCCGGTTGAATAGGCAACAAATTTTTCTTTGCTTTTTTACCTAAACATTCTTCAAGAACTTCTATGAATCTTGACAGTTCAACTGGTCTGTTATTACCTATGTTATAAACTTTATACGGAGCAAAACTTGTTGACGGGTCAGGATTGTAAGCATCCCAATCCTTATTTTGCTGTGGTATTTTTTCCATAATACGAATAACACTCTCAACTACATCATCTATATATGTAAAATCTCGTTTCATCTTGCCATAATTGTAAACATCTATTGGTTTATCTTCAAGAATATTCTTTGTAAAAATAAACAATGCCATATCAGGTCTACCCCAAGGTCCATATACTGTGAAAAATCTTAATACAGTTGTAGGAATGTTAAATAAAGCAGAATAATTATGCGCAATTAACTCAGCAGATTTTTTTGTTGCTGCATATAACGAAATTGGATGGTCAACATTATGGTGAACAGAAAACGGTATTTTTTTATTCGCTCCATACACAGAACTTGTAGATGCTAACACAAAATGTTTTACAGGATACTTCCTTATTGCTTCAAGAATGTTTAATGTAGCATAAACATTACTTTCAACGTACACATACGGATTTTTTAAAGAATATCTTACGCCGGCTTGCGCTGCCATATGAAGTACAAAATCAAACTTTTCTTTCTCAAAAAGTTGAATTACAGTATCTGTTTCTTTTAAATCAAGTTTTACAAATTTAAAATTCTTATATTCTTCAATTTGTTTTATCCTTGCGAGTTTAAGGTTTACATCATAGTAAGGATTTAAATTGTCAACACCAATAACTTCTTTGCCATCAAGAACAAGCTGTCTCGAAAGATGGAACCCTATAAAACCAGCAGCACCTGTTACCAAAATTTTCATATTTCACCCCCGTTTGGTTGACGCTGACACGGTTTCACCTTAAAAAATCAACCAGAAGCCGACCCCGCGTCGGTCTTGAAGTTGAAGTAATCAATAAGGATTTTTTTATGGTCAAAAACTAATGGATATTTGTTTGATAAAATTTCTTCTTTTGTGGCAACAACAACTTTTTTTGCGTCGGAAGATGCTTTTGGCAGTTTGTTAGCT
>JANXDG010000082.1 GCA_025059805.1 Endomicrobiia bacterium
AAAGAAAAAGTTGCGATTGCTTCAAGTTTTTCAGCAGAGGATGTTATATTAATAGATATGGCTTGTAAAATTGCAAAAGAAAAAAATTTACAACAACCACGAATTTTTACTTTAGATACTGGAAGGTTAAATCAAGAAACTTATGATGTTATGGATAAGATAAGAAAAAAATACGATATTGTTATAGAAGTATATTTTCCTGATTATAATGAAGTTGAAGATATGGTGAAAAAGTTCGGATTTAATCTGTTTTATGAAAGTTTAGAACTAAGAAAGTTGTGTTGCAAAATTAGGAAAGTAAATCCGCTGAATCGTGTAATGAAAACTTTAGATGCTTGGATTTGTGGGTTAAGAAAAGAACAATCTCTTACTCGTTTAGAAGTTAAACAAATAGAAGAGGAAGAAAGAATAATAGATGGTATAAAAAGAAAAATAATAAAAATTAATCCTTTAGTAGATTGGACAGAAAGCGAGATTTGGAAATATATAA
Organism: Endomicrobiia bacterium; assembly: GCA_025059805.1. Lineage (GTDB taxonomy): Bacteria > Elusimicrobiota > Endomicrobiia > DTEH01 > DTEH01 > JANXDG01. The sequence continues at coordinate 491 of JANXDG010000082.1, forward strand.
AAGAAAACGATGTCCCTTATAATACACTTTATGATAGAGGATATACAAGTATAGGTTGTGCGCCTTGTACAAGACTAACTAAGAAAATAGAAGATATTCGTGCTGGTAGATGGTGGTGGGAAGATCCAGATAAAAAAGAATGTGGTCTTCATAAAAGATAAGGTTTTTAGTATGAATGAAGAAGAATTTGCTAAAGAATTTTATTTATGCAGAGGTTATAACTGTTGCGAAAGTGTTTTGCTTAGTTTTAAAGAAAGTAACATTTTAAGTGTTCCAGATGAGATATTATGTTCTTTTAGTGGTTTTTTTAGAGGTATAATAGGGAGTGGTTGTATTTGTGGTGTAGTTATAGCAGGTTGTTTTTTAATTGGATTTAAATTTGGTAAAGACCGGCAGGAAGTAGAAAGACGAACAAAAGCTTTTTTTGATAGATTTAAGGGAAAATTTGGTTCTGTTTGTTGTAGAGTATTGACTAAAAATTATAAAGAAAATTTTTATAGTAAAGATAGAAAAAATTATTGTGCAGAAATTATATCACAAATGACACTTGAGTTAAAGGAGATATTAAAATGATAAGACCACATGGTGGAGTTTTGATAAATAGGATTGTTGATAGCCAAAAAAAGAAAGAGATTTTAGATAAACTAAACTACTCAGTTAAAATTTTGTTAAACAAAAGGCATATTTCAGACATAGAGATGATAGCACAGGGTGCTTTTAGCCCTCTTAAGGGTTTTATGTGCAAAAAGGATTATGAAAGTGTTCTTAAAGATATGCGTTTGTCTTCTGGTATTGTTTGGAGTTTACCTATAACATTAGATGTTAATAAAGAAGTTGCCAATAATATAAAAGAGGGAGAATTTGTTTTTCTTAAAGATGAAGATGATTTTTTAGTTGCGGCATTAAAAGTTGAAGAAAAATTTGAATATGATAAAAAGAAAGAGGCCATTTTAGTTTATAGAACTGATGATGAGAAACATCCAGGAGTAGCAAGATTGTATTCTCAAGGTGAAGTTTATTTAGGTGGTGAAATTTTTGTTTTACGCCTTACTGAACATAAAGATTTTGCAAATTATAGATTTACACCTAAGCAAACAAGAGAAATCTTCAAGACTAAAAATTGGAGAACAGTTGTGGGTTTCCAGACAAGGAATCCAATACATCGTGCTCATGAGTATATAATAAAGTGTGCGTTAGAAGTTGTAGATGGTGTTTTTATTCATCCCATCGTTGGAGAGACAAAGCAAGATGATATACCAGCTGAGGTTAGAATAAAGTGTTATGAAGTGTTGATAGAGAATTATTTTCCTAAAGATAGAGTTGTTTTATGTGTAAATCCTGCATATATGAGATACGCAGGTCCGCGGGAAGCTATTTTTCATGCTATAGTAAGAAAGAACTATGGATGTACACATTTTATTGTAGGGCGTGACCATGCTGGAGTTGGTAATTATTATGGCCCTTATGATGCACAAAAAATTTTTTATGAATTTAAACCTGAAGAGTTAGAAATAACACCTTTATTTTTTGAAAACACATTTTATTGTATGAAGTGTAATGGTATGGCTTCCTACAAAACTTGTCCACATACGGACAATGACAGAATAATTTTAAGTGGGACCAAAGTTCGTAAAATGTTGCAAGATGAAGAAGTACCACCTGTAGAGTTTACTAGACCAGAGATTGCAAACATACTTATAGATTATACAAAAAATAAACTAACATAATAACATATAAATTTATGGAATTAAAGTTATTGTTGATAGTTTTTAGCATATTTTTAGCGGTTAATATGGGCAGTTCAGGGTTTTCTGTTTCGTTTACACCATCATTTGGCAGTGGTTTGTTGGATAAAAAAAGGTCATCATTATTATATTTTATATTTTTAACTTTTGGTGGTATTTTAATAGGATGGAGAGTTGTTGAGACCTTGTCAAAAAGGATCTCAACAACAACTTTAGGTGTTGAATCAGTAGTAATTATAGTTTTTGTTTGCAGTATTATGATGTTGTTAAGTAACCTTTTTAAAGTGCCTCAATCTACAAGTTTTGTTACGGTTGCGGCTTTTAGTGGAGCGTCTTTTTACTATAAAAGTATAAATTTTTATACAATATGGAAGATATTTTTTGTGGCTATAATTTTTTCAGTAGTTTCATTTATTTTAACTTATTTTATTAAAAAATTTTTGTATCCACCAAGAAAAAGTAATTTTAGGTTATACGAAAAATTGGTTTATCATAATGAAACACTTAAAAAGTTTATAGTTTATACTGATTGCTATTCAGCTTTCGCTGTAGGTAGCAACAATATTGCTAATGTTGTTGCCCCTTTGGTCCTTACATTTGACATAAATGTGTTTTTAGTTATATTTGTTGTTGGTATGTTTTTTGGATTGGGTAGCTTAGTAATGGGTGGCAAGTTGTTAAAAACAGTTTCTAAAGATATTATACCTTTAGGACAAATTTCAGCATCTGTTGTGTCATTAGCTGCTTCAACTTGTGCTGTTTTGGCTTCAATTTTAGGGTTGCCTACACCTTATGTTCAGTTTACTGTTTTTTCAGTATTAGCTATAAGTAGTGTAAAAGAAAGTTTTTATTTTACATATAGACATCAGGTAGTAAGAAGAATAATTTATGTTTGGTTTGTGGTCCCTATATTTACATTTTTGTTGTCTTATGTGCTTCATTATTTTTTCAAATTATAGAAAACTATGATATATTTTACAAGAAAATATATAGATGAGTTGTTTAGTTTCGCAAAAAGTGAATATCCTAAAGAATGTTGTGGGATTTTAGCTGGTAAGTTTCTTGAGGACAAAATAAGAGTTGAAAAAATATATAAAATGGAAAATGTTTCTGAAACACCGGAACTTTGTTATTTTATGCAGCCACAGCAACAACTTAAAGTTTTAAAAGAAATAAGAAGTTTAAAATTAGAAATGATTGGAATTTTTCATTCACACACTCATACCGAGGCGTATCCATCACATAGAGATTTAGAGTTAGCATTTTATTATGATGTTGTTTATATAATAATTTCTTTAAAAAAAATTGAAGAACCAAAAATTAGAGCATTTAAGATAAGTGAGAAAAAAGATATTACCGAAATTGAGATTAAAATAGAATAGTTAAAATGGAAGATTTAGAATAGAAAAAGTTTAACTTTTTCAAATAGGAGGTTAAAACTATGAAAAAGAAAGTAAAAAGAAAAATAATAGTAATAGACGAAGACAAATGTAATGGTTGTGGTTTATGTATCCCATCTTGTCCTGAGCAGGCATTACAGATTGTAGAGACCCCTAATGGTCCCAAAGCGAGATTAGTTAAAGAGTTTTACTGTGATGGATTAGGTGCGTGTTTAGGTTCGTGTCCTACTGGTGCATTAACCATTGAAGAAAGAGAAACAGAACCTTATGATGAAGAAGCTACAATTGCAAGAATAAAAGAAGTAGCTCCTGATATGCTTGAAGTTCATATAAAACATATGAAAGAACATGCTCAAGATTTACCACAACATCATACACATAAAATGCCAAAGGGTATGACATCTTGTCCTTCAGCACAAATGATGTCCTGGGATAAATTAGAAAAGTCAAGCTCAAGCCATAAATTAGACAAAACACAAAAAATTGAAAGTGAATTAAGACAGTGGCCGATACAACTTCATCTTGTGTCACCTCTAGCACCTTATTTCAAAAATGCAGATATTATGTTTGTTGCTGACTGTGTCCCTTTTGCTTATGCTAATTTTCATCAAGAACTCTTGAAAGGGAAAGCGATTGCTATTGCTTGTCCAAAACTTGACGAGGTTGATGTTTATTATGATAAAATCCAACAGATAATAGAAACAGCTGAACCCAAGAGTATAACAGTAGTGAATATGGAAGTTCCGTGTTGTTTTGGACTTATGCATATAGTTGAAGAAGCAGTAAAAAAGTCTGGCAAGAAAATACCTGTAAAACAAATTATTATAGGAATAAAAGGCGAAATAATAAGATAATCTTTATGAATTTTGCAGTTTGTGGAATAAATCACAAAAGTGCCTGTTTTGATATAAGAGAAAAATATGCATTCTCAAAATCTAAACAACTTGAAATATTAAATAGAATAAAAAATGAACATCTTATATGTGGTGGAGTGCTTGTAGTTACTTGTAATAGAACTGAGATTTATGTTGATTATCTTTGTGAAGAATATTATATAAAAGAAACAGTTTTTACAATTTTAGATATTTCAAAAAATGATATGGATAAGTTTTATTTTCTTAAAGGTATCTCAGCATTTGAACATCTTGTATCTGTTTTATGCGGTATAGATTCTCAAATAATTGGTGAAACAGAGATTGTAAGTCAGGTTAAATCTGCTTATGAACTTGCAAGAAGTGTTAAAGCTATTTCTAAAAATATTAACATTTTGTTTCAGAAAGGTCTGCAGATTTCAAAAAAAGTAAGAACAGAAACAAAAATTCAACAAGGTAATCTTTCTTATGGTAGTATTATATTAGAAACAATAGAGGATTTTTTTAAAAAAGACGAAGTTTTAGAGGTTCTTATAGTTGGTACAGGAAAAATGGCTGAGGTTGTCGCAAAATATCTATCAAAAGAAAGATTTAAGATTACTTTTATGTCAACAAAACATTACGATAAGGCGGTAGTTTTAGCAAAAGTTTTTAATGCTGAAGTGTTAAGATTTGATATGCTTAAAGAAAAACTTAATTCTTCAGATGTAGTAATTACAGCTACATTATCACCTCATTGTATAATAAAAAAACAAATGTTAACTGTTAATAAACCTAAACTTATATTTGACTTAGCAATACCAAGAAATGTAGAGAGATGTCTTTCAGAGTTTGATTTTGTTAAACTTTATACAATAGATGATTTGGATATTATTAGAAGTAAGGTATATCAAGAAAGATTAAAAAAACTAAACTATGCAAAACAGATGATAAAAGTTGAGGTTGAGAAGTTATGGGAAAAGTTTTCAATAGAAGAACAAATGGTATCATTAAATTTGGCTGTAGACCAAGCAAGTTAGCAGTTAAACAGGTTTATGAGATAATAAAGCTATTTGAAACTAATGGCATAAAAATTAATTATACTATAGAAAAAATTTATACAACTGGTGATATTGATAAAACTACACCAATTTCTGAATTAGAAGGCACAGATTTTTTTACAGACAAAATAGAAGAAGCTTTATTAGATGGTAAAATAGATATAGCTATACACAGTGCTAAAGATTTACCAGATGTAATACCAACCGGGCTTAAAATAGTTGCTATTACAAATAGTATAGATCCTTATGATGCGTTAGTCGTAAGAAAAGATTTGCCTTATAAAAACATAGATGAATTGCCATTAAATGCAAAAATAGGTGTGTGTAGTTTAAGAAGAAAAGAACAACTTAAAAAATACAGAAAAGACCTGATAATATGTGATATAAGAGGCAATATTGATGAAAGAATAGAAAAGCTTGACAGTAGTAATCTTGACGCTATAGTTGTTGCAGCAGCTGCTCTTATAAGATTAGGAATGCAAAATAGAATTGTACAAAGAATACCATTTGAGATTTTACAACCTCATCCATTACAAGGATGTTTAGCAGTAGAAATAAGATATGATGATGAGTATTTAACAGAAATTTTTCAGTGATTAATAATAAAAAATTAAGTTTGTAAATAGGAGGTGTAAGTTATGAAAGATAAGCTTTCAATAATTTTTTTTAGTGGTACTTTAGATAAAGCATTAGCTATGTTATTTTTATCTACAACAGCTGCATCTATGGGGATGGAAGTAAATATATTTTTTACATTTTGGGGGATAAATTTTTTGAGGAAGAAAAGAATATTAAAAAATAAAAATTTTTTACAAAAAATTTTTTCTATTTTGTTACCTAAAAATATGAATACTCTTCCAACGACTATGTTTAATATGGCTGGGTTAGGTCCTAAAATGATGAAAGTTTTGATGAACAAAACTAAAACACCATCAGTTGATGAACTTTTTAATCTTGCAAAACAGTTAGGGGTAAACTTTTATGCTTGCTCGCCAAGTTGTGCATTTATGGGTTTAACAAAAGATGATTTAATTGATGAAGTTAAAGATGTTGTAGGTGCTGCTTATTTTTTAGAGATAGCAAAAGATTCTAAAATAAATTTATTCATTTAATTAGGAAAAGGAGAGAAAAATTTTATGAAAGACAAAGTTTTAGATGTAATAAATAAGTTAAAACCGTTTTTACAAGCAGATGGTGGAGATATAGAGTTAGTAGATGTTGATGAAAAAAATGGTATTGTTAAAGTTAAACTTAAAGGTGCTTGTAGTGCTTGTCCTATGAGTATTGTGACACTTAAAGAAGGTGTTGAAGTAAAAATAAAGCAAGAAGTTCCTGAGGTAAAAAAAGTAGTAGCTGTATAATGTAGAAATAGATAAATTAGCTATGAAAAAGATTTTATTCTATAGTGCTAAATCTTACGAGAAAGAATTTTTTGATTTATTTAATAAAAATTTTGGTTTTGAATTAAATTATTTAGAGACCAAATTAAATAAAGAAACATCGTATTTAGCTAAAGGTTATGATGGAGTATGTTGTTTTGTACATGATATTCTGAATAAAGAAGTTATAAAAAATTTTAGGGATTTTGGTATAGATGTTGTAGCGCTAAGAAATGCTGGATACAACAATGTGGACTTAAAAGCTGCTTATGAAAACAGGATACACATATTGCGAGTACCACGATATTCTCCTTATTCAGTAGCCGAACATACAATTGCTATGATTTTGTCTTTAAACAGAAAAATACACAAAGCATATGTAAGAACAAGAGAGCTAAACTTTGAAATAGATGGGTTGTTAGGATTTGACTTATATTCAAAGACAGCAGGAGTTATTGGTACAGGCAATATTGGAAAGATTGTAGCAAAGATATTGAAGTTAGGTTTTGATATGCAAGTTTTATGCTATGATTCCAACCCTGATTATTCTTGGGCTGATAATTTGAAAGTAAAATATGTTGATTTAGAAACTATATTTGTTAACTCTGATATTATTACATTGCATTGTCCATTAAATAAAGGAACTTATCATATTTTAAGCGAAGATGCATTTAATAAGATGAAAAAAGGAGTGATGATAATAAATACAAGTCGTGGTGGATTGATAGATACTAAAGAACTTATTAAAAACTTAAAAAATGGCAAAGTTGGTTTTGCAGGTTTAGATGTATATGAGGAAGAAGATGAATACTTCTTTGAAGATTTTTCAACTAAAGGTTTAACTGATGATATTCTTGCAAGATTGTTGACTTTTCCTAATGTTTTGGTAACTTCACATCAGGCATTTTTTACTAAAGAAGCTTTAGAAAATATAGCTTATACTACATTGAAAAATTTTCA
>JANXDG010000005.1 GCA_025059805.1 Endomicrobiia bacterium
CATTGTGGTTTAAATCTTTATAATTGTTTGTTTGACATAGCAAGGTTGGTAGAATATTGCTTTACAATTACCTGTAGGTATAGATTTTTTATATTCCGTGCTGGAGGGGTCTATCTCTACGGGGGTAAGGGATTGGATTTACTTCAGCACGGGAGTTTTGATAACTATGCGGAAGGGGCAGCAGGGGTTCTACTCTCTACGGGGTAGGAGAGTAAGGTAAGTTATTATCCTTGTTGTTCCCTTCCGCTTTTATGTTTGAATAACATAGATGCCAGCAGGTTTCTAAGTAGCACAGGGGTTTACCTCTACGGGGGTATGGTGAACTTCCTGTTGCTACCCTGCTGGCAAATGGTTATAAAGTTTTTTCTGCGGAAGGATACAGGGCATGGAGGTGCTACCTCTACGGGGATTGAAAAGTCAGGTGGTGCTTTTTCCTGTCCGCCTTCCGCAGAAAAATTTTTTTTGACGGAACAAAAACTTGATGAATAGATTAAAACAATACATAACTTCGGTGATAATACAGGCATTCACTATTGTAAATATTATTGGTTTACCGCCTGTATTTGTTGATGTTGGCAAACCATCGGGTTATGTATTACACGCTGCGACTGACGCTGGCTATATCCTTGTAAAAATTAAAGGAGAAAAAATACCGCCTGAACGTATCACTAACCTTGTAGCACAGCCAAGATTGGTTACTGGCGTATATCCAGGTGATGAACTTGGCGGTAGAGTAGAACTAAGCTGGAGCGCACCAAAAGATCCAGAAGTGTACGATGTTCATCCTGACACTTATGTGTTTTCGTATATTATAAAGTTTGACACATCAACTCGCGGATATAACCTTGGATATTTAAACCAGTTATGGCAATGGTGGGACAATGCTGAACGTGTAAGAACAAACCATCTCTGGGTATTACCACAAGAAGCACAGGGTCAAACATTTAAAGAGTATCCGCACGGGTTTGGTATACCAGCACCTGAGGAAAAATTCAGGCTCAGTTTTGGTATAACAAATAAAATTATAATAACAGGTTTACCAAAGGGTGAAAAAATTTATATAGGCGTATCTTCTCGCGACAGATTTTATAATCAATCCACATCTACGGTTGTTTCAGAAGTTTACGTACCCGCGAGTGTTATCCCACCGTGTAAAGTTGCTGACCTGGACGATGTTGCTTCTGGCAATGTTGTTTCTCCTGGTGAAGGCTGGGTAAGACTTAGTTGGACATCGCCTGCAAACGATAGATACTAAGTTGACGCGTCAACTGGCGAGTATAATTTACATTATGCAAGATACTGTATTGCTTATGCGACAACACCACCACCTATAGAATTTTCGCCACAGGAGATCAGTACAAAATGGCCTCAGGCACAGACAATTTATGTTGATACTGACACTTTTAAATATCAACCTCAAGTGTTCACAATAACCGGTCTTACATTAATGGAGGGAACTACAGCAATAGGTCATTACTTCCTTGTATGGACTTCAGATGAATGGTTCGGTAAGAACAACTGGTCAAGACGGTCAAACCTTGCAGTATGGGGACTTGTTGCACCTGACTATGTCACTGATGTTGTAATTACATCTTCTGCGTCAGTAAGTTTAAGTACCGGTTCATATAGTATAATTTCATGGCGGAACCCGGCCGATACAGATATTCCAATTGAAGGTGTCAAAATCTACTGGTCAACAAACGGCTACACTACAAATGAAAATTATTTTGTCAAGGAGACAACCTCACATGGCGAGGTTGTAAGTGTTAATCATGTGCAATTAATACCGCGACACTGGTACTACTATGTTTTAATGTCATATAATGCAGCAGGGTCAAGACCATGGTACGGTGCAAATGTTACAGGGAAGGTATATCTCAGTGATGATTTTATCCCACCGGATCCTGTTAATAACCTTACAGGTTTGTCAGGTGCCTCAGAACAAGATGGTGTATATATTTCACTAAACTGGACACTGCCCGATGCTAATCTGTACCAGAACAAAGATTATTATATTGATGGTAGAATAGAAGTTTTATATTCAACAACTTCATTCTCTGGACCATACATAAGCAGTGTCACAATTCCACGAACAAGTACAAATGCGCAACTGGTACAACTTTTGTCTTACACTACATATTATATTTCTGTAATCACTGTCGATGGCGGAGGGAATAAGTCCACATCTACGATACAGATCTATACACCGCTTGATCCGTACGCCCCTGGAGATCCCGTATTGGAGTACCCAAAATATGCAGTGTTTGCTTCTTCGGATGAAAACATAGGTTCGTATGTAAAATTCTGGATCAAGAATCCGTCAGAACCAGATCTTGACCACGTAAGGATATACTTTAGTACTGTAGCTGGTCAGTATTACAGGTATGTAATTACAAATAATACATTGCCAAATCAGAGTTACACATTTGACCTTGTCCAACTTTATCCTAGGACAACTTATTACTTCAGATTAGTTGCAGTAGATAAAACAAACAAATTTTCCTCTGGACTTGTAGTTGATGGAGTTTATATTGACAAGGATGTTCTTTCACCTGAGCTACCATTATCGTCTTCAATTAGTTTAACCCCTGATGCAAAACCTGAATCAAAACCTGACGGTTCATATGTTAAAATTAACTTTATACCACCTGATGTTAATAAATATAGGAATTTTGATCTTATAGGATATGAGATTTATGCAAGTTCGTCAAATACAGTTCCTTATAACGATAATGCTGCTATTAAAATTGTATCTAACAATCGTGAAATTTCTTATTACGAACTGCTGAATTTACAACAGCATACAACATATTATGTAACATTACACTCGTTTGACCCTGCAGGAAATAAGTCAACATCTACTGTTTACACAGTATTTACTTATAAAGATCTTAATCCTCCAATACCTGCTAATGTGAACTTGTCAACAATTAGTGTTTCTTTGGACCCGTCCGAAGGTATAAAAGCAAAACTTAAGATTAAATTTAGTGCTGACAAAGACCTTAGCTATGCTATTATTGAATTTTCAAAAGATGAGAATTTTGCAGATGTACTTGTTTCAAGTACGATTGTTAAGTTATATCCGAGCATGGTCAAAGATGATTGGTTTGCAGAACATCTTGACTGTGAAAAATATTATGTGAGAATCAAAATTTATGACTGGTCAGGTAATGTTAGTATTTCAACTACTTCGTTTAATATAACGATACCTAAAGATGAAACCATACCACTTTCAGCGGTTGGTTTCAGGTTTAAGAAAAACGGCGAGAAACTGGAATTTCAATGGAATAATGTAAAACATCAATATAATAAGACATCTTCTAAGATAGAAAAATTTGCTGGTGTAAACAATACTGGTGCTGATAATCCTACAACGTTTGAGCTGTACAAATATAAGGTTTTCTATAAACAAGATATATTTAACGATGATGAACAATGGCAAGAAGTTATTTCTGTAATTTCAAAATATAATAAATGTGAGATACCATTCAGAAAAGGTTACTACAAAGTTGTAAGTTATGATATATGTGGTAATAGTGATGAATCAATAATAGTTGATGACGAAAGCAATTATTATCTAATCAAAAATGGTGTATATACAAAATTCGCATCTGCAAATATAGAAGATATTATACCTTCCTACTATTCCGTAGAGGACTATCCAGATGAAGAAAAAGGTATGATTTTACGAGTATATACAGTCAAAAGAGGAAACCTTGATGATAAAGAAAACAGGATTATTTATTCTGATACTTATAAGTTTAAGAATGACAATTATGTTGGTGTTAGATATACAATTATGAATGGTAAAATTAAATTCGCAAGTATAAATAAATCTCTTGAAATTAACCCTGAGCTGATTGAGACACAGGTTGCGTTCTATGTATTTGACGGTAAAGATTACATTCGTGCGACAACTTATGTTGATAAAGATAAAAAAGTTGTCTATTTCAAGACTAAGTTTTTAACAAAAGTACAACTGCGTCGTGTCAATACATCGGGCGAGTTTAAGTTTGCTGAGGTAAAGCCAAGAGTTATAACTCCTGACAGTTCACCTGGTGAGAACGATATTGTGTTCTTTATATTTAATAATCCAAAGTCTTCAGAAGTGAAGATAAGAATATATGATATAAATTCAATCCTTGTTTGGGAATTGATAACAAGGGATGATTCATCTACACCTGGTAGTTATATTGGTTGGGACGGAAAAGATTTTGACGGTAAATATGTTTTACCAGGTGTATATGTTTACCAGATAGAAGCCGAAGGTAAAAAATACAAAGGTACCATAGTAATTGCAAGATAGAAATATGACAGATTTTACTAACTATAGTAGGAATTTGTTTTCTTAAAGGTTGCACAGATTTTTGTTATTTTAGCGGGAGGTGCGGCCGTGGTAAAAGTTAGGGGTTTACCTCTACGGGGGATGAGGGAAAAACCTTGTAGATTTTTTGCCGCACTCCCGCTTGGACAGAAAAATTTTGTAAACTAGGAGGGTACAAGATTATGAAAAATTTGATAAAATCTACATCTACAATTTGCAAAATTATGATGTTGTTACTAATAAAATCACAAATGGAAGCTACGGTTTCCGGCTTGCCAGTAGGTGCCAAATATATTGCCTTAGGAGGACAAGTTTCTGTTACTGAAGATGTATATTCAGTATATTATAATCCAGCATGTGTTGATTACATCGAACAACAGCAGGTCGCTGCTGAATACACTATGATGTTTTTAGGTTTATCAGATGGTATCTCACGCGGGTTCTTTGGGTATGGGTTGCCAACAAAGAAATACGGTAGTTTTGGTCTTTACTGGAATATATTACAGGGTGGTTCACTATACAGTGAAAATGTTTTTGCATTTGTATACTCAAAAAAGCGTATTTTGTCATATTTGCCATCACTTTCGTTAGGGATAAGACCGAAAGTATATGTTATTACATACGGCAGGGTGGAAGTTTATGACAATGATGGTATGTACGTATCTGACAATGACACTGCATTTGCGAAAAATGGAAATTCAAAATCTGTTATGAGCTTAGATATAGGTTTTAGTTATCAACTTGCACAAAATTATATTTTGGGATTACAAATTAATGATGTTACTAAACCTAACATTTCTTTGTTTAACAAACAGGATGTAGTGGTACCTATGAAAATTTTAGTTGGTTTGGCAAATGTTAACAAAATCTATGGTTTAAACTTGGATGTTGGATTTAAAAATATAGATATGATAATATCAGCTGGAGCACAGATCAAACTGTTAAACGAAAAACTTAGACTATACGGTTCTGTAAAGTACACTTCTAGAAATTATAAGACAAAATCAGTATCACTCGTTGAACCTTCAGTTGGTGCTGAGTTCGTATTTGACGGAGTAAATGTTGCTTACGCGTTTAATTATCCAATCTCAGGTATAGATGTTTTTGGCAATCATACAGTATCTATATCTTATAGGTTTGGACCTGTTGTAAAACTACCTGAAGATACTTCTGCATTATATGCTAAAATTGACAATCTTGAACAACAACTTAAACAGAAAGATGCTGAAATTGAGGAACTAAAGAGAAAACTTGATGAACTGTTGAAGAAACCTCTACCTAAGGAAGTTAAACCTGAAGTGAAACCGTCAGTTCAACCCCCGGCAGAAAAACCGCAAGAGAAACAATTGACACCTAAAGAACGATACGAATCATTATGGAAACGTTATACAGAAATGAAAGATCAAATGTCTTTTGTTGATAGAATTAAGACAGTTGAGACTATTATAAAACAATTCAAAGGACAAACAGATATTACTGCTGCACAGAAAGAGTTAAACGAACTAACAAAACAGAAAGAAGCGATGAATAAAGAATTGCAGACAAGCAAAAATTACTACTTAAAGCTTAAGTCTGCAAATGTACCAAAGTCGGAATTGAGGACCGTGCTTGAACGAATCAAGAAAAAATATGAAGGTTACGGTCTAGATGTCAATTGGATAGATGAAGAACTGAAACAGTTAGAGTGAGAATCTGGAGGTAGAAAATAAAAATAGATAAATAACAAAAATTCAAGTAAATATAGATTATCCTAGATATTATTATGTAGATTTGCAAGAGATAGATACTTAGACATAAGGAGGACCTGTGTCATGAAAAAAATATTAATTATTTGTATAAGCATCATAATTTTGAAGACGGTCATATTTGAACAGGTTAAACTTGAGAGTTATATGCCGAAAATTTTGACTTTAAACTCTGACGGGCATAACGATGTTTTACATATAAAATACGAAAATCTTGAAGGAGAAAATATTACATTACGTGTATATGATATTCAAGGTGTATTGGTGGATGAACGTAAACTTACAGGGTCACAAGATGAAAGGTCAGAAGGTAGCATCTATATCTATAGATATAATCCGAGATTGTCTCACCTAAACGATAAATTACAGCCTGGTATTTACATCTTTACTCTTACAACAGAAAACAAAATCATAGGTAAGGGAACGTTTATCATTGCAAAATAAGTGTTGAAATGTACAAATTTTTTTGATAGTAAAACTCGCCAGTTGTCTTAAAATAACTTTATTTCGCAAAACGTTTACCAAAATTTCTCATTACGAGTTTTTATTTCTACACTTTAATCATAATGAGGTAGCGAATAAAAATAATTTTTAATACGCGAAAGGAGGTCAGAATGAAAAAAGTATTGGTTACACGACAGTTACCACAACCTGCAATTGACTTGTTGAAACAATATTTTGAAGTAGACCTTTACACAGAAAATCGTGTCATACCAAGAGAAGAATTACTACGTCGTGTGGAAGACAAAGATGGTCTTCTTTGTCTGCTTACGGACAATATTGATGCTGAACTTATGGATAAAGCAAAAAATCTTAAAATTGTAGCAAACTATGCGGTTGGATACAATAATATTGATGTAGCTGAAGCGACTAAACGTAAAATTCCTGTTACTAACACTCCTGGTGTGTTAACAGAAACCACTGCAGACCTTGCGTTTGCGTTGCTAATGTCAGTTGCAAGACGGATAGTAGAATCAGACAAATTCTTGCGTGAGGGTAAGTTTAAAGGATGGGCACCAATGTTGTTTTTAGGCAACGATATTTATGGTAAGACGCTTGGCATCATTGGTTTTGGCAGGATTGGCCAGGCTGTTGCGAAACGCGGGTTAGGGTTTGATATGAAAATTTTGTACTACGATACTAATCGTGTTTCGGTTGAAATTGAACAAAAATACAACGCTACTTTTAAGTCTTTGGATGAGTTATTAAAAGAGTCCGACTTTATTTCTATTCATGTACCATTGGTTAAAGAAACATATCATTTAATTTCAGATAGAGAATTTTCGCTTATGAAACCAACAGCATATTTGATTAATACTTCGCGAGGACCTGTGGTTGACGAGAAAGCGCTAGTGCGTGCATTGAAAGATAAAAAAATAGCAGGTGCTGCACTTGATGTTTTTGAGAAGGAACCTGAAGTTGAACCTGAACTTATAGATATGCCAAATACTGTGCTTGTACCACATATAGGTTCCGCAACAATAGAAACAAGAACAAAAATGGCATTGATGGCAGCTGAGAACATCATCGCAGTGCTTGTCCACAACAAAGTGCCACCTAATATTGTAAATCCTGAAATTTATAAATAAGAAGAACGTGTGTATGAAAATACTTGTTGCTTGTAATACTTTTAAGGAAGCACTTGATTCAATAAAAGTATGTAATTGTATTAAAGAAGGATTGTTGTGTTCGTCAAAGAAATTTGTTATTACAACTTTACCGTTAGCAGATGGTGGCACTGGTACTGCAAAAATACTAACAAAATCTTTGGATGGAAGATTTATACATAAACTTGTGAGTGGACCTTTACCAGGACAAAAGGTTAAAGCTAAATATGGAATAGTTGGACGAGGGAATAAAAAAATTGCAATAGTAGAACTTGCGGAAGCCGCAGGGTTACGTCTTGTACCATGTGATAAAAGGGATCCTTTGATAACAACCACGAAAGGTGTTGGCGAGTTAATTTATGATACTGTTGTTAATCATAATGTTGATGAAATTATATTAGGTATTGGCGATTCTGCTACGATTGACTGTGGCATCGGTGCGCTGTCAGTTTTGGGTTTTGGATTTTATGACAGAACCGGTAGGCCTGTGGAAGTAAACTGTTCAGGGTTGTTAAAAGTTAAACAAATAGTAAAAGATAAGAATAATTTATTCTTAAAAAAATATTACGGTAAGAATATAAAAATAACTATAGCGTCTGATGTAACAAATCGTCTCACTGGCAAAAATGGTGTCTTAATGTTCGCAAAACAAAAAGGTGCTAAAGAAAGTATTTACCATGTTATCGCTAACGCGGTAAGTTCTTTCCGCAAAGTTGTAATGAAACATTACAAGGTTGACCTTGACAAAATCCCAGGTTCAGGTGCAGCTGGTGGTATCGGTGGAACTTTAAAAGTTTTACTTGATGCAGAAATTAAGCCCGGGTTTGAAATTATAAGCGAAATTACGAAGTTAGAAGAAAAAATTAGAAATCACGATATAGTAATAACAGGTGAAGGTAAAATTGACGAACAGACTATCCATGGAAAAACAGTTTTCCGTGTAATACAACTTGCAAGAAAGTATAAAAAACCAATAATTTGTATCGCGGGATGGGTTGAACCAACTGCTAAACTTTTGTATGACTATGGCGTAGTTGGTATCTATAGTACAACGATGTATCCTACAACATTACAGGACGCTATAAAAAATACAAGTAATTCATTACGATCCATCGCTGAATCGCTTGGTAGAACAATAGCTGCTGTATGTT
Source organism: Endomicrobiia bacterium (assembly GCA_025059805.1). Classification (GTDB taxonomy): domain Bacteria; phylum Elusimicrobiota; class Endomicrobiia; order DTEH01; family DTEH01; genus JANXDG01. The sequence goes on from JANXDG010000005.1 coordinate 8,828, forward strand.
AGTATTATGTTGTTTACAGAAGGAATTTATAATATATATAAACCACCTGGGATAACTACATACAAAATTGTTGCTTATGTCAAAAGACATCTAAAAGAAAAATTTAAAGTTGGCCACGGTGGTACACTTGACCCATTTGCCGAGGGTGTTGTTGTGATAGCGGTTGGAAGAAAATATACCCGACAACTGCATAATATATTAAACAACTCAGTCAAAGAATACATTGCGTATATATCGTTAGATAAAACTTCTGATACTCATGACATAACAGGTGAAATTAAACACCTGAACGATATTACACCACCTGAAGAAAAAAATGTCAAAAAAATACTCTCAAATTTCGTTGGCGAAATTGAACAGTTACCACCAGTGTACTCAGCAATAAAGTTTCAAGGTGAACGTTTGTGTGATAAAATAAGACTCAAAAAACTTACTTATGATGAGGCGATCAGAGTTCTTAAACCAAAACGAGTTAGAATTTATAGCCTGGAACTGTTAGAATATAAATTTCCTAAATTAGTTTTAAGAATTGTCTGCAGTTCAGGAACATACATACGTTCACTTGCAAGAGATATTGGTGAGAAACTTAACTGTGGTGGTGTAGTAGAAAAACTTATACGGACAAAAGTTGGAGATTATTCTATTGAAAACTCTATAAGATTGCCGATTTCTTTTTAGAAGATTTAATTTAATGAAAAAAATAAACTTTGTCAAAAAACCACTGTTACAAGTAGCGCTGGATTTTGTTGATTTACATCGTGCTGTTAAAACAGTGAAAGAAATAATTGATGCTGGTGTTGACATTATAGAAGTGGGTACTCCGTTGATAAAATCCGAAGGTGTCCGTGCAATAAGTGAAATTAAAAAGCTTTTATCACCGAATATAAAAATTGTTGCGGATATGAAAACAATGGATGTTGGCAGAATAGAAGTAGAAATGGCAGCGAAAGCCGGAGCACATATTGTTGGTATCTTAGGTGTTGCTGATGATGAAACCATAAAAGAAGCAATTGAAGCTGCAAAAAATTACGGATGTGAGATTATAGTAGATATGATAGAGGTGAAAGATGTTATATCACGTGTGAAAGAAGTGTTAAGGTTCGGACCAAGTTATATAGGACTACATATACCGATTGATGAACAAATGAAGGGTAGTATAAAGTTTGATGTTGTGCGTGAAGTAAAAAAGATTTGTCCTTTGCCTGTATCAATAGCAGGAGGGATAAACTCTGACAATGTAGTGGACGCAGTGGAGGCAGGTGCGGATATAATAGTTGTCGGTGGCGCAATAATTAAATCTCAAGATGCAAAAGTTGCCACTCAGCAGATAAAAACTGCAATGCTTAAAAAAATGCGGATAAAAACTGAACTTTATAAACGTATTAAAGATATTGACGAAGTCCGTAATGTGTTAAAAAAAGTTTCAACTGCAAACATTTCTGATGCGCTACATCGAGGAAAATGTATTGACGAAGTCAAACCGTTAATAGAAGGTATAAAACTTGTGGGTCCTGCAGTAACAGTGAGGACATATCCTGGTGATTGGTCAAAACCTGTTGAAGCAATAGATCTCGCTACGGAAGGAGATGTTGTGGTTATAGATGCTGGTGGTGTACCACCAGCTGTCTGGGGTGAGCTTGCAACATATTCTGCTATAGGAAAGAAACTTGCAGGGGTTGTAGTTTGGGGTGCAATACGTGACATAGTTGAGATTAAAAAATTAAAGTTCCCTGCATTTTCAAAAACAGTGTCACCACAAGCGGGTGAACCTAAAGGTTTTGGTGAGATAAACATACCGATAAACATCGCTGGGATAAAAATTTTCCCTGGTGACTGGATTGTAGGCGATGATGACGGTGTCGTTGTTATACCTAAGGATAAACTTATAGAAGTAACAAATCGTGCTATGGATGTGCTAGAAAAAGAAAATAGGATACGTAAAGAAATACAGGATGGTTCCACATTGTCTAAAGTTCAGGACTTGTTACGCTGGGAGAAGAAATAGGATGGTTAAAGTTTTATCTGAATCTCCTGAAATATATATTTTCTCTGATGGGTTTGCAAGTATAGACGGTGGTGCTATGTTTGGCATTGTACCTAAAGTTTTTTGGCAAAAACATTATAGTGCTGATGAGAAAAATAGGGTTGATATTGCGCTAAACTGTATGCTAATTAATGTAAATGATACTAAAGTGTTAATAGACACCGGTATTGGGGATAAATTTGAGTCAAAATATACTGAAATATATAAAATCAGAAAAAAAGAAAATTTGGTTAAACATTTGAAAGGTTTGGGGTTACAGCCAGATGATATTGATATTGTGATTTTAACACATCTACATTTTGACCACTGTGGGTACAATACGGTGGTAGATAATGGAGTTATAAAACCTTTGTTTAGAAAAGCAAGATATATTGTTCAAAAAAGTGAATGGGAATATTCTGTTTCTCCTGATGAAAGGTCGGCTGCATCGTATATCAAAGAAAATTTTTTACCACTTGACGAATTTAAAGTTTTAGAATTGATAGATGACGATATTGAATTGAAAGATTTAGGTATAAAAATTATTTACACTGGGGGACATTCGGTAGGACATCAGAGTGTTTTAGTTTTGTGTGATGATAAGAAAATTTTTTTCGCTGGAGATCTTTTCCCTGTGGGGTTAAATTTGAAAGTAAATTATACTAGCAGTTTTGACCTTTTCCCATTGAATGTTATAAAAAAGAAAAAAGAAATTTTAAAAATTGCTGAACAAGAAAATTGGGTATTTGTTTTACCTCACGAAATTCAGTATCCATACGGCACATTACAAGATTTACAATCTAAATTTTCTCAACAATGATTGAAGTATATGAGGACAACACTTATAGGAAGCGTACCATATGTTGATCCTGAAGTCGCAGTAGAAAAAACTTTTAGTTGTGTGAACATCCCGTGTTGGCCACAACTACCAAAAAGAAGTTTCAAAGAACATATGTGTCCACAATATTCAGAAAGTTTCCCAGGTATAGTTGTTGATGAAAATCAACAGAAAATCTATGTGGATGAAGACGTACTATATTCATTAATGGAAAAATTTTATCAGAACTATCTTGACAAAAACATTGATTATTTTGCGATCTCTGCACAATATGCTTCAGGATTTTACAAATTTTTAAATACTATAAAAGCAGTTCGTGATGAAGTTGTAAATTTGAAACTACAAACTACAGGTCCGGTAACATTTGGTTTAACAGTAAAAACAACCCAAGGACAACCATTGTTTTACAATGAACATTATAGAGATATAATAGTCAAACATTTAGTGATGAAATCTGTATGGCAGGTTAAATGTGTCAAGGAAAATCTGTTTGATCCTATAAATGTTAATCTTATACTTTTTTATGACGAGCCATACCTTGCTGCGTACGGTTCCGCATTTACAGCAGTAAATAAAGAAGAAATTATAAAATGTTTAGTAAACGCAACTACAGAAATAAAAATTATGGTCAAAGAATTATGGCAAAATGTAAATCTGCGTGTAGGTGTTCACTGTTGTGCAAATACCGATTGGTCTATTCTTACTTCGGTAGATACACTTGATATTATTTCTTTTGATGCATATGATTACTTTGATTCATTTGCATTATATAAAGAAGAAATAAAAAAGTTTGTATCCCGAGGTGGCGAAATTGCTTGGGGGTTAGTACCAAACAACGAAAAAATTTTTTCGTTTAATTTATCTTTTAGCACAGTTACAGATGAACAGTTTAAACTTCTACAGCATATAGAAAAATTTGGTTATGAAGTATTATTATCAAAAATTGATAAACAGCAATATGTATATAGGTTGCCACTTTATTCAATTCTAAGTGATGGTATTGTCACACCGCAGTGTGGGCTTGGTAATACAACTGAACAAATTACTGACAGAGTGTTAACAGTTTGTCGTCAAATTTCAATTTTATAGGTAACCAAAGATGAATTTGATAAGTCTTATACAACAACGTTACAGTTGTAGAAAATTTTTACCACTACCAGTTGAAGAAGAAAAAATTGTTCAGTGTATAGAAGCAGCAAGGTTAGCACCGTCCGCATGTAATGCACAACCGTGGAAATTTGTAGTTGTGAACGAGATCAATTTGAAACAACGTCTTGTTGACGAAGCAACTTCTGGTATTTATAAATTTAGTAAATTTATCTCGCAAGCTCCTGTTATAATAGTTGTCATCGCTGACCTACCTAGTTTTTTGTCAAAAGTAGGTTCGTTAATAAGAGATGTAAGATTTTATTTGCTTGATATAGGCATCGCTTGTGAACACATTGTTTTGCAAGCGACGGAACTTGGTTTAGGAACATGTTATGTTGGTTGGTTTTCAGAGAAAGGTGTAAGAAAGGTGCTTGATATACCTAAAAAGTATAAGATACCTCTGTTGATCTGTATGGGTTATCCCGATGGAAGTTACAAAAATTCTGATTTTATACGTAGAAGGGCTGGGTCCGATACAAGGAAGGATTTGAAAGAGATACTGTCTTTTAACAAATTTGTTTAAGTTTTTGCTATTATTGACATTAGAAATTTAATGTTGTATAATTTATAAAATTATATCTAAAACGGAGGTGGTAGATATAATGGCACTACGTATAAGGTTGCAACGTGTTGGTAAAAAAAATCGTCCTATTTTCAGAGTAGTAGTAATTGAAAAATCTCGTGCTGTAAGTGGTAAGCCTGTTGATACCATAGGTGACTACGATCCTATAAAACATAAAATTTCTTTAGACGTACAAAAGTATGAACAATGGTTAAAATCAGGAGCTGTACCGTCAGACACAGTTCGTGGGTTGTATAAAAAGATATTGAAAAGTAAAAAAATCCAAGATGAGATAATATCTGCTATATCTTCTACATCTTGATGATAAAAAGGAGGGGTTAAGGAATGAAAGAGTTGTTACTCACGATTGTGAAAGCCTTGGTTGATTATCCTGAGAAAGTAGAGGTTAAAGAGATCAGTGGTGATCAGTCACTAATACTAGAGCTCAAAGTGGCTGAGACTGATCGCGGGAAGGTCATCGGCAAACAAGGTAGAATAATACGTGCAATACGTACAATAATGGGATGTTCTGCAGCAAAACTTAATAAACGTGTAGTAATTGAAGTAATTGAAAAGTAAAAATGGAGGTTTGACTTACCAAAGACTTACAGTTTGTATAGACTTTTAATAATTTAATTTTTGTAACCTAACCAAGTTAACTTATCATAAATTGTGGAAGTTTGTATTGGTAAGGTTTTAAAGACAAAAGGGCTTGAGGGTGAGGTATTGGCATATTTTTTTTCGCCAAAGTTGGTTTGTAATGAAGGAACACAATTGTTCTTTGAAAACAGATTTTCAGGCAAAATAATAGGACCTTATACTGTTGAAAAAATAGTCTATTACAAAACTTATAAAGATAAAGTTGTATATATCTTAAAATTTGTTGGAGAGAATAACATAAATAAAGTTGAGAATCTAAAAAGTTGTTATATAATTCAGGAGGTGGAAAGTTTGCCTGATAATTTTTTTCTGAATAAAGATTTGATGTATAGCGAAATAGTAGTAAAGGAACAAAATGTTAATCTCGGTAAGGTAGTGGATATAATTAAAGTAAAGGAAGATTACAGGATACTCCTTGTGAGAACTACATACAAGGAAGAAATTATGATCCCATTTATCAGGCCTGTAATATACAAAGTTGATGTTGCTAATAAACGAATATTCGTTAACAATATTGATGGTATAACTAAATGAGGATTGACATAATTACTATTTTCCCAACAATGTTTGATGGTATGTTATCGTGTGGAGTTATATCAAGGGCAATAAAAGATGGTAAAATAATGGTTAAGATTTGGGACTTACGCGAATTCGCTTTTGATAAACATAAAACTGTGGATGATAAACCGTACGGTGGCGGCGCAGGAATGGTATTGAAGCCAGAACCGTTAATTAGAGCCATACGAAAGATTAAAACTGAACATAAACGAGATGAAAACAGTCCTTTCGTAATATATCTTTCACCGCAGGGCAAAATTTTGAACCAAAAGAAAGTGTTAGAACTGTATAAAAAAAAATGGCTTGTACTTATATGTGGTAGGTACGAAGGAATAGATGAACGTGTGATGAGATTCGTTAACGAAGAAATTTCAATAGGTGAGTATGTTCTTACAGGAGGTGAAGTAGCAGCTATGGTTGTTATAGATGCTGTTTGCAGGTATGTAAAAGGTGTGGTTAAAGAAAAAGAGTCATTGCTAAAAGAATCGTTTATGACAAAATTTCTTGACTATCCACAATATACAAGACCTCAGGTTTATATGAATATGAAGGTACCTGAGGTTCTACTCTCAGGTGATCATAAAAAAATACAGTTATACAGATTAAAAGAAGCGATTAGAAATACATATAAAAAACGGCCAGATATTCTACACAACATTAGACTTTCAAAATTAGAAAAAAAATTTTTAGAAGAAGTAATTACTGAGGAAAATAGGAGGAGAAAATGAAAATAGATCTTGACATGATATCAGTAGATAAAACTAGAAAAATACCAGAGTTTTCTGTTGGCGATACAATAAAAGTAAGTTTTACTTTCAAAGAGGAAGGTGTAGAAAAAAAACAAACTTTTGAAGGAATAGTTATATCAATTCGTGGCCGCGGAGTGAATAAAACGTTTACTGTTAGAAAAATTTCTTATGGTGTTGGTGTTGAACGTATTTTTCCAATGTATTCTCCTATTATTGAATCTATCACCGTAGTAAAGAAAGGCGATGTTAGAAAAGCAAAGTTGTATTATTTAAGAGAAAAAATTGGGAAGGAAGCAACAGTATAAAAAGAAAAAGGTTCTTATCTTGACAGACAAAAATATTTTTTTGTTTGACAGGAGAGTTAGAAGAAAATTTTCAGTGAATGTTATAGCTGGTGTTGATGAAGTTGGTCGTGGATGTTTAAGTGGTCCCGTAGTATCTGCTGCTGTCGTTTTTGATGAAACAGTTTTCATTCCTCATCTGAAAGAATCAAAAAGTATCTCTCCAGAAAGACGGAAAGTTCTGTTCAAAGATATTATGAAGTTAGCCACCTCAGTAGGGTTAAGTGTCATTTCTGTAAAACATATTAACCAGTTCGGATTACATAGAAGTTGTCAAATATCTGCAGCATATGCTGTGGAGAAGTTAAGTATAAAACCTGAATTAGTGATTATTGATGGATTTTATAATCCGTATATTACAGAAGTAAAACAGTGTCCTATAGAAAAAGCTGATGAGAAAAGTGCTGTGGTTGCGGCAGCTTCTATCGTTGCAAAAGTTGTGCGAGATAGTATTATGCGCATTTATCATAATGTTATTCCGGAATACGACTTTTTCAACAACAAGGGTTATCCAACAAAAAAGCATGTTGACAGTATAGTTAAATTTGGTCTTTCAGAGTTACATAGATATTTTGCTTACAAATTTATTGTACATGAATAGAAAACAAATTGGTAATTTCTACGAAGATGTTGCTATTGATTATTTGAGACGAAAAAAGTATAAAATTTTAGATAGAAATTACAAAACTAAGTTTGGTGAATTGGATATAATTGCGTATGATAAAATGGAAAACTGTTACGTTTTCGTAGAAGTAAGATATAGGACAAATTTAAGTTATGGCACACCACAAGAAACTGTGAACTATTATAAACAAAGAAGGATAATACTTGCTTCAATGGTGTACATAAAGAGAAATAAACTAAAAAATGTAAATTTAAGGTTTGATATTATTGCTATAGACTCAAAAAATAATGTAGAGCACATAATAAATGCTTTTCAGACGGATAACAGAGACTATGTTTATTATTAAATTTCGTAGGCTAATTAATTTATTACGCGAAAACAGATTCGATCTGGCATATAAATTTGGGTTGGAACTTGTTAAAAATTATCCTTTAAAAACTTCAGTTTATACAGTTCTTGCAAAGGTGTGTCTGAGAAAAAATGACCTAAATGAATGTAAAAAGTGGTTATCTAAACTATTATTGCTGCCGAACTGGTATAATAAAAAAACAGTTCAAGAAATATTAGAAATTACTAACTGGAAGATGTTAATGCCAAACAAGTATTTTTGTAAAGAACCAAAATTTTCAAATGATGGTGATAAAATTGTATTTGTTTGTGCAACACGAGATACTAACAATGATGGTGTTATAAACAACGATGATTTTTGTGGTATATATAGTATTGATAGAAATAGTAATAGATTAGAATGTTTAGTAGAAGATAAATACTATAATTCTTCTCCGGTTTTTTCACCTGATGGTAAGTATATATGTTTTCTATCTGCAAGACGTGACACAAATAGTGACAACCGTATAGATTCTAAAGATTGGCAAGGGTTGTACTTGTTGAATTTACAAACTGGTGAAGAAAGGTTGTTAGTTGAAGATATATACCAACCTAAACATCCGTCGTTTTTTCCTGATGGTAGTAAAGTTATCTTTACTTGTTGGAGATCACCTAACGCAAAAAGTGGTGTTTATGAAATAAACCTAAACGATTTCTCATTAAAAACATTGGTACCAGATACGTATGAAAGCGTGTTTCCTTCATATTCCCCTGACGGTAAACATATTTTATATTCGTCATTTTGTAAATCTGAAGATGCTGTTGGTGGTCCAGAACACCACTGTGCAATAGTGCTAAAAAACTTGTTTACAAGTGAGATAACCTGTATTTGCCCTGCGGAATACATTAGTAGTTTCCCTGTGTTCTCTCATGATGGGAAAAAGATTGCATATTTATCAAAAAGGCGGGATACTAACAGAGACGGTGTTATTAATTCGCTTGATAATGATGGTATGTACATCTATAATTTAGCAAGAAGAAAAGAAAGGTGTATACATTCTGATAGATACTATAATAAGTATATAAACTTTACTTATGATGACAAATATATTGTCTTTCTTTCAACTTGGCATAGTAAGTATAAAGAAATTGGTAGGGATTTCTTTGAATATAAAGGTATATACATGATAAAAATTACTGGTGGTAAAGTTAGACAAATTGTTTCTGATAAATATTATGGTAGTCATTCGCCGTGTGTTTCTCCAACGAGGTATGAAGTTGTATATACATCTTTTAGGAAGAACACATTACGTGGTTTATATTTAGCATATTTAGATAGATTACCAACCAGAGAAGAAATTGTTGAGATAGTTAATAAGAACTTGATATGAAAAGGTTTAACATTTCAAGAAAAACTTTGTGGGATATTTATATTTTTGCAAAAGTTACATCAGATATTATCTTATCGTTGGCATCATTTTTTATTGCTTACCACTTGCGGTTTTATAATCCAATATTTACACGTCTAATACCGCCTATTAAAGGTATACCGGAAATAGAGAAATATTACTATTTTTTACCATTTTTTGTAACACTTTGCTTGTTAAGTTATTCATATAGTGGTTTGTATAAGAAAAATGTGACAAAAATTTTTGACGAATTTATTGTTTGTTTAAAAGCGAACTTTGTTGCATTGCTATTACTGGTTACTGTTGGTTTTTTTTACAGAAGTTATGAATACTCAAGAGTATTTATGTTGACAGCAATATTTGTGAATTTTATTTTTATTTTTCTATGGCATATTTCTTTAGATTATTTTTATCAAAAATATGTAAAATATTTTTTTGGCAAGCCAAGAGTAGGTTTTATATGTTCTGAAAATACAAAGGCTAAGATATTAAAATATCTTAAACAAAACAAAATGATAAAAAAATTTTTCTTAGACACAGTAAATAATAAAAATGATATTGAGAACTTTGTAAAAACAAGAAATATTACCGAACTTGTTATTGGATATGAGATATTTACAACGACGACCTTCCAACAAATCTTGCCTGAACTTGTATCACTGGATGTTCCAATTAGAGTTCTCGTATCATTGCCAGTAAGATTAAGTGATGTGTTGTTAGATTCAACATTAGGTATACCTGTTGTAACACTACAACCTCTTTCACTTATTGGCGTTAACTTTGTCATAAAGCGTGCAATGGATATTATGATTTCAATTTTAGTATTTTGTTTTTTATTGATACCATTGCTATTTGTTTGCCTTTTGATTTATCTTTTTGATGGAACACCAATTTTTTTTGTACACAGGCGGGTAGGTTATGGTGGTAAAATTTTCAAATGTGTCAAATTCAGAACTATGGTTAAAGATGCGCATAAGATGTGGAGAGATTTGTTAAGATATAGTGAACGCGGAAATAAAGTTTTTAAATTAAAACAAGATCCCAGAGTTACTCCATTAGGTAAACTATTAAGAAAATATAGCATAGATGAAATCCCTCAGTTTTATAATGTTTTAAAAGGCGATATGAGTATTGTAGGTCCAAGGCCACAAATCGTTGAAGAAGCTGAGTTTTACGATGCATATGCGAAACGTAGATTGATGATACTTCCTGGACTAACTGGACTTTGGCAAATTTCAGGACGTGCAGATGTTGGGTTTGAAGAGATGATTGATTTTGACCTTTACTATATGGAAAATTGGTCTATAGGTTTGGATATTGAGATTATATTGAAAACAATTTTTGCTATTTTTTCAACAAAAGGTGCTTATTAAAATGAAAGCATTCATAATGGCAGCAGGGTTTGGTACGAGGTTAAGACCGTTAACATATTCCATACCGAAACCACTTGTGCCGATAATGAACTATCCTGTTATAGGTCATCTGATGAATAATTTAAAATCTTATGGAATAAAAGAGGTCGTAATAAATCTTCATTACCAGCCAGAATTTATAAAGTCTTTTCTTTTAGACGGAACTAGTTGGGGAATTAGAATAAATTATTCATATGAACCTAAACTTTTAGGTACTGCTGGCGGTGTGAAAATTAAGCAATATTTTTTTGATAAAACTTTTATTGTATTATCAGGTGATGGATTAAGTGATATAAATTTATCAAAACTTATTAAATTTCATAAAAGAAAAAAAGCGTTGTGTACTGTTACATTAAAACCGGTTGATATGAAACTTGAGTACGGTGTTGTGTCAATAAGTTCGGATAACAGAATAACGAACTTTTATGAAAAACCTTCCATTGGCGAAATTTTTACAAATTTAGTTAATACAGGTATTTACGTTTTTGAACCAGAAATATTTAAGCATATCCCAAAAGGTAAATCGTACGATTTCGGTAAACAATTATTACCTAAACTTGTCTCTAAATCATTACCTGTGTATGGATATGTAATGGAAGAATACTGGTGTGATGTTGGCAACCTTTCAGAATATAAAAAAGCACATTATGACTGTTTAGACGGAAAACTTAAAGTTTACATTAATGCAAAACAAGTTAAAAAAGGTATATGGATTGGGGAAAATACAAACATAGTGTCATCAGTAAAACTTACACCACCGTGTCTTATAGGAAACAATGTTAAGATAGGTAGGAACGCTATAATAGGAAGTTATACGGTTATAGGTGATAATTGTATAATAGGTAACAATAGTAAAATTTACGATTCTATTCTCTGGAATAATGTTATCGTACGTTCTAATGTCAAACTAAGGTCTTGCATAATAGGGAATGATGCTGTTGTTTCGGAGAATATCACAATGTTTGAGGGTACAATATTAAACATAGAAATTTAAACAAAGAAAGGAGAAAAAAATGATCTATCCAAAAAATATGTTTTTCAGTTCAGAATCTGTAGCTGAGGGTCATCCAGACAAAGTTTGTGATCAAATATCCGATGCAGTATTGGATGAATGCTTGAAGCAAGATAAATATTCTCGTGTTGCTTGCGAAACTTTCGTTACAATGGGTTTAGTGATTGTTGGTGGTGAGATAACAACTAAAGGATTTGTAGATATTCATCAGCTTGTTCGTAATTTAGTGAAAGATATAGGTTATACATCGCCAAAATATGGATTTGATTACGAAACTGTTGCAATTCTAAACGCAATACATTCGCAGTCACCAGATATAGCTCAAGGAGTAAACCGTGGTAAAGAAATTGGTGCTGGGGATCAAGGTGGAATGTTTGGTTATGCTACAAAACAAACAAAAGAATTAATGCCGTTGCCAATAATACTTGCTCATAAACTTGTTATGCGTCTCGCTGAGGTGAGAAAAAAGAAAATTATTCCTTACTTAGGTCCAGATGGTAAATCCCAAGTTACTGTTGAATATCGTGATGGGAAACCAGTCCGTGTTGATTATGTAGTTATCGCTGCTCAGCATACTGAAGATGTAGTTACAAAAGATGGCAAGTATATGCGTGACGATGCTAAAGAAGAAATTATAGAAAAAGTTGTAAAACCTGTTTTAGGTGAGTATTATGACAAGAATACAAGGATAACAATTAATGGTACTGGAAAGTTCGTTATTGGAGGTCCACAGTCAGATACTGGTATGACTGGAAGAAAAATAATTGTTGATACCTATGGCGGTTGGACGGTACACGGTGGTGGCGCGTTTTCAGGTAAGGATCCGACAAAAGTTGACCGTTCAGCTACATATATGGCAAGATATATTGCTAAAAACATTGTTGCTTCTGGATTAGCAGATGAGTGTTTAATACAATTAGCTTATTGTATCGGTTTGACAGAACCAGTGTCTTTAATGGTTGACACTTTTGGCACAGGCAAACTTTCTGACGAAAAACTTGCAAAACTTATTCGTAAAGTTTTTCCATTATCACCGAAAGGTATTATTGACCATCTTAAACTACTTAGACCAATTTATAGGAAAACTGCTGTCTATGGACATTTTGGTAGAGAAGATAAAGATTTTACCTGGGAAAAATTAGATGCTGTGGATGAAATTCTAAATATGGTAAAGAAAATTTAGAAAGGAGTGCGTATGAATTATCATATTAAAGATATTAAACTTGCAAGAGATGGACTAAACAGGATAGAGTGGGCATTTCGTGAAATGCCAGTGTTGTGTATGATTAAAGAACGGTTTGATAAAGAGAAACCATTGAAAGGAATAAAAATAGGATGCTGTCTACATGTTACTACGGAAACTGCTAATCTTATGTTGGTACTAAAATCTGGTGGTGCTGAAGTTTCACTTTGTGCTTCAAATCCACTCTCTACTCAAGATGATGTTGCAGCAGCTCTCGTTAAATATTTTAAAATTCCTGTATTTGCAATAAAGGGGGAAAATACAAGTGTTTATTATTCACATATAAACAGTGTGCTAAATATACAGCCAAATATAACAATGGATGATGGTGCTGATCTTGTATCTACTTTACACAGTTCTCAAAAGTACAAAGATATAATAAAAAATGTGATAGGTGGAACAGAAGAAACGACAACAGGTGTGATACGATTAAAATCTATGGCTGAACACAATGTGTTAAAATATCCGATAATAGCTGTTAACGATGCAAAAACAAAACATATGTTTGATAACAAATACGGGACTGGTCAGTCAACAATTGATGGTATCCTTCGTGCAACTAATATTCTTTTAGCAGGGAAGAAATTCGTTGTATGTGGTTATGGCCAGTGTGGTAAAGGTGTTGCTATGAGAGCAAAAGGTATGGGTGCAGAAGTTATTGTATGTGAGGTTGATCCAGTAAAAGCACTTGAAGCTGTAATGGACGGATATAGAGTTATGAACTTAGACGAAGCAGCAAAAATAGGTGATGTTTTTGTCACTGTTACAGGAAATATAAATGTTATAGATGTAAGACATTTTCTTAAAATGAAAGATTCAGCTATAGTAGCTAATTCTGGACATTTTAATGTAGAAATTAACATAGAAAAATTAAAACAGATAGCGGTCAGGACACGTAGAATAAAACCTTTTGTAGAAGAATTTACATTAAAAAACAACAAACGTATCTATATACTTGCAGAAGGAAGACTTGTGAATTTAGCTTCAGCAGAAGGACATCCGTCGATGGTGATGGATATGTCTTTTTCAAACCAAGCACTATGTGTAGAGTACTTAGTTAAAAGTTATGAATCAGGTAAACTTAGAGAAAAACTTGAGAATAAAGTTTATCCTGTACCTAAAGAAATTGATAATAAAGTTGCTGAACTGAAATTAAAATCAATGGGAGTAAAAATTGATAAATTAACAAAACAACAGATTAAATATCTATCTTCATGGGAGATGGGTACTTAAAAACTTATGGAGACAAAACAACAGCCAATACAACAAATTATTTCAATAAGAAAAGAAAAATTAGAACAAATTATAAAACAAGGATTTAATCCTTATCCAAATTTTTTTAGATATAATTACGATATCTGCAAAATACGGGAGAAATATTCTGCTTTAAAACACGAAGAAGTTGCTTCTGACGAAGTGGTTATAACAAAAGGTAGGCTTATGTTACGTCGTGAAATGGGCAAAAGCATATTTTGTAATATTCAGGATTTTACAGGAAATATACAAATTTATATAAGAAAAGATGTTGTTGGTGACGATAAATTTCAATTTTTTAAAGATTTTATTGATATAGGCGATATAATTGGTGTAGAAGGTGAGGTTTTTAAGACTAAGACTGGTGAACTAACAATAAATGTCAGGAGTTTTACACTGCTTGCTAAATCTTTAAGGCCATTACCTGAAAAATGGCACGGACTAAAAGATATAGAAACACGTTATAGACAGAGATATCTTGATTTGATTGTGAATCCTGAGGTGAAGGAAACGTTTATTAAACGCAGCAAGATCATTTCTACTATACGACAACTCTTAAATGAAAAAGGTTTTATTGAAGTTGAGACACCTATGATTCAACACTTGCCTGGTGGTGCTATAGCAAGACCTTTTAAAACATATCATAATGCCTTAAACGAAGAGTTTTATTTCCGTATTGCTCCAGAACTTTATCTGAAAATGTTGTTAGTTGGCGGTATGGAGAAAATCTATGAGCTAGGGAAATCCTTCCGAAATGAAGGAATAGACAGATATCACAATCCAGAATTTACAATGGTAGAGATTTATCAAGCATATGCTGACTATAATGATATGATTGAATTGATGAAAGAGATATTCATCAAATGTTGTGAAACTGTTGGTAATACAGAAAAGATTATTTTCAAAGATGGAGAGAAAACATATGAAATCTCTACTGTCAACTTCCATAAATTTACTCTTAGTGAACTGTTTAATAAATATGTAGGTATATCTATTGAAGATTTCCTGTTTGATAGAGTTGACGACAATACTTACAAAAAACTTGGAATAGATGTTTATGAGGAAGATTCTGCTAACTTAAAAAAGAAGAAACCAGTTAAAACTTTGATTGACAATGTTTTTGAAAAATATATCCAACCAAATTTAGTTGAACCTACGTTTATAGTTGATTATCCAAAAGAATTATCTCCACTTGCAAAGTATAGCCCCACAGATAAAAAAATAACGGAACGGTTTGAATTTTATGTTGCAGGGAAAGAAATTGCTAATGCTTATAGCGAGCTTAATGATCCTGTTGAACAATATGAACGGTTTCTTAAACAAACAACTGAAGAAGAAAAAATGGCGTTAAACTTAGAGTTTATCACAGCGCTGGAATACGGTATGCCGCCAGCAGGCGGGCTAGGTATTGGTATTGACAGGTTATGTATGATACTAACAAATAACGACTCCATTCGCGATGTTATTTTATTTCCGCTGATGAAAACCTTATGAACTACCAGTTCTATCTCGCATTGAAGTATCTAAAACCACAAAAAGATAAATTTTTTTCTTATACATCCTTACTAATTTCTATTCTTGGTATTGCAATAGGTGTATGTACTTTAGTTGTAACATTAGGAATTATGACTGGTTTCCACAAAGAAATCAGAGCAAGATTGGCTACAATATATCCACATATAATTATTACTTCAAACTACTCATTAGATGATAATGTTTTGAAATCTAATAATATGATTACTGCATACTCAGAGTTTATATACGGCCAGGCAATAATTAAATTTAATGATAAAGTTAACACTGTTATTGTAAAAGGGATAAAATATGAAAAAGAAAAGAATGTTACTAATATAAAAAAGATAATTAATTGGATCAATGATAAGGAAATGTTTGATAAAAATTCAGTTTTGCTAGGAAAAGAGCTGGCAAAAAGTTTAGGTGTAAGTTTAAACGACGAAATTGTTATGGTTTTACCAACACAGATTGTTACACCGTTTGGTAACTTGCCGCTAACACAGAAGTTTGTTGTAAAAGGTATCCTTTCTTCTGGAGTTTATGAATATGACAGCAGTTTGTGTATAATAGATTATGATATAGCCAAGGAATTATTCTATGATAAAATTATAGGACAGTTTAACGCAGTGCATGGCTGGGGTGTTAAATTAAAAAATGACAATTATTTGGAATTAGTTACAAATGAATTAAGATCAAAATTCGGCCCTTTTAGTCGGGTGTTGTCTTGGATAGAATTAAACTATAATCTTTTTTCTGCACTTAAACTTGAGAAAGTAATGATGATAATTATTGTGAGTTTAATTATTTTGGTTGCATGTTTTATTATAATGTCAAACTTATTATTAAAAGGTGTACAAAAAAGTAAAGATATCGGTATTCTTATGGCAATGGGTCTGCAAAGAAAAGCTGTTAAAACAATATTTTTTATTCAAGGTATGGTAATAAATCTTACGGGTGTAGTGTTAGGCCTTATCGCTGGTATAATACTAGGATTGCTGATAAAACAATATCAATTTGTAAAACTTCCAAAAGAAGTATATTATATTGACAGGATACCAGTTTATTTTTCTCTACCAGATATTTTAATTGTTTTATTAATAACGATAACAGTTGGAATTTTTGCATCAATTTATCCCGCACATAAAATCTCGCAGTTTGATCCAGTTGAGATTATACGTTATGGTTAAAGATATGGCAGACACTATTATAAAGTTAGAAAATATATACAAAAAGTATAAAACTACTCTGGATTGGGTGTTAAAAGATATATCGTTAGAAATAAACGAGGCTGAATTAATTTTTATCTGTGGTCCATCAGGTGTTGGGAAATCAACGTTGTTACACTTGGTTGGATTAATGGACAAACCTAACGAAGGTAGAGTTTTATTTTTACAAAAAGAGATAGATTTTAAGAAAGATAATTTGTCAAAAATTCGGCTTGAACATATTGGTTTTGTATTTCAATTTCATTATTTACTTGAACACTTAACTGTGAAAGAAAATATTATGTTGCCTTACTGGGTAAAAAATGGTGGTAAAGTGACATCTGACAGTGTTGATTATATAGAAGAATATTTGGATTTCCTTGGGATATCAAATCTTGTATCAAGATATCCACATGAACTTTCAGGTGGTGAACAACAACGTGTAGCTTTAGCAAGAGCGTTAGTTAATAGGCCAAAAATTATAATTGCGGATGAACCTACAGGTAATCTTGATCAAGAAAATGCAAAAAATATTGTATCATTAATAAAAAATTTTGTAAAAAACTACGGTTCTACATGTATCATAGCCACTCACAATATTGAACTAACAAAATTTGGTGATAGAGTTTTACATATGAGAGATGGCAAAATTATAAACTAGAATTGAGCAAGGAGGGAAATATGTATCTTTATATTGATTACGACAAATGTCGTGGTTGTAAAACATGTGTAATAGTATGTTCTTATCGTTGGAATAAAGTTTTTTCAGAAACACTATCTGCAATTTGTGTGATCAAAAATGAAAAAAAGGGTAAAAACTTTCCCATAGTGTGTCAACAATGTAGTAAACCACTATGTGTTGATGCATGTCTAAGTGGTGCATTGAAAAAAGATAAACAAACCGGGATAGTATTGCATTTTCAGGATAAATGTGTTGGCTGTAAAATGTGTGTGATTAGCTGTCCATTTGGAGGAATAGGATATGTAGCTGAAGTTGGTGTTGCACGCAAGTGTGATTTATGTTCAAGTTTTGATGTTCAACCTGCTGTTGCACAATGTGAAAAAATGTGCCCTTATAAAGCAATTAAAGTGATAACAGAAGATAAAATCACAAGTGAAATTAAAAAAAATGTAGAAAAATTTCTTCAGCAATTTGGTACATATAGGAGTATTGTAAGATGAAAACAAAAAATAAATATTTTGGTTATACCAATAAATACATAAGAGTTAATTTAACGACAGGTAATATTAAAGTTTTACCTACACCGGTTGAATGGCAAGAAAACTATTTAGGTGGCAGCGGATTTGGAACTAAAATACTTTACGATGAAGTATCTGCAGAAATTGACCCGCTCTCTGAAAAAAATAAACTAATTATTGCAACAGGGCCACTTTCAGGTACCTTGTGGCCATCTTCAGGCAGGATAGCAGTTATATCAAAATCTCCACTTACAAACATTTACGGTGATGCAAACAGTGGCGGATTTTTTGCTCCGGAACTTAAATTTGCAGGATACGATTTTGTAGTTGTTGAAGGAAAATCAAACCATCCAGTTTATTTATACATAGAGCAGAATAGTATAAAACTCTTAAATGCAGAACATATTTGGGGGAAAACTACATTTGAAACAGAAGAAATTATACGCAAAACTCATAACGATGATGAAATTAAGGTGTTGTGTATAGGTCCAGCAGGTGAAAACTTAGTAAGATATGCATGTATAATGGTGAGCTACGGCAGGACAGCATCAAGGTCAGGTATGGGTGCTGTAATGGGATCAAAAATGTTGAAAGCTATTGCAGTACGTGGATACGGCAAAGTAGAAGTTGCACATCCACAAAAGTTTTTTGACACAGCAGTCAAAGCACAAAAGTTAATTTTAGATAATGAATTTACTGAAGGAGAATCAAAATATGGTACACCTGCGCTGGTGGAACTTATGAACGAAGTTGGCAGGTTCCCCACACGGAATTATCAACAAGGACATTGTGATTATGTTGACCAAATCGGATCACAAAGATTGCAGAAAGAGTTTGTAGTGTCACATCTTGCATGTTATTGTTGTCCAATCGGTTGCGACAAATATTATTTCGTCAAAAAAGGTGAATTTGCTGGAGTTGATACTGTTTCTTTAGAATATGAAACAATATCTGCGTTAGGTTCAAGATGTGATAACAGAAATTTAGAATCCATAATAAAGATGGACAGAATTTGTAATGAACTTGGTCTGGACACAATTTCCACAGGTGGCGTAATTGCTTTTCTAATGGAACTAAACGAAAAAAAACTAATTTCTGCAAGACAGTTTGATAATCTTGATTTATCTTGGGGTAACTACGATACAATGATAAAGTTGATAGAAAAAATTGCATATAGACAAGGGTGTGGGGATATGCTTGCTGAAGGTGTTTATCGTTTGTCTAAAATGTTAGGTCCAGAAACTGAATATTACGCTATGCATGTGAAAGGTCAAGAAATACCAGCACAGGATGGTAGAGCACAACAGTCAATGGGATTGGCTCATGTAACATCATCTCGTGGTGCTGACCATCTCAAAGGTTTCCCTACAATTGACGAAACGGGTTATCCAGGTGAAGCTATTAAACGCTACGGTAAAGATAAACTACCTGAAATCGTTGATGGTACACAACCAAAATATAAACCTATGGTAGTAAAAGATGGTGAAGATTTCTGTGCAGTGCTTGACAGTGCAGTAGTGTGCAAATTTGGTACAATGTTTCCACCAGCACTATATTGGGAAGAGATTACTGAAGGAATTAAGTATGCCACAGGAATGGAGATAGATGTTCATAAACTTAAAAAGATTGGTGAAAGAATCTATAATTTACAACGTGTATATAACATAATGTGCGGTATATCAAAAAAAGATGATAAACTTCCTGAACGTTTTATTAAAGAAAAATCGCCGTCAAAACGCGCTAAAGGACATATAGTGTATCTTGACAAAATGTTACCTGAATATTACAGAATAAGAAACTGGGATGAGAAAACTGGTTATCCTAAAAGAGAAAAACTTGTTGAACTAGGTCTTACCGACGCTGTTAAAAAAATTTACTCAAAATAACTTACCTACTTAGCGATAACATGGTAAATTACAAACATTACGAAAGAGATAAACATTTTATGTTGATTGCGTTAAAGGAAGCAAAGAAAGCGTATGCGAAAAATGAAGTACCTGTTGGTGCTATTGTTGTGTGTAAAGATAAAGTAATTTCAAAAGCACATAATTTAAATATAAAACTGAATGACCCTACTGCACACGCTGAAATTTTAGCATTAAGAAAGGCATCTAATATATTAAAGAACTATAGGTTAACAGATTGTGAATTATATACAACATTAGAACCTTGCCCAATGTGTGCAGGTGCAATGGTATATGCGAGAATTAAACGTTTAGTTTATGCTACCGATGATCCAAAATCAGGTGCTTGCAAAAGTGTTGTAAATATTGTAAATAATAAAAGGTTAAATCATAGAATTGAAGTTGTGAGTGGCGTGTGCAAAAAAGAAGCTGAACATCTATTAAAAAAGTTTTTTAAAAACTTGCGCTAGTACAAAAGTTTAACTTTCATAAATTTTTTTACATCACTTGCTATATACGAAATATTAACTACTAAATCCCTGTAACATACGGGGGTGATACGGGCTCGACAGGAAGGTAAGAACAACTACTGTGCAGGCAGTGGTTGGCCGAAGGGCCACTATAAAAATCGGCCGTAGCATAAGTGCAAACGCTTATGCATATGCTGCATAATTAAGCAGCTATATCTCGCAGTGACGCCTGTAATTGCGAGATGAACAAAACAGGCTTTTCCTGGAAGTTTCGCACTTTAACTTCTGGGAGAAAAAAAAACAAGTGCTTTGGTACTGGTGGCCGAGTAGGGCCAAACCAGTACTGAGAGTTAAACCTACTTCCGTGCGCCTCACAACGTTAGATGAGGCTAAGCCTGTAGAACAGTAGTTGTTCACTTTCTGGACGCGGGTTCGATTCCCGCCACCTCCATGTTTTCAAAACAAGTTTTATTAGTAAGTCAGAACCAAACTTATGGATTTTTTAGTTAGAATACTCATCGTTGCTAACGGGATTGTCATTTTCTTTTTTCTTCAATTTGTTGTATATGGAGTCATTAGTTATTTCTACTATCTCAATCAGAAGAAGAAGTTAAAACTTACAGTTGAAAATTTGGTACAATATGCAAAAAATCAAAGTAAAGAACTACCTTTTGTTACAGTTGTAATTCCTGCAAAAGATGAAGTGGATATAATTTCCGCTACAATTGACAGGTTCGTTTCTCTTTGTTATCCAAAACAAAAATTGTGTATATTGTTTATCCTTGACGAAAAAGAATTGCTTGTAAAACCATATAATGAAACTACACATTCTATAGTTGAACAAAAAGCAAAATACTATAATAAAAAGTTTGGGGTTGAAATCATAAAATATACTTCTGTACCAGTTGGTTTTGATGGAAACTACAATGGAATTATATTATCAACACCGGTCAATTCTACTAAACCTCGTGCGTTAAACTGGGCAGTTAAATTTCTACCTAAAGATACTGAGATAATAGGTTTCTATGATGCAGATTCACAGCCTGATCCTGATACATTATTGTACGTAGCATATAAGTATTTAACAAAAAAGCATGACGAAAAACTTCTATTACAAGGTCCAGTGGTACAGGTAAGAAATTATTTTCACCTGCGACCGTTTAACAAAATTTTTGCGTTAGCACAAGCTATCACTCACGAATGGTACCTGCCAACATTGATGGCACATTTACCTTTCATCGGAGGAACAAATTTTTTTGTTGAACCTGATTTGTTACATAGAGTTAAAGGATTTAACAATAAAGTATTATCAGAAGATTTAGATCTTGGTTGTAGACTATTTGTGGAAACAAACATTTGGCCACAATTTATGCCTTATATTACTACTGAACAAACACCACCAAACTATAAATCTTATTTTTACCAACGTGTCCGTTGGGCTTCAGGTTATGTGCAAGTGTTAAAAACAATGCTTACATCAGAAAAATTTTTAAAAAAAAGATTTTTGTTATCCTGTATGCTTGTTTTTTATGGTATTTTGCCATGGTTTGCAGCACAGATAGTAGCAGTTACAGGTTTGGGTATTTTTTTCATATCATTATTTGGACTATCACACTTGTTCGTATTTATTCCACAGACAATAAAATTACTGTTGCTTAGTATTACATTAAGTTATGTAGTATTTCTATTTTATTATTTTAACCATGCAGTTAAAAAAGTTTACGTGAAAATAGACAATAACAACGGTGTATTGAAAGAGTATCTAAATTTTCTGTTAGTACCGATAGCTGCAACACTTGGTGCTGTACCTTACACTTATGGGTTTTTAACTTCGTTTTTTACAAGTCAAAAAGTTGAGTGGAGAAAAACTATACGTACAAAAGAATAAGTTGAAATATTGAATTATCCAGTGAAGTTTTGTAAGTTAAGTTTAACCAAACGGGCGCGTAGCTCAGCTGGCAGAGCGGCGGACTCATAATCCGTTGGTCGGGGGTTCGAATCCCTCCGCGCCCAGAATTGCATATCAGTTAAACTTACCAAAGGAAGTTTTTTTTAAATCTTATCAGCATATTGTTTTTTCTTTATAATTTTAGTAAATTCATAAATTATGAGAAAAACTAATTTAATATTTCTTATTTTTTATACATTTGTTTTTTCATCCGTCTTATGGGGTCAAAAAATTGTTGAAGTTCAATTCCAAGGCTTAATTAACGTAAAGCTATCCGAAATAAAGTCTAAAGTAAAGACGAAAAAAGGAATGGTATTTGTTGCTGAGAATGTTAAAGATGACGTTCAGGAATTGTTGTCCACAGGATATTTTGATAATGTTGAAGTTGAATTTGATACAACTACTCGTAGGTTAATTTTTAAACTCTATGAACGACCTTTAGTGACAAAAATTGATATTCGTGGAAACAAAAAAATTTCTAGTAGAAAGATAAAAGAAGAAATATCACTAAAAGAAAAAGAATTTTATACTGAGGCAAAACTAATAGAAAGTAAAAACAAAATATTAGACCTTTATGATGAGAAGGGTTATATATATACTACAGTTGATAGCGAAATTATTACAGATGCTCGTACGAACCATGCAACAGTAATATTATTAGTTAATGAAGGAAGAAAAGTTATTGCTGAAAAAATTGAAATTTACGGGAACAAAAATTTTTCAAAACGTAAGATTATGTCTTTAATGGAAACAAAACGAAAAAAAGTTTATAGAGAAAGTAAGATAATATCCGACATACAAAAAATTAGAGATTTTTATAAAGAACAAGGTTTTTATGATATAGAAGTGTCTTCTCCAATAGTTGAATTTATAACACCAGAAACTGTCAAATTGGTGATAAACATTGTAGAAGGCGTGAGATATAAGATAAGTGAGATTATAGTTTATGGTAATACTGTATATCCAACTAAGGCTGTTATGAAACAGGTTACCTTAAAGAAAGGTAAGATATTTAAACAATCTGAACTTCAGTCAACAATACAGGCAATTGCAGAATTGTACGCAGAAAAAGGTTATTTAAAAGTTAATGTTGAACCTGAGATTGAAAAATCTTCGAAAACTTTTACTATGGCAATAAAACTCAAAATTGAAGAAGGTGAACAGGTTTATGTTGACAAAATATGGATTGAAGGTCTTGAAGCTACTAAAGAAGATGTTATCCGCAGAGAAATTTTATTAAAAGAAGGCGATTTGTTCAATAGTAAGAAATTAAGACGAAGTTTGGAAAAAATTTATAACTTAGGATTTATTGATGATGTAAACATAAATTTAGAACCCGGTGGTAGAGCTGATAGTGTAGATCTTGTGTTCACAGTCAAAGAAGGAAGGCCTGGGATGTTATCCGCTGGTGCTGGATATTCAAGTGTAGATAAGTTAGTCGGTAACTTGCAAGTTTCACATCTTAACCTTTTTGGTAGAGCACAGAGGTTAAACTTACTTTGGGAATTTGGTGCAAGGAGACAAAATTATGAAATTTCTTGGACTGAACCATGGTTTCTAAAAAAACCAATGTCTTTTGGTATATCATTGTATGACCTTTTGCGAACGAGAGATTATGCAAATGAGTATAACGCTTATAAGGAACGTAGACAAGGTTTGGAATTTAGGTTAGGACCACGTATTTCGGATGTATTCAGCCTGTTATTTTCTTACTCTTATGAAACTGTTACAATTTCAGAAAGTAAATTTCCACAAGATGTGCCTGATGGTACAAAGTTAACCTCCAGTTTCGGATCACAATTAATTTATGACACAAGAGATAATGTTTTTGACGCTTCGCGCGGTATGCGACAGTCGTTATCTGTACAAGTTGCTGGATGGACGTTGTTAGGTGGCGATGTAAAATATTATAAACCAATTTTGCGTTCATCATTTTTTATCCCGACTTTTTGGAAGTTTGTGTTATCATTCAACACTGTTTTTGGTTATATTGAAGGTATAGAAGGATTTGATTTAAATCAGACAAAGTACGAAAAATATTATGTAGGGGGAGCAGATACTGTCCGTGGTTATGGTTATAGACTGTTAGCACCAGAGGATGGTGGAAGAATTATGTTTGTCTTTAATACAGAATATAAGTTCCCCATAGTTCAAGAAAACAAAAGGACGATATTACAAGGAGCAATATTCTACGATATAGGTGGAGCGTGGGAAAACTTTGGCGATGTTGATTTTACAATTGCTTCTACACCTTTATGGGAAGAACAAGGTAAATGGGATAATAAACTGAAGCATTCAATCGGTTTTGGAATACGGTTTACTACACCTGTGTTCCCTATAAGACTTGATTGGTCATGGCCGTTAAATCCTCAGAAGGGTAGAGATACATATCAGTTTTGGTTTACTCTTGGACAAATTTTTTAAATCAATAAGGATAAAAATTATATATGAAAGTTAAAATACTATTTCTTTTTTATTTAATCATTTTTGCATCCTTGACTTTCAGCTTAGAAATACAGACATATGATGTCAAGATTATTCGTATAGGTGTTGTTGATATGGACAAGGTATTGAAAGAACATCCTGCTGTAGAGAAAGCTCAACAGGATATTGCTCTCTATAGACAGAACAAGACTGCTGAACTTGCAAATATTGAGTCTGAAATTGAAAAATTACTTAAAGAGAAACTTACTATAATAACTGAAATAGAACAATTAAAAACTCAGTTGGAGAATATAACTAAGTCAACAGAAACAGTGACAAATGTTGAGATTTCATCTGATACGACAGAAGTAGAAAAACAAATTCAACAGTTAAATTCTTCAATTGAAACAAAACAACGTAATGTTGAACAACTCAATCGCACAATTGAAGAAAAAAAACAATATTTAAATCAAAAAAGGCAAGAGTTAGAAGATGAAATTTTAAAAATGAAACAGAAAGCCGAAGTATTACTTTATGCAGAGCTTTATGAAATTATTCAAAAAATTGCACAACAAGAAGGGTTAAATATAATAATAAATAAATCAGGAATATTGTATGGAGAGCCAGAAGTGGATATTACGGAGAAGGTAATTAAGAAGTTAAAATGAACTATAAAGGTCTAACACAAACTGTAGAGTTTAGCGGTATTGGTATCCATACTGGAGAATTTTCAAAGGTTATGCTAAAACCTACCAATAACAATAATGTGAATTTTATTACCGAGGGTAAATTTATTTCACCGAATATATCTAATGTCGTAAGTACTAACAGGTCAACTACGATAGGTATTGGAGATGCAAAAATTTTCACAGTAGAACATTTAATGTCTGCGCTATATTGTTTATATATTACAGGGATCGATATCATAGTAGAAGGTAAAGAAATACCAGCAGCAGATGGAAGTGCGAGAGTTTTCGTAGAAAAGATAGTTATGTCAAAAATTATTGATATACCAAATGAGATTAAGGTAGTAAAGATTAACGACTTAATTAAATATCAAATTAATGATGCTTGTTATGAAGTTTTGCCTGCAGATAGTTTCATTATTTCCTGCGAATTAATAACAGATAAATCTAACTTTGTAAATAATCAAAAATTGAAGATAAAAATAACACCGGAAACTTACACTAGTCAAATTGCTTATGCGAAAACTTTTTGTTACTTAGAAGAAGTGGAACATTTGTTATCATCCGGTTTTGGCAGAGGTGGGAATTTTGAAAATGTAATTTTAATAGATAGAAATAAAGTAATTAATCCTGAAGTTTTAACATATAATGATGATGAATGTGTGCGTCATAAAATTTTAGATTTTCTTGGTGATTTATCACTCACAAATTTGTATTACTTAGCTGAATTTAGGATAGTTAACCCATCGCATTATGCGAATATTGAGTTTTGTAAGCAATTATTACAAATTTTGCATAGTAATTAGGAGGTGGAAATAGAATATGGAAAGTATTAATGAAGCTGTATTTGATATAAAAAACGATCATCAAAAAGAAAGAAGTGATATATTAACATTAGATAGGGAACAGATAAAAAGTGTGATACCGCATAGAGAACCTTTTCTTCTAATAGACAAAGTTGAAATTATAGAAAGAGAAAAATCTGCTGTTGGATATAAACAAGTTACAGGTTTTGAAGATTTTTTCCGTGGGCACTTTCCAGGAAATCCAATAATGCCTGGTGTTTTAGTAATAGAATCTATGGCGCAAACAGCATGTGTACTTTATTTGTTTAGGCCAGACTTGAGAGGTAAATTTGCATATTTTATGTCTATTGAGAAAACAAAATTTAGAAAACCAGTAAGACCAGGTGACCTGCTTAGACTTAATGTAGAGGTCGTCAAAGCTCGGGAAAGAGCCGGGAAAGTACGTGGTGTTGCCTATGTTGACAATACGATAGTAGCAGAATCAGAGTTTATGTTTGTACTTGTTGATAGAGAAGAAGCTGAAAAAGAATTAAAATCTCAGCAATCATCATTTGTACAAGTACAGATGAACGTTCATCCCACAACTATTGTTCATCCAACAGCTGTTATTCATCCGACTGCAAAGATTGGTCCCTATTCTGTTATAGGACCGGATGTAATAATAGAAGAGAATGTACAAGTAGGGAGTTACTGTAATATTGAATATGCAACAATTAAACAAAATACAAGGATTTTTGATAGTGTTTGCATAGGCACTTTACCACAAGATATCAAATATAAAGGAGAAAAAACACGTGTGATTATTGGAGAAAATTGTGTTATAAGAGAATTTGTTACTATACATCGTGGTACAACAACAAAGTTAACTTCGGTAGGCAATAATTGTTATCTTATGGCATACTCACATATAGCTCATGATTGTAGAGTTGGTAATGATGTAACCTTTGCTAATGGAGGGACGTTAGCTGGCCATGTGATCGTTGAAGATGGAGTTACCATTGGTGGTTTAGTAGCAGTACATCAGTATGTGAGGATAGGTAAGTATTCAATGTTAGGCGGTGGAGCAATGGTTTCAAAAGATGTTCCTCCGTATGTAATGGTTGTAGGAGACAGAGCAGAACTATGGGGTATCAATGTTATTGGTTTAAGAAGGAAAGGATTTAGCAAGGATAAAATTAAAGAAATAAAAACAGTATATAAGAAGTTATTCAGGTCTAAATTACCTCTTTCAGAAGCTATAAAATTAGTAGAACGCGAAAATAACTATTCGGAAGAAGTAAAGTATATGTTAGATTTTATCAAGAGTTCAAAGCGAGGTATCTGCAGAACACCAAGGAGAAAATAACAGCATATCTTAACTCATGATTTCTTCTTATCACCAACAAGAAAAAATAGGAATAATTACAGGTTATGGATTATTGCCAGAAATTTTCGTCAATAAAGTAAATAATTTTGATATTTATCTTGTGGGTTTTAAAAGATTTGTTTCAAGAAATATTATACATAAAGTAAAAAAATATAAAATCCTTACTATTTGGAGTCTTAGCGAAATAATAGATTTTTTTCAACAGAATGATGTAACTAAATTACTATTTCTTGGTTATGTACCACTTAACATTTTGCTCAAAAATCCTCAGTTAGATCAAAAAGCAAGCAAGTTATTCAGCCAGATTAACTCAAAAACTGCAATGCAAATATTTCACTCCTTACTTAATGAATTAAGTCAGGCAGGTTTTACTGTAGAACCTATTGATAAATATTTAAATGATTGTTTTGCTGAAAAAGGTTCAATTAATTCTCTAACACTTACAGAGGGAGAAATTAAAGATGTTGAGTTTGGATACAATATAGCTAAAAGTATTGCATCGTTAGATGTTGGTTTGACAGTCGTGGTTAAGAATGGAATTGTTGTTGCAGTAGAAGCGTTGGAAGGGACAGATAGATGTATACTTCGTGCAGGTAAACTTGCAGGTAGTGGTTGCTGTGTCGTCAAAGTTGCACGGCCACAACAAGATATGAGGTTTGACTTGCCAGTGATAGGTCCAACCACAGTTAAAGTATTAGCAAGGTCAAAAGCAAACATACTTGCTGTAGAAAGTAACAAAACACTGATTCTTAAAAAAGATGAAGTTATTAAAAAATCATATAAGCTTGGTATTAAATTATATGGTATATGAAAAAAATTAATGTTGGTGTAATAGGTATAGGTAATTTAGGGCAACATCATGCAAGGATATATTACTCTCTAAAAGAAGATGTTAATCTTGTTGCAATTGCTGATATTGATGAGACGAAGTTACAAAAGTTTAAAAAATTGTATCCAGATGTTTATTTTACCACAGATTATAGGCTGATATTGGATAAAGTTGATGCTATAAGTTTAGCAGTACCCACTAGTATGCACTATGAAATTGGAAAAGAGGTTTTATTAAACAATAAGCACCTATTAATAGAAAAACCTATAACTACAAGATTGCATGAAGCTGAGGAACTTATTAATATTGCCCAAGGTAAGAATCTTACTCTACAGGTGGGACATGTTGAAAGATTTAATCCCGTTATTCAAGGGATAAAAAATTTTGTTGTAGAACCTAAATTTATTGAATCTTTAAGGTTAAGCAATTTTGATCCAAGAGTTGCAGATGTTGGTGTTGTTTTGGATTTAATGATTCACGATATTGATATTGTGCTTTCGTTTGTTAAATCAGATTTAACTTCGGTTGAAGCTTACGGCACAAAGGTGTTTACAGATAAAGAAGATATTGTGAAAGCACGATTAAGATTTAAAAACGGTTGTATCTGCGATTTAACTGCATCAAGAGTGTCACCTGCAAAATATAGAAAGATGCATATATTTCAAAATGATAGCTATATCTCAGTTGATTTCATACACCAACGTGCTAAGATTTATAGAAAAAAAACAAAAAATCCTAAGTCAGAACAAGATATTGAGTTTATTCGTCCTAAAATTGTTAAAGATGAACCTTTAAAACTTGAACTACAACATTTTATAAAGGCTGTTGCTGAAAAAAGGAAACCTGTAGTAAGTGGTGAACATGCGAGAAACGCTTTATTTGTGGCTACGGAAATAATAAAACAACTACATATTTGAATGAAACAAGATACAATCTTTTTTTCTTGTGGTGACCGTTCGGCTGACAATTATCTTTCTTTATTACTTCAGAAATTGTCTCATCTTACAGATAATGTAAAGTTTTCAGTCTTAGCTGGTGAAAAATCAAAACCTTTTGCGCATGTTTTTCTTGCAAATGTTGTAGATTTTGACGCTCACGGTTTTTTCTCACCATTTACACAATTTTACAGGTTTTTAAAACTTTATTTTATAGTTAAACAGTATATAAGAATGGAAAAACCGAAATTGGTTGTCTTACTTGACTTCTACGGATTTAACATCAATATAGCTAGAATAGCAAAAAAACTTGGCTGTAAAGTAGTGTATTACATAACACCACAAGTTTGGGCATCAAGAATGAATAGAGTCAAGAAGATAAAAAGATATGTAGATTATGTAATCAATATTTTACCATTTGAAAGCAAAATATTTGTTGAGAAAGGTGTGAACGCATTTTATTTTGGTCATCCGATGGTTGAACTAATAAATTTTACAACACAAAAAAGTAATATTATCGGTTTATTTCCTGGAAGTAGAAAACAAGTTATTAAGTGGAATTTACCTGTTATGCTAAAAATTGTACAATTTTTTCTGAATAACTATTCAAAGGAGTACGAGTTTGTAATATTCGGATTTGATAAATATGAAAAACTTTATAAAAATATAGTACAAAAATTTCTCTCCAAAAATTTCCGTCAATATATTAAACTACAAACTTCTTCGGATAAAAGAACAGAAATAGTATTCGCGTTAACAGTAAGCGGTACGGTAAGTTTAGAGAATGTTTTCTATAATATTCCAATGGTTGTTATATATAATCTACCCTGGATAATGTATTTTTTACTAAAAAGAATAGTTTATGTTAAACACATTTCATTGCCAAACCTTATTTTAAACGATAAAGTTGTACCTGAGTTTATAAAAAATAAAATAAATATTAAAGAAATTTGTGATTATATGAAGACAATCCTGTCTGATAATGAAGAAAGAAATAAAGTATTAAATAGGTATAGTTTAATTAGGAAAATCCTTGGAGAAAACAAAGATGTCTCTTTAAATGTAGCAAGTAAATTATTGCAAAGTTTAAGTTAATAAATGAACAAAATAAAATTTTTGCTGTCTTATATAAAAGATTACAAAAGCAAGTTTGTTGTGTCAGTTATATGTATGTTACTTACCGCAGGTTTAACTTCCGGCAGTAGATTACTTATAAAACCTGTAGTAGACAAGATATTTTATATAAAAGATATTAAGATGCTATCAACATTAGTTCTAATAATACCACTGGTATATTTTTTAATTGGTTTGTTTAATTACATCAAAAATTATACAAACATACAAATAGCAAACGACATTGTCCGGCGAATCCGTCTAGATGTGTTTAAACATTTACAACATATCTCAATTGATTATTTTGTAATGAAATCTTCTACTGGTCATACTTTAGCTCGACTTACAAATGATTTAAACAATATGTTTAACATGCTTTCAAAAACGCCATCTGTAATAATTGCAGATCTGACAACTTTGGTTGGACTTATTTTTGTACTTTTTTACTTATCTGTAAAATTTGCGTTGCTAAGTTTGATCGTTTTGCCTTTAGCCCTTTATCCTGTGTATTTTTTTACAAAAAAATTAAGAAATTATTCTAAAAGAATGCAAAAAGAGATATCTGGACTTTACAATAACATACAAGAAAGTATTTCTGCAATTTTTCTTATACAAATATTTAACCAACAAGAACGTGAGATAGCAAAGTTTAAAAATTTTAACGATAAAGTGTACACTGCAATTAAGAAATTTGCTCGTGTTGAATATTTATCTTCACCTGTAATGGAGTTTATTGGAGCAATTGGTGTAGCTATTATAATTCTTATCGGCGGGAAAGATGTAATTTCAGATAAGTGGACACCAGGTGCATTTTTTGCATTTCTTGCGACAGTGCTTTCTTTTTATCAACCTTTGAAACGAATCTCAGAGATTAATCCAACAATACAACAGGGCTTAGTCTCAATTGAAAGAATAACTGAAATTTTAGAACAGAAAAGTTCAGTAGAAGAAATATCAACCCCATTAGATGCACAGTTTAAGGAGAAGATAGAATTTAGAAATGTAAATTTTTCGTACACTCGTGATGTAGAGATTCTTAAAAATTTATATTTTGAGATTAAAAAGGGAGAAAGGATTGCTATAGTAGGACCGTCTGGTGCGGGTAAAAGTACAATTCTTAATTTACTATTAAGGTTCTATGATGTTCAAGACGGAGAAATATTAATTGACGGTATTAATATAAAAAACTTTTCATTGAAAAGTTTAAGAAAACTATTTGGTGTTGTGGTACAAGAAACTTTTCTTTTCAACGACACAATATGGTATAATTTAACTTATAGTAATCCTGATGCTACTGAACAAGAAGTAATAGAAGCTACAAAAAATGCGGATATCTATGATTTTATTATGAGTTTGCCTGAAAAGTTCAATACCATTGTAGGTGAACGTGGATATACTCTAAGTGGTGGGGAAAGACAACGGTTAGCCATCGCACGTGCGCTTATTAAGAAACCTGAGATATTATTGTTCGATGAGCCAACTTCAGCGTTAGACGCTGAATCTGAGTCTATAGTACTAAATGCAATGAAGAAATTATACTTTACTAAAACAATAATTCTTATAACACATAGGTTAAACTTGGTGACAGATTTTGACAAAATATATGTTTTTGATAATGGTAAAATTGTTGAACAAGGTTCACATATGGAACTTATGCTGCAAAATGGATTTTACTCTTCATTAGTTAAACTTCAGAATTTACATCATTAAGCGCGATATCTTCTAAAATTGTGAAAATAGCTGTAATTTCAGACATACATTCAAACTACGAAGCTTTCATATCTATATTAGACGAAATTAAAAAATTAAAAGTTGACAAAATTTACTGTTGTGGTGACCTTGTAGGATATG
Source organism: Endomicrobiia bacterium (assembly GCA_025059805.1). Classification (GTDB taxonomy): domain Bacteria; phylum Elusimicrobiota; class Endomicrobiia; order DTEH01; family DTEH01; genus JANXDG01. Next base: position 41,242 of record JANXDG010000005.1, read on the forward strand.
GTCCTGATCCTAACGAATGTGTTGAACTTATACGGAAAAATAACATTGTTTCGGTAGTTGGAAATCATGATGCTGCGGTTTTTGGTAAAGCAGATCTTAACTGGTTTAGAGAAGAAGCGAAAGAAGCTCTACTTATTAATAAAGAATTAATTACTCCTGAAAATATCTCATTTATTAAATCTTTAGAGGAAAATATTGTAATCAATGATGTTCTTATCGTACATGGTTCACCTTTGGATAACATTTTTGAGTATTTGTTCTCAATTAATGCTTTGCACCGAAACATAAGATGTATGAAAGAAAGAGTATGTTTTTGTGGTCACACACACCAACCCCTTGTATATTTTGAAAAAATATCTTTGTCTACTGGAGAAATTGTGATCCCAACAGAGAAAAAGCAAATAGTTATTGATGATAGATATAAATACATTATTAATGTTGGTTCTGTGGGTCAACCACGAGATGGTGACAACCGTGCTTGTTTCGCTATTGTAGATTTAGATAATAAAACTGTTACTTTTCATCGTGTAGCTTACAATATTTCAGCTGTACAGCAACGAATGCGTTCTTTGTATCTGCCAGAGTTTTTGATTAAAAGACTTGAATTTGGTATTTAATTTTTCCTAAAATACAAAAGTTCATTAGCGATGCTAATATGTTATTCAATATTTTATATTATTCAATTTTATTCTATTGAGGAGTAGCAAATATGAAAAGATGTTTAAAGTACATTTTGTTTCTGCTAATACTTTATAATACATATCTAATATCTTCTGAAATATCTATAGGTTTGTCTATAGGTAAACCAACGGGTGTTTCCTGTAATATGAAACTTGCCAATGATAAAACTCGTGGTTACGATTTAGGATTTGAAGTTAATACTACAAATTCAAAATTGTATTTTATTTTTGACGTTGTTAAATATAATTATAAAAAAATCACATCTAAAGAGTTAACAGGAAAAATTCCTGTCTTTTATGGTTTTGGCGTAGGTGTTATAAATTTAGATAGAAAAACAAAATTAGGTATAAGAATCGTAGGTGGTATTGAATACATTTTTAGTGATATTCCTTTTAATATATTTTTTAAATTAGCACCTGAAGTTTATTTAATTCCTTCAACTTCTGTTGAAGTATCACCTGCGTTAGGGATTAGATATATTTTCTAAACAATAAAATCTAATGAAAAAATTTGACCTTAGAAAATATTTTATTACTGGTATTATTCTGTTAGTACCACTATGGATAACTGTGTATGTCACTTGGTTATTTATAAAACTTATTTCAAATTTGGCATCGCCTTTAGTTGTAACTATAATGTTTTTACTTGAACTACCTCGCGAACCAGTATTAGTTAGGTTGATAAGTTTTCTTTTATCTATAATTTTCATTTGTTTACTTGGTGGTTTAGCAAATACTATTGTTGGTAGACATACCTTGAAATTTTTTGAACAGTTAACACTTAAAATACCTATACTTAGCGAAATTTACATTTCAATGAAAAAACTGGTAAAGTTTTTTACCGAATACAGAGATGTTAAAGGTAATAAAGTTGTGATAGTTGAATATCCAAGAAAAGGAACTTATTCTATAGGTATAGTTACAATAGAGACTGATAATAAACTTGGCGTGTTTGTACCATCAACTCCGAATCCTACAACAGGATATTTAATTTTTGTTGAAAAAAACGAAATAATTAATACAACACTTACGGTTGAGGAAGCACTACGTATTGTTGTCTCTGGTGGGATAGCTTCAGGTTCAGAAGAAATCAAAAAATATTTATGAAAAAAATTAATGTTAATATTCATCAGTTGAAACTTGCTTTATACAAATCTATTTTATTTTCAGGACTTGATGACGTTTTGATTAATAAAATAGCAAAGTTAATAAAATGTTATTTTATAAAAAAGAAAGAGAAAGTTGTAATAGAAAGACAGAAAGGACAAGATATATTCATTGTAGTTTCTGGCAAAATAAATGTTTATTTTCAAAACAATAAAAAACGTTTTTTAGTTACTCGACTTTTGATTGGAGACATTTTTGGCGAGATAGGATTTTTTACAAAGCAACGTACTGCAAACTGTGAATCTGCAGAAGACACAATTATAGGAGTTATAAAATATAAAAATTTTAGCAAATTCTTGTTCTCGAATAAACAAATTATATTTAATTTAATTAAAACTCTAATATCAAGGATACTTGAAACAGACAAAGAAATAAAGAATCTTGTATTTAGGCCTGTTATACAACGGGTAGCAAATGTTATACTTTCAGAAACATATAGGAAAAAAGCTATCATATTAAACATACACAGCCTGTCACAAAAAACGGCAGCTGCAAGAGAAACAGTATCAAGGACAATATCTTTATTAGAAAAAACAGGAATCCTTAAGCGGCAACAAAATATGTTAGTAGTAACAAATAGACAAAAATTAAAAGAAATATTAAGATGATAGACATATTAAAGTATTATAAATCGTCAATAGTACAACAAAGAATGTCAGAATATTGTGGTAGTAAAGATGTAGATCCGTCAAAGTTTACCTGTGAATACTTGGTTGGAGTAAAAGAAAAAATTACAAATAATGAATTTTACTTATCTGTAGAAAATGACAAATTTTTCTGGTTGTTAGAAATAGGGGCTGATATTTTTAGAACCGTTTGGGACAGAGAAGCTACATTGTTTATTTTAGACTTCGAATATTATAACATAGCCTATCCTGCAGAGGCTTACTTTAAACCTTATGATGTATTCTATAAAATTGAAGAAATTTACCAACGTGTAAGAGATGTATATAAAAAATTTAATTTAAACTATATTTCTATACAAACAGGACAGGGATATCATTTTGTGTTTAAAGTACCGTTTGGAACACCACAACATAATAAACTTGTAAGATTAGCATACATAGAACCTACATTACAAGGTAAATATAATTCAATTTCTGGCCGAAGGAAGAAAAAAGTCTCAGAAGAAACAGGTAAGGGATTCCATATGGCTGGCAGACTTATTGAATATATTTGTCATAAGTTATTGGGAAATTTAAAAGACTATTACGGCTTGCCAGTGGTATTCAGTGACGTAAGTATTGGGAAGAACAAAGAAGCTATTGCTTTGGATTTATCAATGTATGCAGATCCTATTTATATGCGGGATATACGTGTTCCGTTTTCTATATATCAAAAACATAGAATATATAATAAATTTAAATTGTCAACACGTAACATACCACATTTTGCAGTGTTAGTTAGAGAAAATAATGATACGGAATATTTTAAAAATAACAACGATATACTGGATACAAGAAGCCAACAGGATAAAGTTTTAGAGGTAGCAACTGTAACAAACTGTGAAATACCAAATAATTTAGAAACGTTAGACGATTTATTACAGAATTATCAAAATTCAAAATTACATGAAATTCATAGACAGTTTGATTCATGTGAACACGACCCGCCTGAAATTTGGCATAAAACATATGATAGATTTAACATAAATATTCTTTCGCCATGTGTTCGTCATTGTTTAATTGAACCTAACGAC
>JANXDG010000016.1 GCA_025059805.1 Endomicrobiia bacterium
TGTGTGTATTGGCCTATAACTAAAAATGGAAGGAATAATTGAAGGATATCACTTTCTCCTTGGTAGGTTACAGGGCCAATAAATCCGCCCAAATTCATTTTACTTTTTTGTTTTTTAGAATATCGTTTAAAATTATACCACTGTAAATTTTCTTTTTTTATAATAACATTTTTAGCTTGTGTTGTCAACAGTTTATATTCAAAATTTAATTTTTGTCCACAATAAAAATATGATATTGCTAATATTCTACGATACATTGCACGAAAAAGTGTTAAAAATTGTGGTTTCTTTATAACTAAACCTTTTTCTTTAATCCTTGTTGGGGAAAGAAAATTTAGAGTTATTTCGTTTCTTAAGGTTTGTGGTTTTGTTTGGGATAAAATATATTGATATGTGATTTTGGTTTCTGGAATCTTAAGAATTTTTTCTTTGTAAATTACTTTGTTAAAAAAATCTTTCACTTCAACAAGTTTAAATTTTGCTCTGTTTTTTTTTGAACCTATTCCTTTTGTTGAAAGGTTTTCAAGTGTTAAAATAAAATATGGTATATACTGTGTTGCTTTGCCAAAAAGTATTAAGTTAAAGTTAAATTCTTCTTGCGGTTGGTAAATATTTTTTGTATGGTCTACTTCTAATACGAATGGTCTTGGAAGATCTTTTGTTGCTCCAAAGTTTGGAAGGATTTCTTCTGGATAACTCTCAAATAAATATACATAAACACAGTTTGATCTTATTAAACATTCAGAACATTCTTTTGTTCTTTTGTTTATACAGCAGATTTCTTTTAAAACACTTCCAACTGCTCCTCGTAAGATGTTGCCTGGATATGTAAATAGTTTAAGTTGATCTTCAAATCTAAGTGTAAATTTGTATAACGAGAAATAAAATTTTATCTCTTCATCTATCATATGTGTGAAAACTTTAATATAAATTTTTATTATTGATAATCAATATTTTTTATTAAAGTTTAAGTTTTTTTATATTTTCTAATAGCAGCTCAACTGAGTCGGTCTTTTCCCATGTGAAATCTTCGTCGGTTCTGCCAAAGTGGCCATAGGAAGCTGTCTTTTTATAGATTGGTCTTCTTAGTTTTAGTTTTTCTATTATGTCTTTAACTTTAAAAGAAAATGTGTATTTTATTAACTTAAGAAGTTTTTCATTATCTATTATACCAGTACCAAATGTATCAACTGTGATTGAAACCGGGTCTTCTTTTGCTATACAATAGGCAATCTGGATTAGACATTTTTTTGCAATACCCGCTTTAACTATGTTTTTTGCTACATAACGAGCCATATATGCAGCTGAACGGTCAACTTTTGTGGGATCTTTTCCTGAAAATGCTCCACCTCCATGAGGAACCCAGCCTCCATAGGTGTCTACCATTATTTTTCTTCCTGTAAGGCCTGTATCTGATTGTGGCCCTCCTATAGTAAACTTTCCAGTGTTATTAATATAAATTTGTGTGTCTGATGTAAGGAAATCTGAAATTATAGGCATAACTATTTTCCTTATTATCTCATCTTTTGCTTCTTCAGACATAGTATCGGTTTTTCTGTCAACTACTTCTTCAGTATGTTGTGCTGCAATAACTACAGAGGAAGCATAAAGTGGTTTACCATTTTCATATTTTATTGTAACTTGGGCTTTCCCGTCAGGGCCAAGATATTTAAGAATATTGTTTTTTCTTGCTTCAGAAAGTGCTCTCGTAAGTTTATGAGCTAAAGTTATTGGCAAAGGCATAAACTCATCTGTCTCAGATGTTGCATATCCAAACATTATCCCCTGGTCACCAGCGCCAATCTTGTCTTCTTTAGATACTCCTTTGTTTATTTCTTCTGATTGTTTGTTAAAAAATGGAATTATTTCTATATCTTTGTAGTCGTAGCTATAGAGTTCTTTAGAAGTATAACCTATTTGTTTTATCACATTTCTTACTATCTCTTCTATTTCATAAAAATAAATATTAGCTTCTGACAAAAATTCTCCTGCTAAGATAATTTTGTTTCCTGTTGCCATTGTTTCACAGGCAACATGTGAATATGGGTCTAAAGATAAATATGCATCTAAAATAGCGTCTGAAATTTGATCACAGATTTTGTCTGGGTGACCTTCAGTAACTGATTCCGATGTAAATTCTATTAATCTTTGGTTCATAAATTTACCTCCTTTTATTTAAATTTTAGGTAGAATATGTACTTTTCTACAGAACTCTTTCAAATCTGCTAAAAATGGCTTACTTTTTGTATCTGAGGTTATTGCAGCCTCTAAAACTATCTTTCTTTCTTTGATTTTGGATATCAACGAACTATTAGGTCTCAAGAATATTCCATCTGTAAAAATTAAGGCTTTCTTAACTTTTTTTGTCTCTAAAATATGTTTTAATACACACTCTATTTCTGTACCAAATGTGCTATAGGATATTCCTTTTAAGAATTCAGAAATCTTAATCTCTTTTACCTTTGTGCTCCATAAATACACTTTAACTAACCCCTGAGATACAAAAGGTTTCAAAGAAGAATAAAGAACCTCGTAGTATTCTTCCATACTGCCACTTACATCTACATAAACATTACATATAGCCTCTGGTCTATCAAGAGTGATTTTAACATAGTTTCCATCATAAAATATTACATCTAAGTTACTTTCTTGTTTTATTATATAGTTAGGAATATTAAGATTAGGTATTATATTTTTTGTGTCTAATTCTGTTTTTTTAAGTACATATGTAGGTATGTATTTTTTTTCTTCTTGGAGGAGTTTTAATATCAGTTTTCTTGTAAAGTTTACAACATCTCTATTAGGTGATTTAAATTTAATCTTGAAGCTGTCTAAATTTTCAGAAGAATTACTATAACCTTTATCAGAACTTTTTTCTTTACCAGAGTTTCCTTTGGAACCTCCATAAATGTCACCTAAAAGTTTTTCTATATATGAGATTATGTTTTTGTTTGAGTCTAAATCTTTACTGCTAATAGGATGTGTTCCAAGCAAAAATAAGTCTCCAGATAGTACTTTATAGTCCAACTTAAAGAGTTCTTCTATCATCTGTAGTATTTCTCCAAAAGAAACTCCTTCTGGAGATGAGTATAGTTTTTTAATCAACCATTTGTACTTCAAAGGAAACTCTTCTTTTAATTTAATATCGTTTTCTTCATATCCTTGAGGTGGTCTAAGTAAACTTTCTATTATGTTGTTCACACTATAAAGTTTTTTTAATATTGAGTATTCAGAAGGATTCTTAAACTTCTTAACAAGTAAAGAATTAACTAAGGCATCAAAAGCAATATTCATTGCTTGCTCAAAATCATATTCATTTTTTAGTTGTGTGTCTTGCTTTTTTGCTATTTCAAGATGGCCTAAAAATATGTGGTAAAATTCATGGTATAAAACAAATTTTAAATCTTTTTCTGTTTCACAATATTTTTCTACAAATTCTTTATTAATCAATAGATACATTTTTTCATCTTCTAAAGTAACAGCTAATGAAGGGATTTCTTGAGTAATTCTTATATCGGTGATTGCTAAAAATTCCTCTATTAAGTTCGGATTGTCTATTATTGAATTAATTATTTGTTTTTTTAGTTCTTCTTTTTCTTCTGGCAGTTTCATTGTTTTTTCCTCCTTTTAGAGTGGTTTATAATTTTTATATAATTATTTCTTCAAAACTATAAAATTCTCTTCTGATAAGTTCCGGCAAAAAATATATCTCCCTATGAGGCAAAAATGCATATTTAGAAGATCTTAATAAAACATTAAGTGAAACCAAAATTGGTGCTTTAAGAACTTGTTTTGATTCGATTTTATTTTTTAAAAACATAGATGAATCTATGAGCGGTATAATTCTGTTGTAATTTTTGTTAATATCATCTAATAAGGGTTTTAATTTTTTTTCTAATATGTCAATGTCTGCCTGTTCATTTTTGTATAGTTTGATTAGTTCACACCATACTTCTTTGGGAACATTGGTGTGTTTTTCTAAATAATAAACATCATAAAAACTAAATTCGTCTAAAGAGAATCTTAATACTTTGTTTTTGGAAAATTTAGTAAAACTATTTGCAGTTAAAACTCTTACAGATGTTTCATCTAAATTTTTTAATACTATATTTCCTTTCATTTTAATTCTCCTCCTTGAATATATTTTCAAATCTTTCATTAAAATATAAAAATGTTTTAATGTATGAATTTATAAATTTTTTAAAATCTATCTGTTCTTTTAGATTAATTTCACAAAAATAATTAAAAATACTACAGTATATCGCATCTGAAATAGGTTTATCCTTAATCTGCATCGTCTTGATTTCATCATCTATTATTTCAAGTATATTTTGATCGCAACTGAAATTAAGATTTTTTTCATTTAAAGACAAACTTTTAAATGAAGGTGTCATTTTATAAAAATAATTATCAGTGTCGTAGTTATTTTTTAATTTCAATGTTATATCTGATGTGTACTTTAAGAATTCATAACATAAAGTATCTGCTAAATCTGCACTCAAAGGCATTTTTGATAAATATCTAAATCCAACAACTATGAAACAAACTCTTTTATATTCGCTATTTTTGTTTATTAAAGAAATTAACAATTCTTCAAATTTTTCTTTTTCTATATTGCTCTCTAATAAAAGTTCTATAACTAAAAAGATTCTTTCATAAATATCTTTTTCATAGTCAACTAATACTTTAGGGTTATATTTATCTATGGATCTTTTTATTGTGTTAGAAATAATTATGTTCAGTTGCGAATCGTCAACTTTTAAGTATGCTCGCTGAGGTAGTGAACAGACAGTAGTATTAAATGTTATCCAATAAAGTTCTACTTCTTTGCCTGTAGCTAAAACTGTTGAGATGTACCAAAGAATATTGTCTTTTATAACTCTTATTCTGCGAGTTGAGAGATAAATATTTATCTTTTTTAATTCCTCACTTAGATAAACTAAATATTTGTCAAATTTATGAAAGTATTCTTTTACAACTTCATTAAAATATAATTTAGTTTTATAAATTATATTTTTTAACCAATCTGTTAATTCTTTATTTATTTTATGAGTTTCTAATCTACTTGTTATTTTATATTTTATATCTTCCTCCATTTCATGAAAGTTGGGAAATTTTAGTATGTAGTTAAACCTATCTGCTAAGGCAACATCTAATGGATAAGTACCTTCGGTAACTAATGTTTCTGGTGTTATATCGTCATCTTCAAATTTAGGTGGATTCATTGCTGCCCATCTGTAGATTAATCTATCTAAAAACATTCCATATATTCGTTTTTCATATATAATTGAAAAAAACTTGTTCTGAGTGTCAGGTTTACACCTAGAAATTTCGTCAATAAATATTGCTTCTTTATCCCAACATGAACAAGGCAGTGGTTGGTAATTAATTTTCCCATTTGGAAGTTTAACAGGATAGCCAATAAGTTCATCTAAATTTAACATTGATGCGTTATAATGA
>JANXDG010000047.1 GCA_025059805.1 Endomicrobiia bacterium
CAAACGAAAATTTTATCCGACTTCAAGATGAACTCGCAGGAACAGAAAACAGAATCGCAACAGAAAGAAGACGATATAATGAAGTAGTAAAAGAATACAACATCTTAGTACAACGCTTCCCAAGTAACATTGTAGCAAAAATAGCTGGTTTTGAAAAGAAAGACATTTATTTTGAAGCAAAACAAGAAGCAAAAGAAACTCCAAAAGTAGAGTTTTAATTTACATCAAGATGAAACCTACAATTGGAATAAGTGCGTGCTTAAACGGATTTGAATACAGATATAATGGAACAGCAGTTAATGACGAAATTATCAACAAAATAAAATCGTTATTTAACTTAGTAAACGTATGTCCTGAGGTAGAAATCGGTCTTGGTATCCCAAGAAAACCTATAAGGTTACACAAAGTTGGTGATACATTTAAAGTTATACAAGAAGATACAAAAGCTGATATAACTGAAAAACTTGAAGAATTTTCACATAAATTTATTAGAAAGTTTAATGATAAAATTCACGGGTTTATATTAAAAGCAAAATCTCCAAGTTGCGGAATTGGGAACTGTAAATACTATGTCAATGACAAACCATATGGAAGAACCTATGGAGTGTTCGCAAGAATAATTAAAGAGTTCCTCCCCTATCTACCTATAACAGACGAGGGTAGATTAAAAAACAAAAATCTCTTGTGGGAATTTCTAACAAAAGTTTTTATGTTGTTTAGATTTCAAAATTCAAAATCTACTATTAGTGAGTTAATAGAATTTCATACGAGACATAAATATATATTTATGTGTATATCACAAAAACATCTCAAGATTATGGGGAATCTTTTAGCACAACATAAAAAGAATAATTTAAAAGATATCCAGCTAAACTACGAGGAAACATTTAAAGATATGTTAAAACTAAGTTTTAAAAGAAGTAATATAGTAAATACTTTAACTCATATCTTCGGACATCTTTCTAACCGTCTCACAAAAATAGAAAAACAAAACTTCTTACGAATAATAAGAAATTACAAAAATTCAAAAATAGAACTTTCTTCCGTTATTGAAATATTTAAGATTTACGCTTTAAGATTTGATGACCAATATTTAATAGCGCAACATCTTCTTAATCCTTTTCCAGAAATATAAGGTGAGCATTCCCAAGAAATGTAGATTTAGAAACTCATTCTACTTACAGCTTGAACAGCTCTTACTACTGCAAGTTGAACAACTTGAAGAACCTGAGGATAAATTAGACGAAGTATTTATACTATCTGTACAAAAACTTACTAACGAAATTTTCTTTAATAATTCTTTACTCCCACATTTTGGACATACTGGTTCTTCACCTGAAAACAGTAAAAGTTCAAACTCCGTATTGCATTTTTTACAAATATATTCGTAAACAGGCATAGACTTAAATTTAAATTAGTTTGTTTTAATTAAAAATACAAAATACTGATACACAATTCAACAGTGACTTTACAAACTTACGGTTTTGTCCACATTCTTACTGTAGCAAGAATAAGTATACTGCCAAGTAGTATTTCTAATATCTCTTTATGCAAAAAATACACAGTTTTTGCACCAAGGTAACTCCCAATTAAAGATCCTACACTCATCAACATTACAACTAAAGCATATTGTTTATCAAAATGATTAAGATGATGGTGTTTAAGAAATCCAGTTGCTACAGTTGGTATAGAAACTAAAAGGCTTGCCGTCCCTGCTAATTTAATATCCATACCGAAAAGGTAAATAAGTACTGGAATCCTAAATTCGCCACCTGCTACACCAAAAATACCACTTATTATACCTATCACCGTACCTGATATTACCGCAGCCAGATTTTGTTGCCAAAAAGTCAAAAATAACTGTGAATGTTGCCATTTAAATATTGGTTTTAAGAGAAATTTTATACCTACGATTATAAGGAATATAATAATAATTATTTTTAACATTTTTGTCTTAATTTTATTTGTAATGACAGCGCCAATGTATGCTTCCAAAACAGATGCTATGGACATAACTAATGCTATTCAATGCTATTCTTAGAATATCACTGTCAAGCAGGCCAAGTTTTAGTCTTACAATAAACGAAAATACTACAGTAGCCAGCCCTACGAAAAGATTCCCTGTTATTGCTGAAAGTATTGGTAGTTTCAAAACATAAAGCAAAACTGGCAACCTAAACTCTCCACCACCAACTCCTAAAAGTCCTGCAAGATATCCAAGTAATATTCCTGATACGATTGAAATAAAATGGTTCATCTTAATAATTCAGTTGTCCTAAAAGTTTGTTTTACCTAAAACTTATCAAAGTAATAAAACTCAGAAACTTAACTATTGATGCTACAATACATGTCTCCACTATGCCTATTACTGGTAAAAACATCAACCCTGCAAAAACACCTCCAAACCAACCACCTATAAGGTCACTACTATAAAGTAA
>JANXDG010000055.1 GCA_025059805.1 Endomicrobiia bacterium
CTTGTTGGATGTGGGCTTTCAACCATTGTTTCTAACATCTGTGTTGCAATTATATCTAATTTTTTTGCTTTGTTTGTTTTTTCAATAATTTCTTTTTGTATGATAGGCACTAAAGCTCTTTCTACAGAAACACCAAGATCTCCTCTTGCAACCATCACACCATCTGCAACTTCTAAGATTCCATCAATATTTTTATAACCAAACGCATCTTCTATCTTTGCAATCACAAAAAATTTTTTGTTTTTGTCTAAACTTCTAAGATATTCTTTTAACTTTAAAACATCTTCTTTTTTTCTTACAAATGACTGTGCAAACCAGTTTATTCCTAAAGACAAAGCAAATTCTATGTCTTTTTTATCTTCTTGTGTAATTGGTTCTAAAGGAAGGAATTTTTCTTTTACTGTGAGACCTTTTCTTGAAGAAAGAACTCCTCCCTCTATTACTTTACATATTATATCTTCATCTTTTACTTTTTCTACAACAAGTTCAATTTTACCATCATCAAGAAATAATTTATCTTTTGGTTTTATAAACTTTGGAAGTTCTTTGTAGTCAACACTAACTTTGTTTTTGTCTCCTTTAAGTTCCTTTGTGGTAATTATAAATTTTTGGTTTGGGGTAAGAAAAACCTTGTCATTTTTAAACCTACCTATTCTTATTTTTGGTCCTTGAAGGTCTGCAAAGATAAGTATGTTTTTACGAAGATTTTTTGAAACTTTTCTTATTGTGTTGACTCTTTCTTTAATTTCTTTGTAGGTTCCGTGTGAAAAATTTATCCTCGCAACAGACATACCCTCCTTAATCATTTGTGTTAAGACAGATTCACTCTTTGAAGCAGGCCCTATAGTACAGATTATTTTTGTCCTCATAGATTCTTGTTTTTGCTTAATATACAGTTGGAATTCAGAAGAATTAAACACAATAAGCTATATACCAAACTTTTTTTTAATTTCTTCATTTATTTCTTTAAGTTTATCTGAGGAGACACTGCTTTTTTCATCTAAATAATTTTTAGAAGTTGATACTTCCTTATCTTTAATAAACTTCTTAACAGACAAAACTTTTACCCCATAGTATCTTACATAATATATTATCTCTTTATCGTCAGAAACAACTACTACTTCTTTTCTATTCTTTAAGTTCCTTACAATCTGTTTTATCTTTTCATCTGCTGACTGATAAGAAGTAAATTAAATATAATCTCAATATTATAGTTCTTTAAGTTATTATAACCTCTATATTGAACATCTGGGTTGCCATCAAAAACAATAATTACTTTGTTTTTATATGAACCTTGAGGTTTGTGTTTAATTAGAAATTTTATAAGTAAGTTTCTTTGTGTAAATAAATCTTTTGCAGCAAACTTTTCTGATTGTTTGATTATATTGTACCCATCTAAAATATAACAAAACATAATTTTTAACAGAAATCAGTAAAAATTTTATTACATTTTCAACTCTTAAACAAAGATAGAAGTTAAAATAAATTTCTAAAGTATCCTCTCTTTGGAAACGCAACTCAAATGTTTTAAGCCATAAAAATCCACGGAAATTAAGTTTCTCTAAATTAAGTTTTTTTCAACTTTTTTAAGAAAGCTCTTATAGGAAGCATTGAAAATTCTTCTTCACAAAAAGGGTCAATATCCTCTTAAATACAAAAGTGTAAATAAAAAGAGATATCTGAGCCTTAAGTATCGGTTATCATTTTTTTATACAAAATTTTATTTATTAAATAAACATCGGAGAGAGAGAGTTAAAATGGGTAATCCTCATTAGTTTGTAAAAAGTCGCAACTGGCAATTAAAAAATTTAACAAAATCATCCACTTTCTTCTTTTGCAGCTCTGTAAGGTCTGCTTTTAGTAATTTTTATTTTACTAAATAGTTTGTTAGAAATTCTTTTGAATATCAAAAATCAATATAATACAAATTCATAATAGAAATTATAGCTCTACACGATAGTATTATTTATAACGGTGTATTCAAAAGAAACATCTTGTGGCACAGGTATTTGTAACTTATTACAAACATTTATAATTTCTTCGTTTAACTTTTTTCTATTTTGCATTTTAAGAAAAAGTATTCGTGTTTTCTCTGGCATCAAAGATATCAACTCTTTACGCAATTTAAATGATTTAATATAGTTTTCTAATGCTTCTTTGAGTCTATCTTCTTTTTCAAATATTTTTCCTAAGAAATGATAGATTATTATTAAGTGGCGGTTCTGCTCAAACATTACAGCATAGCGTTCAGCTTGAAACAAATATTCTTTTGCTTTTGTTAAATCTCCGCTATTATAATATATAGCTCCAATATTAAACAGATGGCGTGCATATTCAAACTGTTCCTTTGAAGATTGTATAAGTTCAAGTCCTTTAAGTGCAAAGTTTAATGCTTTATCTATTTCGTTATTTATAGAATAAAAAATTGACAGGTTTAAATTTGCCATTGCCTGTGAACGCACATATCCAAGCTGGTCAGCAATTTGTAATGCTTTTTCACAATATGTTTTGTATAAATCAAGTTCTTTCTGTAGATGAGCATAACGGGACATAATAATATACAGGAAAACCATCAAATCTTTGTAATCATTTTTAAATATAAGTTCTTTTGCTATATCCAAATGTTTCACTATCTTTTCCATATCACCAAGATAATGCCATATTTCTGCAAGGAACAACTCTATAGTAGCTTGTCCGTGAGAATTCTTAAGGTTAGTTTCTATCTCAAGCGCTTTCTCATAATACTCTATTGCTTTTAAGAAATCCCCTTTATGATATTCTAACAATGCTATACAGGGATATACAAACGCTTGATTCCTAATATCATTATTTTGTTGTGAAATTCTCAAAGCTTCTTCCCAACATTTTTTTGCTTCTTTTATTTTACCTGTATCTCGGTAAGTAGCACCAAGACGAATATAAGTTTGTGTTTGCAAAATATAATCCTCAACATTAGTCGCAATTTCTAACGCTTCTTCCATAATTTCTTCAGCCTCTTCGTATTTACCTAACCGCCTGTTTATAGATGCTAACACATTTAAAATGTTAGCTTCAAGCGATTTATACCCCATCTCTTTAGATATACTTAATCCATCCATTGTGTATCTTAAAGCTTTTTCAAGTTCGCCAATACGAAGATATGCTTCACCAAGTGAATAATAAACCCACCCCATACCACTACGGTCGTTTATTGATTCAGCAATAGTTAATGCCTTCTCAAAATATTCTATTGCTGACTTAAAATTGCCAAGGTCTCTTTTAAGAACACCCATATTTCTGTAAATAAACACTTCACCACAACGGTTCCCTATTGCTTTCTCTATTTCAAGTGCTTTTGTATAAAGTTCTTCTGCTTTTGACACATCACCATCCCTCTCACTAAAAAGTGCTAACCATTCATAAGCTATAGCTTGTGATTTTTTATCACCTAATACCTCTGCTATGTCCAACGCTTTTTTTATATATTCCTGTGCAGTTTCCTTATCACCTTTATCACGGGCAAGTGTTGCAAGACGATGGTACACCATAACAAGCATAGGTTGCTGATTTAGTTTAGAAGCAAGTTGCATTGCATGTTGGAATGATTTTTCTGCTTCATTAAGTTCGCCGAACCTTCTGTGGACACGTCCTTTCTCAAATTCAATTTGCATAATATCAATTTCTGAGTTTATCTCTTCAGCAATAGATAATGCTTTTTTAAACTCGGTAAGTGCTAATTCAAGTTTACCTTGTGCAAAATAAGCTGTGCCTAACTTTAACTTTGTTTTACAAATTAGGTGTGGATTGTTTAAACTTTCAGCGAATTCCACTGCTTTAGAAAAAGTTTCTATCGCAGCATCTGTCGCATATACTCTTAAAGCTTTTTCACCAGATTTAACCAAATATTCAACAGCTTTGTCTTTTGCCTGTGTCAGAGAATAGTGGTATGCGATTATCTCATAATTTTCTGGAACAACCTTTTCAAAATAAGTTGCAAGGTCATAATGAATTTTTTCACGTATAGTTAGTGGTATACTTTGATAAATACTCTCTTGAATAAGTACATGACGGAAAATATATTCTTTCTCAGGAACTGTATTTCTTAAAAATATTATTTCTTGTTCTTCAGCTTTTTTTAACAAGTTTTCTATATCTTTCTGTATAAATGTTTTTATTATATCTACACTAAAAATCCTACCAACTACAGATGCATATTTAAGAACTTCAATAACATCTTCGGGTAAAACATCAATCCGTGATAGTACAATACCTTGTATTGTATCAGGCAGTTTTATTTTTTCTAAAGACCCACTAAGTACATACTGATCATCTTTTTTTGTAACTATTTTTGTCTCTATTAAAACACGAAGTATTTCTTCAATAAAAAACGGATTCCCTTCAGTTTTTTTATACAGGAGTGTTTCTAAATCTTCAGATAACTTTTCTGTCTGCAGGATAGATCTTGTCATTTCAATAATTTCTGTTTTTGTAAGTGGTGTAAGGGATAATTGATTATAAACTTTTTCTTTTGACCAGTTATGTTTAAACTCTGGCCGGTAAAGTGCAATCACCATTAACGGTACTGTTGAAATTTTAGTGATGATCTCTGTTAATAATTCGTAAGATGCAGGGTCAACCCAGTGCAAATCTTCCGCAATTAAAACAAGTGGTATTTTTTTTGCCTGTGCTAAAAGTAAAGCAGTAATTGTGTTAAATGTAAATTTTTTACGTTCAAACGGTCCTAACGAAAGAAATTTTTCCATAACCTCTTGCTGTTTTATCCCAAGAAGAAAACAAAGCGGTGGGACAGTGTTAATGGGGTCAATTTCAAGTTCTACAGATTTTGACTTAATTTTGGATAAAATATCTTCAAAACCATCAGTTTCAGTGATACCAAATAGTTGTTTCAATATGTCCATAAACATAAAATAAGGTGTGGTTCTTGCATATGAAATACATCTTCCTTTAAGTACACATACATTAGCGTTCACAAGATAATTATGATATAGTTCATAGATAAGCCGTGACTTACCTATACCTGCTTCACCTACTATTGCAATAAATGCACTCTCACCTGCAAGAAGTTTGTCAACATGTTTTTTAAGTAAAGCAATTTCAATATCTCTTCCAACAAGTTTTGCACACCATCTTCTTTTTGGTAAAAAACTTTTTTCTTCACTCACTCCTACAACTTCGTATATTTTTATTATTTCTTTTTTACCACGGATATTCTTTATCGGTGTAAGGTGTACACTAAATTTTCCTTCAACTTTTTTACATACCTGTTCGGTAATTAGTATTTGTCCTTGTTGGCAAACATCTCTCATATGTGCACAGGTATTTACTACATCACCTATTACTGTATATTCGTACTTAAGTTCACTACCTAATCCCATCCAAACAGCTTCTCCAGTATTTATTGTTATCTTTGGCTGTAAATTAAACTTTGCAAAAATACTGTTTAACCTTGTCCTTATTTCTATAGCGGAAAACACTGCTCGTTCAGTGTCATCCTCATGTTTTACTGGTAAGCCAAAAAGCAACAGAACACTGTCATGCAAAACTTTGTGGATGTATCCTTCATAAGGACGTATTATTTCTGTAATCTTACTTACCGTTTCTTGAAACAAATTATGTTTTATAGTAGCTGGAATATCCATAGCTTTGGCAAAATCTGTAAGGTCAACATATACAACAGTTATTTCCCTTCTTTCTTCTACATGTTTACTGTGAAAAGGTGGCTGTTTTATTAGTTCTTCTATATCTGCTGAAGTTGGCAGTGTAACGGTTTCTTCACTAAATCGTGTCTCATAATTTGGTCTTGTAATAGTATCAACTGGAGTTCCACAATCACCACAAAACCTGTATTCAGGAAGTAACACGCTACCACAATTTGTACATACTAATTTTAGTACAGAACCACAGTTTGTACAAAACTTTACTGTGTCTCTATTTTGAAATCCACATTTATAACATTTCATTTTTTATCCAAAAAAATTCTTCAGGAATTTTTTCTTTCAAATTTTCTAAAACGGTAATATATTCATCTATTAACTTTTTTCTTTCGTGTTGTCTTTTATTAAGATATATTTGTTTAGTAGGTTCATCCATATTGTCAACAACTTTCTTAAATACTGTTAACGCTTTCTCGTAGTACTCCTTAGCTAATATTAGTTCATCATCTTCTTTAGACAGCTTACCAAGTTGGTAGTATATTCCCTTGAGTAAATATAAGAGTTTCATTTGTTCGGATATAAACAATGATTGATGAAAAAATTTTATTGCTTGTTCTTTTTTGTTTAAATTAAGACAGTTATATGCTAATGCTGTAAGAATTCGTGCTTGTTCCATTTTTTCATCAATTTTCTTAGCTATTTCAAGTGCATAAGAATTTAAAGTAAACGCTTTCTCGTATTCTTCTCGTACGCTATGTATATGTGCAAGATCATAATAAGCAATACATAGGTATCGTTGGTAATTCATTTTTTGTGCTATTTCTAACGATTTATTAGCAAAATGTTCACTGCGTTTAAAATCGCCTATAGCATTGTATGCACGTGATAAACACCCAAATGTCCACGCAAGAATATCCTGATATCCAATTTCTTGTGAAATTGCAAGTGACCGTTCAGCATAATCCTTTGCTTTTTGTCCATCGCCTATGTCTGACCATATATAACTAAGCTGGTTGTAAGAATAAGCGATACCTATTTTATTACTTGTTTTCGTCCTAAGTTGTAAACTTTTTTCTAACAATTTTAACGCATCGCCAAAAATGCCTTGGTTGTATAATAAATGAGCTAATGAAAAACAACAGTTTGCTTCATAGCTAATATCATTATTTTCTTGAGCTAATTGCAACCCTTCTTGGTAATACTTCATAGCAGTTTCCAAATCACCAATATACTTATACGCATTAGCTAATTCTACAGTAAATTGAGGTAAGTTTTTTTTCTCATTTATCTCTTTTACAATTTTGTACCCTTCCCTTGAATATTCAAGACATTCATGCAAATTACCGAGACGACGACTAACCCGTGCAAGACCTGAACAGGCAACAGCTTCCGCTAAACGATACCCCATTTCTTTACTCATTCGCAGTCCTTCTTGTAGACATTCTTGTGATTTAGGTATATTTCCAAGCCGTAGATAAATATCACCTAAAAGTGCATATGTCCAAACCATATGAGCTTTGTACCCAATTTTTGATGTTATCTCTAACGATTTTTCTGCGTAAGAAGAAGCTTTTTCAAGATCCCCTAATTCGTAATAAAGTTTTGCAATTGCTCTATATGAATATGCAACGCCTTCTAAGTTGTTCAGTTTTTTCTTTATCTCAAGTGATTTGTTATAAAGTTTGTCTGCTGTTTCAAGGTCACCCCTTTTTTGTGCAATCTCACCTAAGTTTTCAGTTACCATAGATTCAATTAACAAGTTTTTAATTCTTTGTGCAATATCTATTGCTTTCAAGTAATATTCTTCAGCTTTTTCAAGGGAACCTCTGTCGTTAAGGATATTACCAATCCTATGGTATGCCATTGCCTGCCATAGAAGATCATTTTTTTGTTGTGCAATCTGCAGAACTTTTTGGAAAAATTCTAAAGAAAGAGTAAGTTCACCTTTTCGTCGGTATATTCTTCCAATTTGAAACAAAACCTCAGGATAGTTAACTTCTATACCTGATATCTCAGCAAAATTTAACGCTCTGGTATAATTTTCAAGTGCATGGGTAAGGTCGCCCATATGAAAATAAATATCTGCAAGTTTAACAAAACATTTAATCTGTTCTTCTACAGATTTAAGTTTATAAGACATTTCAACTGCTTTTTTATAATAATTAAGGGACAATTCGTTACTGAAAAGGATAAAAGCTTTATCACCAGACAAAAGAAGGTATTTTACTGCTTTTTCATAATTTTGTGTACGACAGAAATGGTACGCAAGAAGTTCATAATAGTCCTGTAGGTTTTGAGTATAAAGTTTTTCTATACCAAAAGCTACTTTTTCATGTAACTGTTGCTTTAACTCTTCAGTAATACTGTTATATATTGTTTCTTGGATAAGCACATGTTTGAACAAATATTCTTTTTCTGGGAAAGAAACCCTTAAAAAAACTATCTCTAACTTCTCCAATTCTGAAAGAATATTAAAAATATCAGTTTCTGTGATATTAGGTAACGACTCTTTAAGCAGAGATATACGGAAAAATCTTCCTATAACAGATGCTGTTTGTAATACTTGTTTTACCTGTTGTGGTAATCTATCTATCCGTGAAAGTATTATCCCTTGAATTGTCTCAGGAACAACTAAACCTGTTAAATCCTTTTTCACCTGCCAAGTAGATGTTTTTTCATCTAACTCAAGATAGCCCATATCTATAAGTGACTTCACAATTTCTTCTGTATAATATGGATTACCTTCGGATTTCTCAATAATAAGTTCTTTAATCTCCGATGGTAGAATAACATTTGTCCCTAACAACGAATTTATCATTTCGCTATTTTCTTCACGACTTAATTCTTTAAGTGTTATTTGTATAAAATTTGCTTTATTACTACATTTGTGTGAAAAATATGACCTATAAAGACATAAAATTAGTACAGGAAGTGCCGTAAGATTGTCAATAATAAATGTAAGAAGAGCATACGAGTCAGGATCTATCCAATGAAGATCTTCAAAAACTAAAATTAATGGTTTCTGTTCAGCAATAGAAAACAGTAGGTCTTTAATTGCAATAAAAACTTGTTTCCTTTTTTCTTCAGAAACTACATCTGGAGACGATATATCTCTTATACCTAAAAGTGAACTAAAACACGGTAACAATGTTTCTTTATCTAATTTGAACTCATTAATCTTTTCTGTAATTTTTTGTAAGATACTTTCTTTTGTGTCTATTTCGGTAATGTTGAACACCTGTTTAAGTATCTCAAGCCAAAGTATATACGCTGTGGTCTGTTGGAATTGTACAGCACGAGATGTTAATATAACTAAATCTTTATTATGTAGATAGGTAGTTAACAACTCGTGGAGAAGTCGTGACTTACCCAATCCTGCATCACCCACAATACCTACTACAAAAGGTTCACCAGAAATTGTCCTATCTACAATTTTTTGTAAAAGTCGTATTTCTTCATCCCTGCCAACAAGTTTAGCTCTTAACCGTCGGTGAAACGCTTTTACTACTTTTTTTCTGACTACTTCGTAACACTTTATTGTAGGAAATTTTTTGTCCCCTTCCACAGGTTGAAATTCAAAAGATTCTTCTACAAACTTCATAGTTTTATCAGAGATAAGTATCTGTCCTGGCTTGGCTAACTTTTTAAGATGTTCTAATTCTAAAAACACCTCACCATGTATCTCGTAATCGTTTTTCCATGGAGAAAAATTAACTATTGCTACACCTGAAGTGATTACAAATTTCAATGTTATCTCGCTGGTAGTAGTTTGAATACATTTATTATGTGTCAGCTTTGCTTGAATTTCTTGTGCAGCTAATACTGCGCGGAACGGGTCATCTTCGTGTGCTCCTGGTAAACCAAAAATACAGAGTATCTCATCACCTATATATTTGTATATCAAACCGTCATAACGAATTATCACATCTGATATTTCACGAAACAGTTTGTCAAGTTCCTCACGAACTTTTTCAGGGTCTGATTGTTCAACAAGCGAAGTAAAACCACAAACATCAGCTGAAAGAACAGAGATAAATCGTTGTTCTGAAACAACCTGTTTCTTGGAAGGTTTCACATCTTCAGGTTTGAATTCTTTTTTACCAATATAAATATCAGGAAAGGAAATAGGAGAACTATCTATCTCTACGGAAGTAGTATCTGTTTCTTGTATTAACCTTGTACCACAAAAACCACAGAATTTATCGTTTACATCTACTTCACTATCACAAGAAGAACAAAGGAGAGTTAATTTACTGCCACACTGGGTACAAAATTTCTTTTTCTCTTTAACTTCATAACCACAGTTTTTACACTTCATCTACTTGTTTATGTAAAACTTTACAGAGTCCAGATATACTTTAGTTTTATACTAAATTACAAAATAAAAAATCAAGCAAGAATAGAAGTCCGTAGCCGATCCTTAAGTCGGTTTACCATTTTAGTGCTTTTTTCTGTAGTATAAAAATCAGAATATATTAAGAACTTTAATTCAAGCTTTTTCAGGACTTAAAGAAAATAAAAATTCTTCACAAGGAATACAAGCAGGTCTATCCATAAAGTATCAAGAAAACTTTGCTTAAGCAAGGTTGTTTTACTTGTAGCTCTTGGTTCAAAAGAAACTTTATCTCGGCGGTTTAAAAAATCGTGGGATTAATTTTTCCATATTTTGTTCAAAAATGGAATTTTTATTTCCAATTTTATAATCTTTGGAGAGAAATATCAACGAGAAAAATGAATTTCAATAAATGCATATCTTTTACTTAAAAATTTCTTTTTTAAGTTTTTTTGCTTCGTTTTAAAAAAAGTTGTTTCCATTCGTTATGATTTAGTTTTTTTACCATCCGTGGATAGTCAGCCAGTTCAGCTGCTTGTAATAAACGTTTACCTAATTCTACAGGTTCAATCTGCCAGTCAAACTTTGTCTTTGCTTTTATTATTAAATCTTCTAAAGAATAATTTTTCTCTTTTATTATAAAATATATATCTACGAAATCTCTTACTCGTGGTTGCATAAAAATTGTGTGAATTTTATTAGCTGCTATGTCTAAAATACTATCAACCTGTATGTTTTTATATTTTATTCCTTTTTCAATTCTTGGAAAAGGATAGTAGTTAAAGTCAATTTTTAAAATATCACCATCTTTGAAATGTAACACAAATGTCTTAAGTCCTAAAAATTCACGGAAGTTAAATTTTTCTGAATTAAGTTTTTTTCAACTTTTTTAAGAAAGCTTTTATAGGAAGCTTTGAAAATTCTTCTTCACAAAAAAGTCAATATTCTCTGAGATACGATGATGTAAATAAAAAATAGATAAAAGTGTCTCACTTGTTATATAAAATTTTTTAACAAGTTTTTCGTCTAATTTTTCGCCGTCAAGGCCATAGTTTATCATCTGTTGTATCTTCCAGATCTTGTACGCCTCTGGATTTTCTTTTTTAAACTTTTTTTCGTCTACAGACCAGTTATATATAAGTTTTATTTATATAAAATTTTAATAGTTAAATAAATACCTGTCAAAATCTATATCTTATTGTTTAGTACAACCTTAAATTTTGTCCCTGTGCCAACCTGGCTTTCTAAAAAAATTTTGCCTTTATGTAATTCTACTATATGTTTTACTATTGCTAATCCTAAACCTGTCCCTCCTGTCTGACGAGACCGAGCTTTATCCACTACAAAGAACCGTTCAAAAATTCTTTGTTGATACTCTTTTGGTATACCGATACCTGTATCTTCAACTTCTATGTATGTGTGTGTATCATTTTGAGAAACAGAAATTTTTACATATCCTTCCTCTGTATATCTTACTGCATTGTCTAAAAGGTTCGCAAGAAGTTGTTCTATACGGAACTTATCAGCTTTTATAGGTTTTAATATATCTGGCAGTTCAATCTTTAAGTTTAAGTTTTTCTTATTCAGTTTTTGCTTAAAAAGGTCACAAACTGTAGCAACTACTTCCTTTAAATCCACATCTTCTATTTCAAGTTTTACATCTTTATGTTCAAGTTGTGAAAGTGTGGTTAGGTCGTTTATAATATTTATTAATCTATCAGTATTTGCAAGGATTATATTTAAGTAATATCTATGATGTTCATTATTTGTCTCTTCATACATAGTTTCAGCAAAACCTCTAATACTTGTAAGTGGTGTTTTAAGTTCATGGATTATGTTTGATATAAGTTCTTTTTTGACGATTTGTAGTTGAGTATGTTGAGTAATGTTGTAAAGCAAGACCACGAGTTCTTTTTCTGAGACAAAACTTATGCTACAAAGATATGTCTCACCTAATATTTCTATTTGTTGAGTTAAATTTTTCTTTATCTGTATAGATTTTTTTACTAATTCATTAAAATCTGACGAAATTAATACTTCTAAATAATGTTTTTCTTCAGGTGGTAGTTTACAAAGTTGTTTAAACTTTTCATTATATAAAAGTATTTTTCCTTCAATACTTAACAACACTACTGCTTCCTGAATTGAAGAAAAAATATTTTTTATTCTTTCTTTTTCATATTGTAACCCTTCAATTATACTAATAAAATTTGAAACCATAGAGTTAAAGTTTTCAAATAATACTCCTAACTCGTCATTATTTTTAATACTAACTTTTGTATTGAAATTTCCTTTTGCAACTTCTTTTATTGCATAGGTTAGTTCTTTTAACGGTTGAGTAATTGAGCGAGCAGTTAGAAGTGCGACTCCGACAACTAATATGATAGCAACTAAAATTATAAAAATTGAATAATTTGTATAGACAAACTTTACACTTTCCGTTGTAAGAAATAATAGTATTAGTAGAAGAATTAACAAAAAATAATTTTTCAAAATTTTAAAAAACAGAGATTTTTTCATTCAGAAATTTTGTATCCCACACCACGAACATTTTTTATAAACTTTGCTGCTTTACCAAGTTTTTCTCTCAGGTGAGTTATATGAACATCTATGGTTCTATCAAGTACAGCTTTTTGTGTACCCCAAAGGTAATCTAATAGTTGATCCCGACTGAAAACTTTATTCTTATTTTCTGCAAGAACTAAAAGTAACTTAAATTCTGTTGTTGTAAGGTCAACTTTCTCACCTTCTACAAAAACTTCGTATGTTTCCGTATTTATAACTAAAATATTTCCTACCTTAACCAATTTTTCTTTTTGTTTTATCTGTTGTCTTCTTAGAACAGTTTTTACTCTCGCTACAAGTTCTCTTACTGAAAATGGTTTTGTAATATAATCATCAGCACCAAGTTCTAAACCAACAACTTTGTCCACTTCTTCAGACTTAGCTGAAAGAAAAATGATTGGCACATCGCTTAGTCTTGTATGAGATTTCAATTTTTTACATATCTCAAAACCATCCATCTGTGGAAGCATTATGTCAAGTATAATTAAGTCAGGATGTTTATTTTCA
>JANXDG010000084.1 GCA_025059805.1 Endomicrobiia bacterium
TGATTTTACCACTTCATATTTATAACTATCAATAGATACAGGTATATTTGGCCACTGTTTTTTAATTTCTTTAATCACAGGGATGACACGGCTAAGTTCTTCCTCCACAGATACAGGTTGACTTCCAGGACGAGTTGACTCCCCACCAACATCTATAATATCTGCACCTTCAGATATAAGTTTTTCTACTTGTTTTAATGCATCATCTAAGTTTAAATACTTGCCACCATCATAAAACGAATCCGGTGTGATGTTAAGAATTCCTATAATTTTCATATAAAATGGAAACTCTATAGTGTTAGTTTTTTATATTTTTTTAACAATTCCTTAGCAATATCTTCGCTTGCTATTTTTTGTCCTGTTGTTGCTATCTCTTCTTTGAAAGGTATTTCCATTTTGATAATTAATTCTGGTTGACTATTAAAAAGATTTTCTAAACTTTTCCGTTTTATTACTAACACATCTGCTTGACGAATTAAAGAATTTTTATCTATAAGTGTAATGTCTGCATAAGCAACTCCACAATGTGGGATGACAAAAATTGTTGGTTCTTCCCATTTTGTTTTTGTACTTTCACCTAACACATTTATTAACCGTATATCTGACTTTGTGAATGTACTCTTTACCGAATATTGAATAGAAAAGTTTTTATATTTAACTTGTATATCAAACCTTTCGTTTTCTTTGCCTATATGTATAGCATTAAAATTTAGTGCATTGAATGAAGCAAGAATAATAAATTCTACAACACCACCCACAATAAACCTATTTTCATAAATTTTTGTATCATATAAAGACAAAAGATTTTTTATAGCATCTAAAAATTCTTCTTGTAATAAAGAATCTTCGACGAATCTTTTACGATACTCTTTAAATACGAATTTAGCATGATTAAAGAATTCTTGCATAATCTATTTCGTAAATAAAGGAAGTTCCTCTTCAATTTTTTTTGTTTTCTCTTCTTTAGGGAAATCTCCATGAGTTAATCTATATTTTGCAAGTTCTACATATTCTTTTACTATCTCAAAACATATAAAATTACGATTAAGTTTTTTAGCACAAACGCCAACTGTACCCGAACCAGCAAAAGGATCTAAAATTATGTCGCCTTCTTTGCTTGAATATAAAATTATTTTTTCAACAAGTTTCTCAGGAAGACGAGTTGGTGTTTTTACCTTATTAGGTTGATAATCACGGTTTATTATCCAAACATCTTCAGGATAGTTTTCAATTTTGTTAAAAGTATAATTTTTGGGATTCTTTACACAGTAAAGAATGTGATAGTGACTAGTCACAAATTTTTTTTTCGTGTAAACCCCAAACTGATACTTCCATATTATATGATTTATTAAATTAAATCCTGTGTTATCTATTGCGTTCAAAATATCTTTTAAATTTGTCCAACCAGAAACAATATAAATGCTGCCATTTGCTTTTAAAACTCTCCAACTTTCTTTTATCCATTTTAGAGAAAATTCATAATAATTTTCTTTTCTAACCTCTTTATAACCATACATTACGTTAGATTGTTTTCTGTTATAAAAACCCATATTATGTTTAAAGTCAATGCCAAACGGTGGATCTGTTATAATCAAATCTATGCTATTATTAGGAATAAAAGTTAGTAGTTCTAAAGCATCTCCATGATAAAAATCATTGACTTTGTAGGGACCTATCATTACTGCATATTCTGTTTTGTTTTCTTTAACTTTACTTTTTTTTCTTTGCTGTTTTGCTCGTATATATTTTGTCATATTGTGCCTAATCCTTAATCAACTCTAAAACTTCCATTCTTGCACGAAGATCTTTTAAAAATACTCCGCGCACACAAGAGGTTATAATTTTATGTCCTGGTTTTTTAACACCACGCATTGAAAGACATAGATGTTCTGCTTCACATACTACCATACAACCTAACGGTTTTGCTTTCTCCATTATTGCGTCAGCGATATGTTTTGTGAGCCGTTCTTGTAGTTGTAACCGTTTTGAAAACACTTCAACTAACCGTGCAAGTTTTGAGATACCTAACAGACGTTTTTTATGAGGAATATATGCAATATGAATTTTGCCAAAAAATGGAAGTAAATGATGTTCACATATTGAA